>JBAZLY010000004.1:0-62881 GCA_041650035.1 Candidatus Omnitrophota bacterium | reverse complement strand
CCTATCAATATCAATCTCCGACTCTACAGTGTCGCCTTTACTTACACGGCCCTTCAGCGGCTTTATGTCAAGAACTATTGCGGCCTGAAGCTTTTTGGCATAAAGGACCTCGGCGTCAAAATCTTTCGATCCGAGTCTGCCCTTATCAGGCTCCTGACCTCCCTGTTGAGGATAAAAAACCGACTTATCCAGGATCACCTGGACCTTGGGCATGCTGTTGTCGGCAAAGTCAATCTCACGCCCGTCAGCCGACATCACGCGCATAACCCTGGCCTTTGAAGAATATATATCATAACCGATAAATTCTGTTTTTTCTTTGATACCCGTATCTATAAAAACCGAACCGCTGATATTACTGTTTTTTCTGGATTGATCCCTCTGGGCCCGCATAAGTTCGTCAAATGTCTTTTCATCAACAGCAATCCCCTGCCTTCGGCAAAGCTCTTTGGTAATCATAAAGGGCAGGCCGTGGGTATCACATAGGCAGAATACGTCCTCGCCCGATATCATTGCCTTGCCGGACCTTCTAACATCCTCTATCATGGCTTCTAAGATCGACCGGCCTTTGCCTAATGTGTTAAAAAATCTCTCTTCTTCAAACCTTACGATACCGGCAATGTCCTGATACCTCTTTGACAGTTCAGGGTAAGGCTGCTGCATGACCTTTGCAACAGAATGGATCAATCTGTATAAGACAGGCCCATGCGCGCCCAGCTCAATAGCGTGCAACAAGGCCCTGCGAAGGATATTTCTAACAACATAACCCCTCTCTTCATTGGACGGCGTGATCCCGTCTGAAATGGCAAAAGCAACAGCGCGTATATGATCGGCAATGGCATGCACCCTCGGGGTATCATTAACACCGGGGTTAACATGGAGTTCTCCTTTTATCGTTTCTATGATAGGGCCAAACAGGTCAGTTTCGAAATTATTCCTCACCCCCTGCATTACCGCGCAAAGACGTTCCAGGCCCATACCTGTGTCAATATTTTTATTTGGCAGAGGCTCTAATGCTCCGGCGTTCTTCCTGTTATATTGAGTAAAGACAAGGTTCCATATCTCCACGAAACGGCCGCATGAGCAGGCAGGGGTGCAATCAGGCCTGCCGCATCCACAGGCCACACCATAATCATAATAGATTTCCGAACACGGCCCGCAGGGTCCATTCGGGCCTTTATCCCTGGCCTCCGAAGGCCAAAAATTATCCTTTTGACCGAGTCTTACGATGTGCGCTGGCAAGACCTTAATAATGTCCCTCCATATAAAATAAGACTCATCATCATCCTCGTAAACAGATACCCATAAATCAACGGGCCTAAGGCGCAGATTGCATGTAAGGAATTCCCATGCCCAGGCAATAGCCTCTTTTTTAAAGTAATCCCCAAAAGAAAAATTGCCCAGCATCTCAAAAAAACTGTGATGACAAAAGGTCTTGCCCACATTATCAAGGTCAGCTGTGCGCATACATTTCTGACAGCTCGCAGCACGGGTAAAATCCGTCGCATTACCCATAAATTCGTTTTTAAATTGTGTCATGCCGGCACTGGTAAACAAAAGCGTAGGGTCACCGGCAGGAACAAGTGAATCGCTGGGGACTATCCTATGCCCTTTAGATCTAAAAAAATCCAAATATTCATTACGTATCCGGGTATGCTTCATTAATAACCTCAAAAACAACACTATTGGAAAAACCGCGCCTCATAAGATAGGAATATAAACGTCTCTTTGCCTTATCGATATCAATCCCCTTAAGGCCGGCAAGCCTTTTTGCCGTAAGCCGTGCCGCTGTCTCTTTCTCGCTGAACTCCTGTTCAAGGCCTCGCGTGATACTATCAATTATCTGTCTGTCGATGCCTTTCGACAACAGCTCCTTTTTTATCTTGTAAAAGCTTTGACCCTGGCTTTGGAGCCTTGACCGGGCCCATAACATAGAAAATTTTTCGTCATTTATGAGCGATTTTTCCTTAAAATCCGAAATGAGATCATCTATGACCTTAGGCGGGAAACCCTTTTTCTTAAGCCTCTGCCTGATCTCCATCTCGCTGTAAGGCCGGTAATTCAAAAGGCTGATAGCGTAAAGTCTTGCCCGGTCAATAACGTCTATCTTCATCAGGTTGTCATAAGCCCCTGTCCTTTGCGGGCAATCCGACGAACCCTCGATAGTGTCCGCAAAAGGCGCTCAACTTGTAAAAATTTTTTCCCGCTCGAATACCTTGTCAGGATATAAAGAATTAATTGAAATCACACGGTAAACACTTTCGATAAAAAAACCCGCTTTGATGTTTTTTTAGGCTATCCTATCGGGGCTTTGCGGCCGATTCCCTAACCTTCTTTTCAATCTCGGAAACAAGCTTGGGGTTTTCTTTTAAATATAATCGCGCGCCTTCCTTGCCCTGGCCTATCTTTGTATCATTAAAAGAAAACCAGGCACCCTGTTTCTTTACAACATCCAGGGTTACCCCTATGTCCAAAAGGCTTGCCTCTCTCGATATACCCTCGGTATATATAATGTCGAACTCGGCACTCCTGAAAGGGGCAGCCACCTTGTTTTTGACAACCTTGGCCTTTACGAGGCTTCCCGTAACCACATCGCCTGTCTTTATGTATTCTTTCCTCCGGACATCTATTCTTACCGAGGCGTAAAACTTTAACGCCCTGCCTCCCGGTGTTGTTTCGGGGTTGCCAAACATGACACCTATCTTTTCCCTGATCTGATTGATAAATATCACGCAGGTCTTTGATTTATTAATAGCGCCTGAAAGTTTGCGCAAGGCCTGGCTCATTAGCCTAGCCTGTAAACCCATCTGCGCCTGGCCCATCGCGCCTTCTATCTCCGCGCGCGGAACAAGCGCGGCAACAGAGTCAATTACTATAACGTCCACGGCATTGGAACGGACAAGCGTTTCGGTGATCTCAAGCGCCTGCTCCCCGTCATCCGGTTGCGATATAAGCAGGTCGTCAAGGTTAACGCCTATCTTCGAGGCATAGCTTGAATCAAAGGCGTTTTCAGCGTCAATAAAGGCCGCTACGCCTCCTATTTTCTGGACCTGCGCTATAATGCTTAAGGTAAGCGTGGTTTTGCCGCTTGATTCAGGGCCGAATATCTCTATAACCCTGCCTCTCGGAACCCCGCCAACGCCAAGCGCTATATCAAGAGATATGGCACCCGTCGGTATGACCTGAACGACCTGTTTAATATTCTTATCGAGCTTCATGATAGAACCCTTGCCAAACTGTTTCTCTATCTGTGATACCGCAAGTTCAAGGGCCTTCGCTCTTTCCTCTTCCGAGTTCTGACTGCTTTGTTCTGACTGCGGTTGGGCGTTTTTCTGCTTCTCTACCTTCACCATGAAAGCCTCCTTTTATATACATTAAATATTAGTCTAAATTATACCTTTTCCAACTGACCTTGTAAAGAAAAAACTCTCGCGCCGAACACCTTACGCCTGCTTTACGATGTGTCATATATCCCCGCAACCTTTATTGCAGCCATAATCCCGCCTTTTTTGTATAAATCTCAATATATATGACGTCGCTATCAAGCGTTTTCTTTCAAAGGCCGGGGGTCTACGCGCGGGCGTAATCAAAGAAATAAGACCCTCGCAAGAAACATTAGGATAAAAACCATAGGATATGTTATAATAATTTATTATGAAAGCGGAAATTATAAGCATAGGCACGGAACTTTTACTCGGTCAAATTATAGATACCAATTCAGCATACATATCAAGGGAATTAGCCCGCATAGGCATAGACGTATATTACCATACTACCATAGGCGATAACAGCTTAAGGCTCTATGAAACAGCAAAGGCCGCGATAGAGAGATCGGACATAGTCATAACCACAGGCGGGTTAGGACCGACGATTGACGATATTACCCTTGGCGCCGCAGCAAGGATATCTGGCAGAAAGCTGGTCCTTAATGCCAAGATACTAAGCCTTATAAAAAAAAGTTTTTCCAAAAAACACATTAAGATGCCAAAGAGTAATATACGCCAGGCCTACTTGCCGCAAGGCGCCATATGGCTTAGAAACTATGCCGGCACAGCCCCAGGATTAATAATCAAGAAGAGTAAAAAGGTCTTTATCTGCCTGCCTGGTCCTGATTGTGAAATGATACCTATGCTAAACAGATATGTCCTGCCGTTTTTAAATAAATTTTCACCCTGCCGAATGGTTATACTAACACGGACAATAAAGACAACGGGAATAAGTGAATCGCTGTTGCACGAAAAAATTAAGGATTTTATGAGGCTGTCAGGCGCGACTACGATGGGGATATACACTAAACCCGGGCAGGTTGAACTAAAAATAACATCAAAGGCCGCAGACATCAATCTCGCCAATAAAAATATTGACCTTATAGAAAAGAGGCTGCGCAAAAGATTAGGTGATTTGATATACGGCATCGGCAATCAAGGCCTTGAAGAGGCATTATTGCGCCTGCTCAAGTCAAATACGGTCGCGATAGCAGAGTCATGCACCGGAGGGCTTATAAGCAGCAGGATAACGGATGTTCCGGGGGCATCCAAAAACCTCATCCTCTCTATCGTAGCTTATTCAAATAAATCAAAGATTGAATTACTCAATGTCGCCTCCGGAACCATAAGCCGTTACGGCGCCGTAAGCAGGCAAACGGCCGAGTCCATGGCAAAAAACATAAGGTTATTATCCGGCGCGGACATAGGGCTTTCCGTTACCGGTATCGCCGGGCCTAATGGCGGGACGGCCAATAAACCCGTAGGCCTTGTCTATATGGCCATTTCCGATAAAAATAAGACATACGCGAAAAAACATTATTTCGCGGGTTCAAGAGAAAATATTAAATTACGTTCCAGCCAGGATGCGCTCGACATGCTAAGGCGTCATATCCTCAAATAAGGGCATTTGTTGCGGTGTCTCTGCCGGATTCAGTTAATAACCTGTTTCATCTCTTCAGCGCAGGTTAGCGTGTTACGGAAGCGTCATGCACCGGGTCAACCCCTGACATATGCATATCACCATAATTTTTAGACAATATATATAATGATATTATCATTAGAATAAGTCCAGGGATCTTAAAGATCGCGAAATCCTCACCGACCTTTGAGATCGTCTTATCAGGAATCGGAACATTCTCCACCTTCAATCAACCGCGCGTAATCTGGGCGGGCATAAATGGACCCGGCAAGGAACTAACAACTCAGTATCGACAGATCAGCCTCATCTGCGGCAACGAAGGCACCGTCGGAGAGAACAGGCCTTTTGTGCCCCATGTAAGCCTGGGCATGGGCAGGATCAGCCCGTAACTGCTCAAGGCCTTAGTTACTATCTCGAACATTGCTATCGGAGAAAAAGCGGTTGCAAAAAAATAGGCCTTTTTTAAGCCAGTTTACAAGCCATGGATTGGGATATTAGCTAATGGAAGAATTCCGGCTCTCTGAAGCCGGCTGATCAGAAAAAGCGCTAATATGGTATACAAGGCCGCGGCAAGGTCATCAAGCATAACTGCCTTTGAGCCTGTCATATGTTCTATCCTTTTTATCGGCGGGGGTTTTACTATATCAAAAAACCTGAAACATAAAAAACCGCACGTCAGAAACAAGTAATCTCTCTGCGCAAACAGGCATATCAGTGACATCGAAGCAACCTCGTCTATAACTATCTTCCCAGAGTCTTTGCTTTGTAATAATGCCTCCGCTCGGCCTGAAACAAGAAACCCTGTTAGGAACAAAAAAAACACAAATAATACGCGCGCCGGGGCGGATACCGGCAGGAGGATATAGATAAAGACCGATACAAGGCTGGCAAATGTCCCACCCGCTATGGGAAAATAGCCCGTGTAAAAAAAGGTGGCAATAAGTTTTATTATAAATTTCACTGAAAAAGCCTTCTATTTTTAGAGATATACGAGGCGCCGGATATAAGCGTTAAGACTACTGTAATAGACATAAGGAAAAGGATAAAAAAACACGCTACGTTTTCGGCCTTTTGCGTCCATAAACTGTTTTTAACGGCATGCTCTTTTATAAATAGATAGGCAAGGATAAAAAATACAGTTACCACCTGCGAGACCGTTTTATGCTTACCGGCACGGGATGCAGCCACGATATTTCCTTTAATTATGCCCAGTACCCTCAAACCCAATATGATAAATTCACGGAATATAACTAATAGAACCATCCACGCGGGAATAATCCCCATCTCCACAAAGGCAAGCAATGCCGCCAATATCAATATCTTGTCGGCTATAGGATCCATAAACTTTCCAAAATCAGACACCAACCCCCGGTTCTTGGCAATCATTCCGTCGAGATAATCGGTAAACGAGGCCAGCGCAAAAACCGCTATCGCCGCGGCCTTGCCGTAGTGCCATTTGGTAAACAAAAAAAACATGAACACGAACGTAAGTCCTATGCGGGACAATGTCAACTTATTCGGCAGATTCATGTTTTTCACCTTGTATCAATTTTAATTTTTTTGGGGCAGACCGCGTTTCCGGTAAGATCATATTCAAGCGTATCGGTTATATCAACCTGGACAAACTGCCCTGGCGCGAGCAAGGCCTTTGACCTGACATATACTGCACCGTCAACCTCGGGCGCGTCATATTCGGAACGGCCTTCATATGTGTCATTATCAAGTTTTTTTTCTACGAGCACCTCAATACGCCTGCCCAGGAAACGCCTGTTAACCGACTCGGAGACGGCCTGCTGCAGTCTCATAACCCTGTCAAATCGCCTTGCCTTGACCCGCTCTCTTATATGGCCTTTAAAACCGAATGCCGGAGTGCCTTCCTCTCTTGAATAAACAAAAGCCCCAAGCCTTTCAAACTGCGTGTCTTTTATAAAATCAAGCAGCTGCCTAAAATCCGCTTCCGTCTCCGATGGAAATCCTGTAATCACCGATGTCCGTATGGCGGCTGACGGTATCCTGCGCCTTATCTTTTTTATCAGGGTCTCTATCTGACGCCGGGAAGTCCCTCTGTTCATGGCAGACAATATCTTATCGCTTATGTGCTGTATCGGCAAGTCTATATATTTACATATATTGGGCTGTGTGGCAATAGTATCTATCAGATCGTCACTAAAACGACCGGGGTGGGCATACAAAAGCCTTATCCAATGGGCCTTATTCAGTCCGCATATCTTTTTAAGCAATTTAACGAGCGCGGGCCTCTTGTATCTGTCTATACCGTATGATGTGCTATCCTGGGCTATGATATTGAATTCGCCTATAGTCTTTCTCGATGCCAAACAGCCTATCTCTGACAGGATTGAGCCCATTGGTCTACTTCTTATACTGCCGCGTATATTGCATATGGCGCAATAACTACAGTGATTATGGCAACCTTCCGCGATCTTGATATAGGCATAATGAACAGGCGTAATCAGGACGCGGGGAATATTGTTTGGGTATCTCAAATCCGGGGAATTTATCTCCAAGTAGCGGCGGCCTTTGCCTATTGCCTTTATAGCCCTGGCCACAGTCTTAAAGCTGTCCACCCCCAATATAGCATCGACCTCAGCAATATCAGAGCTGACCTGCCTGCCATATCTTTGTCCAAGACAGCCGCATACAATGATATTCTTTACGCCGCCTTCATCTTTTAGCTTAACCGCCTTTAATATAGTCTCTATCGATTCTTTTTTAGACTCTTCTATGAAAGCGCATGTGTTTATAAGGACTACGTCACTGCCCTCGACTTCATCGGCGATATCAAACCCCATAACCTTAAGCCTGCCTGTCACAAGCTCGGTATCCACAAGATTTCGCGCGCAACCCAGACTTATTATGCTTACCTTCATATTAAATAAAAAATCAAAACCCTATTAACATGTTTAAGAACTAATGGGATCAAGGGATTAATATTACTTGCGCATCCCATTCCTATCAATAATAATGCCCTTCTTGACGCCCCTGCCGGGATTTCCAATATTGAAACCGTTAAGGGTAAATTCCATAGCGCAGGCATTGCCTGTCCAAAACTCAAAATGGTCGTCAGCCTGCCATTGCTTGACTGTATCTTTTTTAAGTATCCCCTTGAATACGATCTCTCCGTCCCTTTTTACCTCGGTCCACACATCATCGTTGAGGCTCACAACAAGGTTAAGTTTTTCATTTTTAGGAATAGATAATACAACCTCTTTCAAACCGGCTTCACTGGGAGGATCAGGGGGCACCGGTAATGACCTCTTGGGTGCCGATTTGGTCTTATGCCTTATTGCCTGCTGTTCGCCGCGGACAGATTTTAGGCGCGCAAAAGAGGACATTATCAGGGCCGCGGACCTTATAATGAACACAGCAATAAGCACTAAAAGCGTAATCCATAGAAAACGCCTCAAAAGGCCTTTGATATATTCGGTCTTTACCCTGACCACGGTAGAGGCCTTGCGCGGGGGCCTTATAATATCCTGGCTGGTATTCTGGGGCGTGGTGCAAAACGCGTCGGAATATTGCCTTAATATAGCCTTATCATCAAGGCCTAAATATAGGGCGTATTTTTTCAAAAAACTTTTGATATATAGCGAACTGGCCTTGGCCATCAGGCCGTCATCCTCAAGGGTTGAGATTGTATCAGGCGAGATCTTCGTTTTGAGATAAACATCGTTTATCGTAAGCTGGGCCTGCTGTCTCGCCTTTTTTAACTGGCTACCTATTGTCGCCATCTATTGCACCGCTTCCCTCAAAAGAGGATTTTTGCTCATCGCCAACCTTATCCGGAACACCAAGATACTGTTTTCTATCAACAAGTATATCGCGCGGTTTCGATCCGCAATAGGGCCCTATCAGGCCTTCTTCTTCCATGCTATCGATCAATCGCGCCGCGCGCGTATAACTTAGCCTCAACCGTCTTTGCAATATAGATACCGACGCCTGACCTGATTCCATTACAAGCCTGACAGCGTCATCAAAGAGCTCATCCCTTTCCGCGTTTTTGACAAACTCCTTCCTGCCCCCTTCTTTGATAATATTTTCCTCATAATTCGCCTCCCTTTGGCCGGATATAAAATCAATGACCCGCTCAATCTCTTTGTCCGATACAAGGCTTGATTGCGCCCTGGTAGGTTTTGCGGCTCCGGGCTCCATAAACAGCATATCGCCTCTGCCTAAAAGCTTATCGGCTCCGTTCATATCAAGCACCGTGCGCGAATCCACCTTTGAGGCGACCTTAAAAGATATCCGCGCCGGAAAATTCGCTTTTATCACCCCTGTTATGACATCTACAGACGGCCTTTGGGTGGCAAGAATAATATGTATGCCAACCGCGCGCGACAACTGGGCCAGGCGGGCTATCGCGCTCTCTATCTCATTTGAGGCGACAGCCATAAGATCGGCAAGCTCATCTATCACCAAAACTATATAATACATGAAAGAGGGAACATCCGGAAAATCCTTAAACCTGCCCTCTTTACTCTTCTGATTGAACATGGCAATATTACGGCACGATACCTTGGCGAGCAGTCTGTAACGCGATTCCATCTCTCGGACAAGCCAGGCAAGGGCGCCGGATACCTTTTTGGCATTAGTCAAAACAGGGCATATAAGATGGGGCAATTTATTGAACATCGCCATCTCGACCATCTTCGGGTCAACAAGTATCAATTTAAGCTCCTCGGGAGACGCGTTAAATAACATACTAAGCACTATGCTATTGACGCATACGGTCTTGCCCGCGCCGGTAGTGCCTGCTATAAGAAGGTGCGGCATCTTTGCCAGATCGCAGACAACAGGCACGCCCGCCGTATCCTTGCCGAGTGCAAGCGTAAGCTTTGATTCAGACCCCTCGAATTCCCTGGATGATAAAACCTCCTTAAGAAAAACCAATGACGCGGTCGTATTCGGCACCTCTATGCCGACCCTGGATTTTCCGGGTATCGGGGCAATGATCCTTACTGACTGCGCCTTCATCGCAAGCGCTATATCATCGTTCAAGGCCGTGATCCTGTTTACCTTGACACCAGGCGAAGGTTCAAGCTCATATCTGGTTATAACAGGGCCTTTTTCCACCTGGGCGACCTTGACTTCTATGCCAAAATCCCTCAAGGTATCCTCAAGGACAGCCGATGAGGCAGTAAGGTCTTCTTTTATCTGCCTCTCTTCCACCGGCGGGGGTGAATCGAGCAGGTCCAGGGTCGGAAGATTATATTCACCGGGTTTTTTTGGTTTATTATCAGGCCTATCCTTATCCGTATCGCGGCCTTGCGCCATCATATGCCTTTTATCAATTTTAATGGCAGGGGCAGCTATCTCGTTTCGGGACCTTACCGGCTGGGGTATCCGCCCATCTACCCGGGCAATGCCCGCAGTCTCCTTTTCCATTTGCCTTGGAACAGGGCCCCTTATGACAGGCCTTTTATCGGACCTTGCCGGGGCGGGCCTGCTATTGTTAACAGCCAAGGCCTGTCTCGACTGCCTCTTTGCATTAGAGATTTCCTTCTGCCTTTTATAGGCGCCTTTAAGCCTTTCTATAAGAAGGGCGGCAAAGGGTATGATCAACAATTCGGTTGCTAACAGGACAGAGAGAATTATCAACGTTGATACGATAACATATGAACCGATCACCCCAAAATATCTCTCAAGCATCAATGACAACATCATCCCCGAAAATCCACCGGCGTTCATTCTGGATGTATTCTCAATGTTAAATAATAAAGACATAAAGGCGCTTGAGGCGAGAAAAAGCACGGCAGTGCCTGAAAATTTAACAAGTGAACGCTGAGGTTGTTGAGATGTAAACCTGTCTATGGCCCAGACAAGGCATAATACGGGTATAACGTAAGCGCTGTATCCTATTAAAAAAAACAAGGAGGCGCCGATATAGGCGCCTATGATTCCTATAAAATTATTTATGTGCGCATTCGGTGTAGAGGCAAAAAACCTGATGTCGGCAGGGTCAAAGGATATAAGGCTTACGAATACAAGTACCCCTATCGCCAAATACACAAAACCTACAATCTCATTAATACGCTGTTGAGTCATTTTACAATCACCTTATAAGCATGGCCGCCGTGCCTAAGATAAAGCAGTAAACGGCAAACCACTTCAGCCTTCCCGCGATAACAGCATTCTTCACCATATAGATCGATCCGAGACCAAATAAAAATGAAAAAAACGCCCCCAACGCCATCTGCGGAAGAAATGGTGATGCCGTGTTCCAATCGGGAAGTTTAAAAATTAAAGCGCCCAGGATAGCCGGCACAGACAGCAAAAATGAAAACCTTACCGCCGATTCTTTTTCGACCTTTAAAAATATCCCGCACGATATAGTAGCGCCGCTCCTCGATATCCCCGGCATAATAGCTGCGCCTTGCGCGATACCGATAATAAATGACTTGATGACTCCGGGCGCTTTTAATGACTTTTCACCAGTTTGGTTTCCTGCCGCGAAATGCGCCAAGGCCAGCAATACAGCGGTGATATAAAGCATTATACCAATTAATCTCACATTTGCAAATACCGATTCGAAGGTATCCTTAAAAAAAAACCCTATCACAGCTGTAGGCACGCATGCTATAAGAACCGATAGGATGTAACCCCTTTTTCTGATCATAATATCAACAATATCACGGCCGAAATAAACTAAGACCGCGAAGAGGCTTCCCATATGCAAAATTATATCGAACATTATATTGGGCTGTGTATAGCCAGAACATCTATGCAGAATGGCCAGATGACCGGATGAACTGACCGGAAGGAATTCTGTCAGCCCCTGTATTATACCTGATGCTATAGCATGAATATACGACATAAATCGAAACCACCGGATAAATTCCTATAACGCGCGCAAGAACGGATATGAATAGGGCCTAAACCCCCGTGTGGCCAAAACCACCGTGTGAACGCAGCGTATCATCAAGCTCTTCAGCAACAGACATATCGGCCCTTATCACCCTTTGGACAACAAGCTGGGCGATGCGGTCGGCCCTCTTGATCACAAAAGGCTGCTTGCCGTAATTTATCAATATGATCCCTACAAGCCCCCTATAGTCGCTATCTATAGTGCCCGGGCTGTTCACTATGCCAAGGCCGTGCTTTAGCGCCAGGCCGCTGCGCGGGCGCACCTGAACATCAAACCCCTCCGGGATACTCATATAAAAACCGGCTGATACAAGCCTTATCTCTCCAGGATTGATGGTAATCTCACCGTCGACATCCGCGTATACGTCCATACCGCTTGAACCCGGGCTCATATAGCAAGGTGTCGGCAAATCCTGACAGCCTTGTTTCTTCTTGACCCTTATACTCACTTTATCCATATACAGTATACCTGCGCTTCGAAAACGGCATTATATAATCAGTTCAGGAACTTTTACCGGATTTTGGCATAGCCTTTTTTCTTGAGAGATTAAGCCTGCCCTGTTCATCTATCTCGACAAGTTTTACCATTATCTCATCTCCCAATTTAACAACACTTTCCACGTTTTTGACATACTCATCGGAAAGTTCCGAGACATGACAGAGGCCTTCCTTGCCGGGTAATATCTCGCAAAAAGCCCCGAAATTCATTATCCTTTTTACGGTTGCCTTGTATATCTTACCCACCTCGGGCTCTTCAACTATCTTGGCAATAATATCCATAGCCTTCTTAAGCGCAACGGGGTCGTTTGAGGCAACGCTGACAGTCCCATCATCGTCAACATTTATATCAACTCCCGTGTCAGCAATAATCTTTTTGATCACCTTACCACCGGGGCCTATCACATCCTTTATCTTATCCGTGCTGATCTTGATAGTCTCTATCCTGGGCGCATATTGGGACAGGTCTGGTTTTGGAACAGATATAGCCTTATTCATATTATCCAGCAGCTTCATCCTCGCGTCTTTGGCGGCGTTTATGGCGTCTTTGACAATATCCATAGTAATACCTGATTTCAATTTTACATCAACCTGGAGGGCTGTTATGCCTTCGGATGTCCCGGCAACCTTGAAATCCATATCGCCATAGTGGTCTTCAAGCCCGGCAATATCTGTAAGGATGACATAATCGTCACCCTCTTTAACAACACCTATCGCGATCCCGGCTACAGCGTTTTTTACGGGAACGCCCGCGTCCATCAGGGCAAGAGAGCCCGCGCAAACTGTCGCCATGCTGGATGAACCGTTGCTCTCAAGCACGTCGGAAACGATACGAACCGTATAAGGAAACTGCTCTTTAGACGGGATGACGGGGCTAAGGGCCCTCTCGGCCAAGGCGCCGTGTCCGACCTCTCTTCTGCCAACACCCCTGATAGGCTTCGCCTCCCCAACGCTGAAGGGGGGGAAATTATAATGAAGCATAAACGTCTTTTTCCAGTCCCCTTCAAGGGCCTCTATAGACTGTTCGTCAGAACCGGTTCCGAGTGTAACAACAGAAAGTGATTGCGTCTGGCCTCTGGTAAACAAGGCTGAACCGTGGGTCCGGGGCAGGACGCCTACCTCTGACTCAATGTTTCTTATATCATTAAAGCCTCTTTTGTCCACCCTCTTTTTCTGCACCAATATCATGTCACGGACTATTTTTTTCTCTGTCTCATTAAGTGCCGCCATGACGTCACTGACACTAATCTCGCCGTCGTCGCCCACAAGCTGATCTATAATCTCCCGGGACAATACACCCATCATCTCTATCCTCTCCTCCTTGACGGGTATCAAATTGATCTCCGCTATCCTCTTTGAGGCCATATGTCTTACCTTTTCAATAAGCGAGGCTTCAGGGGTCTTTATCTGCGGCTTAAGCTCTCTTTTTTTGCATGCCTTCGCGAGCTCATTCTGTAGGGCGATACACTTTTGACACTGAGCAAAACCCAGATCAATAGCCTTTAAAAAAACGTCTTCGGGCACCTCCTTGGAACCTGATTCTATCATCAAGACCCCGTCTTTTCCGGCGCAAACGACAACATCAATATCAGATTCATCGAGTTGTGCGTATGTGGGGTTTAGCACAAAATCTCCCCCAACACGGGCAATCCTGACTGCGCCGAAAGGCCCAAGATACGGGATACCTGACAACTGGACGGCGCTTGAGGCGCCTATAATAGATAATATATCGGGGTCGTTTTCGCCGTCGCTTGATATGACCATAGCCATTATCTGGACCTCATTGGACATGCCTTCGGGAAATAGCGGCCTTATAGGCCTGTCTATTAATCGGGATGTCAATATCTCGCGTTCCGTGGGACGGCCCTCTCTTTTAAAGTATCCGCCCGGTATCCTGCCCGCCGCGTATGTCCTCTCGCGGTAATCAACCATTAAAGGGAAAAAATCCGCATCCTCTCTCGCCTGCCTCGACATAACAGCAGTAACGAGGACAACCGTATCCCCGCATGAAACCGTAACCGCCCCATCAGCCTGTTTGGCAAGCCTGCCTGTCTCAATAATAATCTCTTTATCGCCCATCACGATCTTCGCACTTGTCTTCATCCTATCTCCTGACTTTTAAGTTAAACACTATGTATTTTTACGCGAAACAACTGATAATACCATTAATCGCGCCTCATAATGAACACTCCCCTACATGCTAAACCAAGTTGCAGCAAGAGGGGAGCGCGCTCCAAATACAACCAATTTAAACCCGGTTACTTTCTGATATTAAGTTTTGCTATAAGATCGCTGTATTCTTTTTGTGAATTTTTCTGAAGGTAATTTAAAAGCCTTCTCCTCTGCGATACCATCTTCAAAAGGCCCCGCCTGGAATGGTGGTCCTTCTTATGCGACTTAAAATGCTCGGTCAGACCGTTTATCCTCTCCGTGAGCAGGGCTATCTGCACATACGAAGAGCCTGTATCCTTATCATTGATCTTATGCTGTTTAATCACCGCCTGTTTTTTGTCTTTGCTCAATGCCATTGTTGTCTGCCTTTCCTCCGATATTGTTTATGAACGTAATTAATATGTTTTGAATTATATCAAATATTCAGCCTGATGTAAAGAAAAATCGCTAAGCGTCATACAACAACGCCTGTTAGGTCATTCCCAACTCCGCAATAACACCATCATAGTGTTTAAATGGTATCTATGAAGATCAGGCGCGGCGCGTCAAGCGCAGACACCTTATTGGCAATGGATACCATGTCATCAGATGATAACATCAAAGGGGCATAGATTGCCTTATCGCCTCAAGGCATTTCCTTATCCCCTCGCTATCCGGATCCGCCCTTAGCCCTAACCTCAAATACCTCTCGGCAAGTCTAAGGTTGTTCCTTTTTAAAAAATATATGCCGATATTCTGTAAGGTCAACGCGTCTTTAGGGTTAAGCCGTATCGACTCCAGCATGGCTTCAAGGGCAGGGCCCGGCATATCAAGGCTGTCCAGCGCAACCCCCTTTAGACAACGGGTCAACGGGTCATGCGGACAGATATACTGGGCTAATCCTAAGGCATCAAGGGCCTTATTGTAAAAACCCGTAAGACAAAAAAACCGGGCCGCGTTGACATATGATTCAGGATAATACCCTTTTCTTTTGGCCTGCTCAACAAGCTTCGTATCAGGGTTTATTTCGAATTCCTCAAGACGGATACGATTTCTCTTTATTATCGTATCATGGCCGGCTGACTTAAGAAGGAATACACTGCTATGCCCGTCAAAAAATACCAGGGCCCAGTCTTTGGAATTATAGAGATATTTAAACATCCCGGCAGAACGCCAATCATTGCAGGGAAGGACAACCAGCCCTATGCCCAGATTGGCCCTTATTCTATCCAATATGGCGGGTTCGCGCATTATCCTGACATATGACATCAACAACGCGTCACCATAAAGCTCGCTTCTGGCATCAATAAATACACGGCAATCGGGGTAAAGGCCAAATATAAGATAGGCCGCGTTGTTAAAACTATTAAAAATATTACCGTTTATACCGTTATCTTTGATGAAACGCACGGCACCTTCAGGCCTAAGCGGGCCTGAAACACCCGATGACAAGACGACACTTGTCCCGTTACCTTTAAGATCATATACGCGTTTTGCCCCTGCGGCTAAAGCAAAGTTCTGCATATAAAAAAATATACCGCAAAAAATAATTATGTAAACAGACGCCGACAATATCTTTATCAGGATAAGCTCAATGCGCCTTTTTGATAAAAAAGCGAAACCCGCGTCTATCAGCGGATTATCACCTGCCGAGGAAAGGTTACGCAGGGTCAAGGCGCCTAAGGCGAGTGATAATACCGCGTCATGCCTGCTTGCCTTAAGCGTCATAAAAAGAAAAAGGGCAAAGACCGCGAAGTCAAATATATCTGCTCGGCGTATATTTAGAAAAACTGAATAGCAAAAAACAAGGATAACCACGGGTAATAAGTCCGAGGGTCCGGCAAACAGAACATTGTTTATCAACGACGGCCGTAATTCATTTATAACGGAGAACTGAAAGACATTTAGCGGAATATTCTTTATTACCGAAAAAGGATACATGGCACCTTTTAAAAAATATGGATTAGCGGCCAATGACAGGATAAGGGCGCAAAACACAAGACAAATGGTTTTAAATGCCCCGCGGTCAAGGACATTTAGATTCCAGTCAAAAGGAAGCTTGAACATGCGGCACAACAGTCTTGACAGTATAAACATCAAAACAAGGAAAGGACCTAATATAAAATACCCATGCGTATTAACCCATAAAATCTGCAGGGGTATAATAAAGAATATACCCCTTCCTCCTTTATATGATTTTAATGCGGATAAAAAAATAACCGTAAACAAAAGGCTGATGATGTCGGGCCTCATATTAAACCGCCCGGAGGCAGCGAATAGCGCGACCATAGCGGTAAGGCACGATAAAAAGGCGTATTGTTTCGCTTTAAACGCGGGGAAGAAAAGCACGGACGCAATAAGGGCGATCAGGATCAGCCGGAATACCATAATGCCGGATATGCCTGCCATACTATATATCGGATAAATAGCCGCCTGGAACAACCAACTATGATCTATCCACGCGCTATCCTTAAGCAGGAAAGAATATAGCTGTGTATTGGGTATGTGCCAGCTGCCCCAGATGATAGAGCCGGTTTTGATATGCAGCCAGACATCATTGCAGCCTATAGGCCTTATGCCTGAAATCAGAACTGATAGAAGGCCTATAATCACTGCGAAAGCCCTGGACCCATGGCATATCCTGCAAATATAGTCTACGGCACGCGTCTTTATCCTACTCATAGCAATCACCGCGCAAATAAGATCATACTAAAAAAGGGGACAGGCTTTTTTAAAAAACCCATCCCCGTAAAGACAAATACACTCAAATATATAACTAATTCCGAGGCGTATATATTTAGGCCCCCGCATTACCTTTGACGCCGTCCTCCGTTACCCACGCCGTAAGGCCTGCGGCCTTACCGCTTCCGGTGGCCAATAGATTATAATTGGTCGCGTCAACACTGGCAATAGAATAAGCGAACACAGCGCCTGTCGGTGTCGTAAAAGGTATATTAGCGACAGTGGCACCGGCATAATTTCCGTTTTCCTGCTTATACAGCTCCATTGCCGTCCTCATCGCACTAAGCCCTGTCCAGGACTCGGCGAAATAGGCCCTCTTTGCCAATGCCGCGAATTGAGGCATGGCTAAGGTGGCAAGTATGCCTAAAATAATTATCACGATCAAGACCTCTATCAGAGTAAAGCCTTTTTTACGCGACATTTAATCCTCCCCATTGTTTGTCCAATTTTATCACTTAACCTTTCAGGTGTCAAGCCTTGTATCTTCTATATACCGTTGGTTTGTCTTGATAATGTATGTCAGTATTGCCTGAATTAAATAAATATCATTCTACCCGCTTATAGCGGTTGAGATGCCAAATATAGGCAAAAACATTGCTATCACAAGGGTTCCAACTATAGCGCCGATTACCACTATAAGTATGGGCTCAAACATAGTAGCGAATCTGGCCACCGTGGCGTCCACCCTTTCACCATAAAACCTGCCTGCACTATCAAGCATATTGGCAAGCTCTCCCGATTCTTCGCCAACCGCAACCATATGCGCGAGCATCTCGGGAAATATCCCGCATTTTATAAGAGGCTCCGCCATCGACCTGCCCTCTCGAACATTCTCTTTAACAACCTGGAGCATCTCTTTTATAATGACATTGCCGGCTGTCTCAATAGTTATATCAAGCGCGTGCAAGATCGGTGTCCCGCTTTTTATAAGCATATTGAGACCCGAGGCGAACCTCACAGCTGCGATCTCCTTGATAATATCGCCTATCAAAAAAATATTCAATAGCATCATGTCAATACGCCTACGGCCTTCGTGCGTATTCGCGTAATAACGCAGTCCGATTATAGAAAACACTATGACAGCAGCAAATAATACCAGATATCGCTTAATGCTTAGGCAGACATCAAAGACGGCCTGGGTAAATACCGGTAACTGGGCGCCGAAACCGGCGTATATACCGGCAAACATCGGTATTATCTTGACGATGAACACGATTACAGCGCACGCGGCAACACAAAGGACTATCATGGGATATACAAGCGCGCTCTTAATCCTTCTCTGCAGAGACGATGACGATTCGAGATAGGTTACAAGCTGCTCAAGAGCGAAAGGGAGTTGGCCTGTCGCCTCACCAGTCTCAACGATATTAACCCAAAGATTAGAAAATACCTTAGGGTGCTTAGCCAGGGCGGCCTTCAGGCTGCTGCCTGCGGATATATCCTTTTTAACCGATTCAACGCAATCAAAAAGCCTCATGCTTTGTATCTGAAGACTTATTATCTCAAAACTCCTAAGAAGGGTAATCCCTGAACCGAGAAGGGCCTGAAGTTGTTTTGCCAGGGTAATAAGGTCATCCAGTTTTACGCCTATATGCATCTTAGCGCGTTTAGCCGCGGTAACAACAGCCTTACTCGATTTCACCGTTTTTTGGAAGTCAACAAGTACAAGACCCTGGGCCTGAAGAGCGTTTACCAATTCATCTTCGCCGGGCACATCAATAAAACCTTCTCTGGCCTCGGATTGTCTTGTCCTGGCATAATATTTATAAGTGGTCATTCTGTCTCCCACGCGCTAAAAAACGGGTCACGGCCTTGGCAGGCTGCCGACCGCCAAGCCTCAACACGCTTTTGTATCCGTCTATGATTGTCGACAACCTGACGACGCGCATCATTCAAACGTGGAACTCATCACCTCTTCAATGCTTGTTATGCCATCAGTAATTTTTGATAAACCATCTTCAACCAATGTCCGCATACCCGATTTTTTTAGGGTCTGCCTTATTGTATCCATATCAGCCCTGTTAGCGATAAGCTGGCGCAATTCAGGGGTAATCTCAAGCAATTCATGTATAGCAACCCTCCCCGAATAACCCGTATTCTTACAATACTCGCACCCTCTTGCCTCAAATATATCCCGCTTGATTATGCCGTAACGGCCGGCAATAGCATCGGGCATCTTGGCCGGGGCCTTGCATTTAGGGCATAATCGTCTTACAAGGCGCTGTGCCATGATAAGCAAAAGGCTTGACGCGACAAGATACGGCTCAACACCTATATCCGTAAGCCTGGTGACGGCGGAAGGCGCGTCATTTGTGTGCAATGTACTTAAAACCAAATGGCCTGTCAGAGAGGCCCTAATGCAAATACTTGCCGTCTCAATATCTCTGACCTCACCCACCATCATAATATCGGGATCCTGCCTCAAAAAGGAACGAAGGCCTTCAGCGAATGTCAACCCTATATGGGGTTTGACCTGCACCTGATTTATGCCGCTTAACTGATATTCAACAGGGTCCTCAATTGTCATAATGTTCTTTTTTGGAGTCATGATATAATTCAAGGCCGAATAAAGCGTGGTTGACTTTCCGCTTCCGGTAGGTCCTGTCACAAATATAAGGCCATAAGGCCTTGTTATTGCCGATTTGAAACTATTAAGGTGTTTTTCCGAAAAACCAAGCTTATCCAGTTCGAAAGACACGGCACCCTTGTCAAGTATCCTTAGCACAGCCTTTTCACCAAATAGGGTTGGCACAACAGATACCCTCAAATCAATAGGTCTGTCCTCAATCTTTACGGTAAAACCGCCGTCCTGCGGCAGTCTTTTTTCAGCAATATCCATTTTAGAGAGGATCTTTATCCTTGATATCAGCGCGGGCAGGAGATGTTGTGAGGGAGGCGCTATCTGATGCAATATCCCGTCGATCCTAAACCGCACGTTTATCTTTTCCTTAAAAGGTTCTATATGTATATCGCTTGCCCTGTCTTTTACCGCCTGTATAAGAACCAGGTTAACAAGTTTTATTATAGGTGCCTCTTCAGCCTTTGAGACTATGTCCTCGAGGCTTTCACTCTCATATTGCTTCTTAAACGCGTCGATACCAGCATCCGTTATATCATACGAACTGTCGACAGCCTCCTCCAAAAGGTCTTTCGCGCCGTAAAACCTGGATATCGTTTCCCGGATATCGGCCTTTGTCGCGATAACGGGATTTATATCATAGCCTGTCATCTTTCGTAAATTATCCATTAATAAAAGATCGAGCGGATTAGCAATGGCTACGGTAAGAGATTTCAGGTGCTTTGAAAGCGGTAATACCATATGGCTTCTGGCAAAGTACTGCGGTATAATCTTGTCGAGACCGTCATCATCAGACGGCTTCAATGACCCGTCTTTGATCGATACGAACGGTATATCCAGCTGTTTGGCAAGGGCGTTGGAAAGGTCGTTTTCCTTGATCAGGCCCCTGTCAACCAATATATCCCCGATACTTCTACCGCTAAGCTTCTGGAACTTCAGCGCCTCTTCAATCTGCGCCTGGTTCACCAACCCCTCATTATGAAGTATCTCCCCAATCTTTAATTTAGACTTGCGCATATTACCTTACTCTTTCCAATTCTCTTTTTTTCCTAAGCTTTATAACGGTCTTGCGTATCTCCGCCTCTCTCTGATCTGCCGTGTCCGGAACTACCTTCTCGTTAACCAATATCTCATCGGTCTTTGGCGCCGGGGCCATCTGTGCGGCATCAGCGTCATCGAGTATCGCATGAGCCGTAATAAAAACAATGATCTCGGTCTGAACCTTGGTTTTACCTTTAGACTTAAATAGATTTCCCAGAAGAGGTATCTTGCTTATACCCGGCACATCCCTTCCGGAGTCCTCCTCATCCGTTTTCAGCAGACCACCTATCGCGATAGTCTGGCCATCCTTTACCATAACCGTCGCCTTGGCGCTTCTCTTTGTCGGATCCACGAAACTTGAAAAATACGACGACTGGACAGCGCGGGATACCTCAGGCTCTATCGTCATAGTTATATAGCCTTTTTTGTTTACCGTCGGTGTGACCTTCAGCGTTATGCCTGTCTCTATCCTCTCCGCCTCCTCAATGACCTCACCCGTATCGGTAATGCTGGTCTTTTTTACGCCGATCGCGGTATCAGACGATATCTTTATCTCCGCCGTCTCACTACTTAGAGACATGATGCGCGGTTTTGCCAGATACCGGGCCATATTCTCGCTTTCAAGGGCCTTAAGGACAACGGAAAATTCCTGCAGAGAAAGCACGCCCATCTCGTTTTTAAGATCCGTGCTGTCATCATCATCCGTATTGGTTATCTTTAACAGACCCTTGGAAAACGGATTATTATGCCTTATGAAGGGAAAATGGGTCAGTTTCGTAGGACCTGTGAACCTGACAAACGTCCCGTCACTGCCACCCCACTCAAGCCCGAGATTCCTTAAAGCGCCGGTATGTATCTCGACTATCTCGGCCTCTATAAGCGCCTGCGGGGTCACGCTGTCAAGCTTCTTTATAGTGTCTTCAATTATCGCGAAATCAGCGGGTATCGCGGTTACGATAAGACTGTTTGTCCTTTTATCAACAACAACACTTCCAAGCGTTTCACCGTTTACGCCTTTCGAAAGCAGATGCTCTACCACAGGCCGGATATCCGTTGACCCGCTTGAGGTCGAGTCATCATTGGAGAGGCCAATCCGGGCAAAGTCAAGAGAATAGACCTTTGTCAGCATATCAACCTTGGTCTTACCCGATTCCTTAACAATAAAAATGGAACTGCCCTGGGCCTGTTCATAGGTAAGGTTATTGGCTGACATAATAGAATCGAGGGCATCCCTGACGGTTACATTGTCAAGGTATAGAGTAATCTTCTTATCTTCGATATTCTCCGTTGCTACAAAATTCAGGCCCGCCTGCTGCGAAAAAACCTTTAAGACATCCTTTAAGGCGGCCTGCTGAAAATCCATTGATATACTGCGCATCTCCTGGGCGGGGGCATAGCCGACAACGACCATGATATAAAAAATAACCGTCGTCAAGACCAACGCATTTTTTAATTTTATACTACGGGTTGCCCTCATGTTAGTATCTCCTCATTTTTTTCGTTCTATCAGCACATGTTCACCGTTAAAATCTATCGTTATGCCCTGCTTCTCGATATTAACAATGCGCACACCATCAATGATGTCCCCGCTGTTTAAGACCTTGCCATTAATTATAGCCTGCGGATTATCGGTGTTCCATATCATACCCTCAACAAGCAGAGGGGGCATCGGCAAAGAGGCGTTTTCACCCGGCGCTTTCTTGTTCAGAGAGGCAAGATGCGTCTGCAGGAGATTTATAAAAGGGTTTTCTCCGCCGGGGGTGTAACTAAAATCCATTCCCTCGTCCGGCATCGGTATGGCATCAATACCGGCATCGGGTTTAAGCATCTCCTCATTGCTGCCGGGAACGCCTGGGGCCGAGGCCTGCCGTGAGTGCATATATATAAGGCCCAAAAAAAATACGGGTATTATGATAACTAATATTATTTGCTGTCTCTTTTCCTTATCCATAATCAACCGTTTATCGAATACCCCGCGACCACCATGGTAGCAGATACATCATAATCCGATTCATAGATCTTTCCCTTAAGACCCGCGGCCGCCGCGCCGGAACCCTCGTTAACGGAATCCCCTTGTATTAATAACGATTCTATTTTAGTGATCACAGGCATACCCTCGATCCTGGAGATGAATAATCCGAGATCGTTAAAGGAGCATCTGAATGAAAGCTCTATAGACTCTCTTGATACGGCACCCAAGACATCTCTTTCAAGCGGTTTGGCGGATATTATATCCACATTTAATTCCGAGGCAACGGCTAATATAACCGACCTTAATACCTGACGATCTATATCTTCATGAAAAAACCTCGCATATTCCTGCCTGATCCTTTCTATCTTTTCAATGTCCTGCCGTAAGACTATCTTTTTTGAAAGATCCAAGACCTTCTTTTTAATAGATTCCCTCTTTCTCGTCTGCGCGCCGGCTATGTTCAAGCACGCGAAGAAGGCAAGGGACAGGATGACAAGCGATATCAATATCGACTTCTTTTTAGGATCTATATTAAACCTTATCTGCATGCCTATCTCCTGCCCCTGCGCCCTTGCGCTGTCTTGGGCGGCTGTGAATAAGCTAATATAGAAAAACTTGCGACCCATTTGTCCGATATATTTGTCCTATCGACAGAACCCAGCTCTATGTCCTTAAAGTAATGCGTAAAATCCCCATCCGACTTAAGAGCGCCAAGAAAACTGTGGACATAATCCATCTCCCTGGCATCATCACTTGAGAAAGCGCCCCCCGACAAAACCATTTCCCTGTTGATACCGGCAGGCAATTTAGATTCGTTCGTTATGATAGTCTCCTTGAACGCGATCTTATCTATCCATAGGCCGCCCGCTTGTTTTCTTTGCTCTTCAACACGAGCGGTTATCGCGGACAACTGCCTGGCTAAGGAGATACGGTCTGATTGAATAAGCTGAAGACATCTAAATGCCTCCAGCATGGCACCCTTTTTCTTTATAAGAGTTTCCACGTCCAATACCGAGGTCGTTATCGGCAAAGACGCGGAGATCTGTTCCAATTGGCTTAATTCAAGATAACCGCTTTTCAAAAACAAGCCGGACAACAGATAGGTAGCCAATATAATAACCGCGGCCGCTATAACCTGCGCCGCCCGGACATTTAAGGCCTGCCTCTTTTCAGCAATAGCATGAAAAGGTGAAAGATTAACACTGTAGTTTGATCTTCCGAGCCCTCCCATCGCGGCCCCGATAGCTGTAATGGCGGTAGAAGGCACCTTGTCGGCATTCTTAATTTTCGTAAAATCATACAAGGTCTCGGTAGCGACCTTCAACTCATTAGAAATATAAGCATCCAGCCCGGCAAAAAGCCGTTCACCGCAAATAACTATTTTAGAGACGTCACAACCTATCCTTTGCCTGCGATAATAATCAATCGATACCATCAACTCGCTGGCGACCTTTTCAAATAAAGACTCCTTATCGTCAGTTAATACCTTGATGTCCCTGCTCATAAATGGGATACCTGATCTTATTACACTTATCGAAATACTCTTTTTATCGTCATCAACATACAGTATGACCAGTCCGTTTTTTGCTTCCGCCTTTTTATGCAGCATCAGGACGCGCAATAAAGCAAAAGGGATAATATCAATTCCGGCCGCGTGCAAACCTGCCGCCGTAAATTTGGCGGTATGATTATTCAACCTATCCTTTGTTGCTGCCACAAAGAATATATCTATCGATCGTTTGGCTTTAGATGAGGCCTGAACCTTGAAATCACTTATTATCTCATCAAGCCTGAAGGGTACATATTTTTTTGCCTCAAAGCGCACCGCCTGCGCCTGCTCGGATTTAGGCAAAAACGGCATATCAAAATACCTGACCATCGTATCACCTGACGGTAATACGGTATAAATCAATTGGGGTTTGGACCTAAGGCCCTCAATGCCGTTTCTTATGGCAGATACCACCCCCTCACACCAGGCCAAGGAGGCATCCTTTTCATCATCATGACCAATACCAATAATCCCCGGGACGATCTCCTGCCTCCTGAAGCTTAAAAGTACCGGACTAGACCGTAAACCTGAAAGTTCAGCGATATCTACATACTTTGACAGAATATGAATACCAACAGCCCTTTTTGGCATTAGGAAGTCCTGCCTATTATTTTGCGCAAGTGGTTAATCTCATTTACTGTATATTCACGCCACCCGTTAACTTTATTACGCCTGGCGCTTGGGAATATACCTTTTGATTCATAGCGCACCAATGTCTGTTTTGAGATACTTAAAAGCCTGGCGACCTCATTAACCGAATAATATTTTTCAGCTTTCATAGCCCTTTACCTCGGCCCATATTGCCGGCGCTTGGTAGTTTCTGGTATACCTTGATAGCTTATGATGGGAGTATATAGTATTTACTGTGATCAGTCAATAGTGAAAAAACAGTAATAATTGCTAATTATTGCTTAAAAACTCATTTTTTTTGCTTAAATCTATTAAATTCTCTTTTTTTTAAAAAATCAATTTTTATATTTCCTTGGTATCCTCTTGTCAAGCCAACAGACAACCTCATAAGGTATTGTTTCACATAATTCAGCTATCTCATCTACCGTTATAGACCTGCCCGATTCCCTGCCTATCAGGGTGACCCGGTCAGACTTTTTCACACCAGGAACCCTGCCAACATCAAACATGGTCTGATCCATGCATACCCGTCCTACAATAGGGACCCTTACGCCTTTGACAAGGGCATACCCTCTATTGGACAGTCTTCTGCTTAGGCCATCCCCATAACCTATGGGTATAGTCGCGATCCTTGTATGCCTTCTGGTAGTATGAGTAGCGCCATAACTTATCACCCTGCCCGGAGGTACCGATTTGAGAAAAACAATCCTGCTATTAAGGCTTAATGCCGGTTTGATATGTATCTTGCCCCGTGATACCCCGCGTTTAGGCCATAACCCATAAAGGATAAGCCCGGGCCTTATAAGGTTCATATGAGAACTCTTATAATCAACAACCGCCATGCTGTTGGCCATATGCTTATAACGTATTTCAATACCGGCTTTTTCTATCTCTTCAATAAGCGAGTTGAAAGCGGCTATCTGACCATGAGTAAGAAAGCTATCTGCGTCGGAACTTGCAAAATGGCTGAATATGCCCTCTATCTCAATATTTTTCAGTCTTCGCATGGCAAGCAGAAGGCTCATGGCATCCTTATGCCAAACACCTATCCTTCCCATGCCTGTGTCTATCTTTATATGGACCTTAGCCCTCCGGCAGCGCTTTCCGGCAGTTTTATCTATTGCCATAGCAAGACCGATATCTCCCACAGTCTGAGTAATATTATTTTCAATAACTATGTCAGCGGACCTGGCAAGTATTGCCCCCATCATCAAAACCGGTATCTTGGCAAAACCGTTTGAGCGAAGCAACATGGCCTCATTCAATGTGCTTACACCAAGATAATCCACGCCTAAATTGACAAGGGTTTTAGACACCTCCAATATCCCATGCCCATAGGCATTGGCCTTTACCGGGGCAAGTATAGCTGTGCCTTTTGTAACCATGTTTTTGATCCGTAAAAAATTATGCCTTATGGCGGACAGATCTATATCTATCCAAGTCGGGGCATACCCTGATAAACCAATATTACTAAAATTATACCGCATACCGTTTGCACGCTTCATTATATTTTCCCTAAAAGACCATGACCTTTAACCCTCTTCGAGGCGGCTGTCTCCTGATCTGGCATTCTTTCGGATATATGTATAAAGGCGTCAAACCAAACACATTATCCTTTAAGCCTGCACTGGCCTTATCACGGCCAAGCATGGCAATTATGCCCGGGTCTGGCTGCCACGTCTCCCGCGGCGCTAAATCCTTTCCTGTAAAACCCGCCCTCATAATAGTCTCCTTGTAGATATCTATAGCGTCTCCTATAAAATACATCCTGCCTTTAACAAGCGAAAGCAGATTATCCATATCCAATAGCATTATCCTGCCCAAAGAAATGGCCTTGCCGGACTTAGCCTTGTAAAATCTCGCGTACACTTTTGACTGCCTCGCATCCTTTATAACGCATACAAGCGGGTTTGATACTACCGCGTTATGTGCGATGGCGTCAATACTCGGCACGCCCGCTATGGGTTTTTTTAAGGCAAATGCCATGGCCCTCATCATCGTAATCCCTATACGAAGGCCCGTAAAAGAACCCGGGCCAAGTCCAACGCAAAAAAGCCCAATATCTTTAGGCCGAAAACCCCCAGAGGCTAAAAGCCTCTCTATCTCCGGCAGCATATCAACAGAATGCGCGTTGGCAGTCCCTGACCTGAAGCTCTCTAAAATACTGCCATCCTCGCACAGCGCCAAACCGAACCTGTCACCTGAAGTATCTGCTGATAATATGATCATATCTTCGCCCTTTGCCTTCAAATAAAAAATCCCTGCCGCAAGGTCCGGTTATATCTATCCTGATACCAAGATATTCGACAGGCAGCAATGCCCCCATGCGCCGGGCCCATTCAATAACGACAACACCATCACCGTTAAGATACTCTTTTACTCCGATATATTCAATATCCTCAAGCCTGTCAAGACGATAGAGATCTAAATGATAAAGATTGACAGGCCCCTTGTACTCTTTAATAAGCGTAAAGGACGGAGAATTCACATATTCGGGGTTCGGTATCTTCAATCCAGCGGCGATACCCTTGGTAAACAGTGTCTTGCCCGAGCCCAGGTCCCCATCCAATATAATGTTGTCCCCGGCCTGCAAAAATCGCGCCAGCAGACACCCGAGTCGTATCGTGTCATCCGGGCTTTTTGAAATAATTTTCTTTTTCATAAAAAGATTCCGGCCATTCTAAACCCGCCACGCGCCGGGATAAACAACAATTAACGCGGGATCTGGACATATGGCTTAAAAATGAGCATAACCGCCAGGCGAAAGCCTACGCCGGCGGCCGGAAGACCCGATTATGGTAATAGAGGGCTTTCCTTTGGCTATATGCCCTATAATAAAAAAATTGTCAGGGCAGTGCCGCGCCTTACGCCTTGGCATTGTAAACATCAACTGAAACTGTTCGCCTGTCTTTAAGACCCTATCAACATACCCGAC
Organism: Candidatus Omnitrophota bacterium; assembly: GCA_041650035.1. Taxonomy (GTDB): domain Bacteria; phylum Omnitrophota; class Gorgyraeia; order JABMRG01; family JABMRG01; genus JAQUQI01. Next base: position 35,001 of record JBAZLY010000004.1, on the reverse strand, counting down.
ACGCCCCGCAAGAGGTATTGATTTCTCATACAAAACAGCCTTCTTCCCGCTCATTTTCAATATATGGGCCAGATCCGACAAAAGCCCGTCCGAGACATCAATCATCGCGGTAGGCATTAGATTCTTCACAATAAAACGCGACTCTCTTATCTTAGGCAAAAAACAAAGGTGATCGGGTCTTGCACTCAAGGGGCCTGTAAGCACCAATAAGTCCCCATCTCTTGCCCCGCCGCGCGTGACAAGCTCATCTGAAGCAACCTCTCCTAAAAGTGCTATTGATATTGTTATCTTCGGACAGCGATTCATATCACCGCCTACTATATCAATATTAAATTGCCCGGCCAAACGGCATATGCCTTTATAAATACCGCGAACAAAAGAACCTTTGACGGCAGGCGGCAGACCCAGGGCAACAACCGCCCATTTTGGAACACCTCCGCATGAAGCAATATCACTGATGTTGACAGCCAATGCCTTATGCCCTATGGCTATAGGGTCCGCTTTAGCTGTCTTAAAATGCACGCCCTCTATGATCATATCGGTGGTAAAGAGCAGATGCTTACCAGCCTTATACCTTAGCACGGCGCAATCATCCCCTATACCGCGTAAGACCGAGGCGCCTGTCTTTATCTGCTTAGCGATAGCATTAATGAGGCTAAATTCACCTATCTTTGATACGGGCCTGCTCATACGCGCAGGTTCCTGCCATAAGGCCTTCTCATTACCCCTTTTTCCGTTATGATCGCGCTGATATGGTTTGAGGGGGTGACATCAAAGGCAGGGTTAAAAGTCTTGACCCCGTATGGCGCGACACGCACTCCCGCTATATTAGTAATCTCCTCACCCGGACGCTGTTCTATCGGTATGCTACCACCATCCTTTATGGAGAGATCTATTGTTGAACTTGGCGCGGCTATCAAAAAGGGTATATTATGTGCCTTAGCTAAAACAGACAAGGCGTATGTGCCTATCTTATTGGCCGTGTCACCATTTCGAGCGATCCTGTCAGCGCCTACAATAACTTTGTTTACGCCTTTCTGCTTCATGACGACAGCAGCCATATTATCACAGATAAGGGTTATATCCACACCCCTATTACGCAATTCCCATGCCGTAAGGCGCGCGCCTTGCAATAAAGGCCTTGTCTCGGTAGCATATACCTTGACCCCCTTGCCTTGTTCTTTTGCCCTATAAATAACCGCCAGCGCTGTGCCCATACCGCCTGTTGCCAAGAAACCGGCGTTGCAATGCGTTAATATCGTATCATTTTTTTTAATAAGCGAGGCGCCATTGTCTCCTATGGCCCGGCACATCAACCTGTCCTGTTCGTGGATAGCCAACGCCTCCAGGCGCAAGGCCTTAATTATCGCGGGTATGGTATTGCCTGTAGTATTTTGCGCGGCCAGCAGCATCCTGTCTAACGCCCACGAGAGATTGACAGCCGTCGGCCTGCTCTGCTTGAGATAATCGGCAAGCGTACCAAGCGAGGCCAAAAAGGTCTTCTTGTCGCGGGCCTTTATCTGCCTGGCCCCAAGCAATATTCCGTAAGCTGCGAATACCCCGATAGCTGGAGCCCCTCTGACAACCAGGGTCTTTATATAAGAATAGATGTCCCGCGCGTCCCGCGGGACTAATTTCTCCTTTTTGCCCGGAAGCAGCCTCTGGTTTATTACCATAAGCCTGCCGTTTTCATATGTTATCGTGTCATACCCCATTAATATATCAACCATGTTAACAACAAATTATCGTTTACGATTAAAAAAAAGGTCATCGGCATTTTTATCGGTCTGTTCCTCTATCACGGCTTCAGGCAGACCGGTAATCTCTGAAACCGACTTGAACAGATTCCTTATATATGAGGGTTCATTCCTCAAACCCCGCCTGCCTTGAGGGCTTAAGAAAGGCGAATCTGTTTCAAGCAGCAGCCTTTCAACAGGAGTAAGCTTAAGGACATCCCTTAGAGGACCAGCATTCTTATACGTGATATTGCATGTATAGGAAATGTATAGCCCTGAATCCAGACTTTTAAAAAGCGCGGACCTGTCACCGGAGAAACAATGTATTACCCCTTTATAAGGTTTATCAAGCGCCTCCTCCATCGCTTTAAACAGCATATCAAAGGCATCATGCTTTTCAAGCGACTCCTGCCTGCAATGAAAAATGACAGGAAGGCCGAGCCGTCTGCTTAATCTTAAAAAACCTGTTAGGGCATTGTATTGCAGGTCGGCAGGTGAAAGATTTCTGTATAAATCTATACCGACCTCGCCTATAGCGACAACCTTATCGGTTGACGCGGCAAGCCTACCTATACTCTCAATAACCGCGTCATTTACGCCGCTGGCTTCATGGGGGTGCACGCCGCAGGCCGCATATACCATCTCATAGGCCTTCGCAAGAGCCGTGGAAGAAATACTGCCCTCAACATTTGAAGCGACATTAATGATCTTCTTGATCCCGCAGTCTCTCGCCCTTTGTATAACCACTCCCCTGTCATCGTCATATTGGGGAAAATCTAGGTGCGCGTGTGTCTCTACCATATGAACCTCGCAATGGCCCCTATTAAGGGCAACCCGCATCATTCATGGAATACGCGGTATAACCTGCTTAAATATAAAAATTAGCTGTTAAAACCGCTTACTGTATTCTAGGGAATATAGGATCGGATTTATTGACCTTCATGCCGGGTTTTAATATACAACCCGCGTCGTTTATGTTCATCGCCCTTTCATCCAACCCCATACCCAATTGCGCCGCCATCTGAAGAGATGCCTGCGGCATGAAAGGATATAACAAGAAAACACAATATTCAAGCACCTTAAGCAATATGCATATCACCGATTGGAGATTTTCCTTATTACCGGATTTAGCCATTACCCATGGTTTTGAAACCTCGATATATTTATTTGCAGCATTTATCGTTTCCCATATCGTCATAAGGGCCTGATTAAACTTGAATTGGGCAAAAAAGGCGTCAACATCATCCACAAGCGAACCAAGCCTTGACTCTATAATAAGGCCGTCATTATCGGAGATACCTCTTGCCGGGATAATAGAATTGAAATATTTCTCAACCATTGTCAATGTCCTGTTTAAGAGATTACCTATATCATTGGCAAGGTCGCTGTTAAAGCGCGTTATAAAGGCCTCTTCACTTAATGTTCCGTCAAGGCCCGGGGTCATTTCACGGAGCATAAAATATCTATAGGCATCTTTACCGTATTTATTTATAAGATAGAACGGGTCTATGGTATTGCCTCTCGATTTTGACATCTTCTCCCCGCCCGTAAGCCACCATCCGTGGGCGAATATGGTCTTTGGCAGACCTATGCCAAGGGCGTGCAGCATGATTGGCCAATAAATCGCGTGCGGGCGCAATATATCCTTGCCCATTAAATGGATATCTGCCGGCCATATGGTTTCAAACCTGGCAGAGTCCGCCGCCCACCCGCAAGCGCTAATATAATTCATAAGGGCGTCAAACCACACATAAACGACATGGCCCGGCGCAAATGGCAGAGGGATGCCCCAGCTCAAACGCTCTCTTGGCCTCGATATGCAAAGATCGTTTAAAGGCTGCTTGAGGTAACCCATGACCTCGTTCAGCCTAAAATCAGGCTTAATGAAGGAGGGGTTCAGGCGTATATAATCAATCAGCCATTGCTGATACGCGGATAATTTAAAGAAATAATTTTTCTCATGTATAGGCTCAACGGCCTTTCCGCATTCAGGGCACACTCCGTCCCGAAGCTGGATTTTGGGCCAGAATGTCTCACAGGCAACACAGTAATACCCCTTATATTCGCCTTCGTATATATCGCCCTTTTCATAAAGTATCTCCAATGCCTTTATCACCGCGTGTATATGACGCGATTGCGTGGTCCTTATAAAGTCATCATAGGAGATGTCAAGGTCATGCCACAATTCCTTAAACACCGGCACAATACCATCTACAAATTCCTTCTCATCTAAACAGGCCTTTTGCGCGCAGTCAGCAACCTTCTGCCCATGCTCATCGGTGCCTGTCAAAAAAAATACATTCATACCCTTAAGCCTCTGGTGCCTCGCGATACAATCGCAAACGACCTGGGTGTAGGAATGCCCGACATGGGGCCGGGCATTAACATAATACAGGGGTGTCGTTATATAAAAAACCTTTTTTGTCATAAACGCCTCGTATAGCCTCTGACCTATCTCTGCTCCCTATTATAATCGATTTTAATATGCCGGCCGTCTTCAAGCTCTATTACGGCAACACGCTTTAGATAATTCACGTCTATTACCTTGCCGGAACCATCAGCGGTCTTGACACGCTGGCTTAACTTCGGCAGGCCCTTGGCCGATTCTTTATAGCATTTGTGTTCATAAGACAGGCAGCACATAAGCCTGCCGCAAACGCCTGATATCTTCGCTGGGTTAAGAGGCAGGTTCTGGTCTTTGGCCATTTTTATCGTAACAGGCTCAAAGTCACGCAAAAACCTCGCGAAGCACAGCTCCCTGCCGCATTGTCCAAAACCTCCGAACATCTTAGCCTCATCACGGACACCGACCTGTTTGAGCTCGATACGCGCCTTAAATATCTTGGCCAAATCCTTTACAAGCTCCCTGAAATCAACCCTTTCTTCAGCGCTAAAATAAAATATCATCTTACTGCAATCAAAAGAGAGCTCGGCATTGATAAGCTTCATACTAAGATTACGTTCGGCTATTTTTTTGTCGCATGTCTTAATCGCCTCTTTGGCCGTCTTACGGTTACGCTCTATCCTGTCCATATCGGCTCCGTTTGCGACGCGCACAACCCTTTTTTGGCCTTTTTGGGAAACAGCCCTATCAAGTGATATCTCCTCACAGGAGGAAACCTCGCCATAATCAAGGCCTCTGTCGGATTCAACTATCACATAATCACCTGCCGACAGTTTAAAATCTCCTGCTATATAATGCGCCGTACCGCCCGAACCTCTCTGTTTTACCTCAACTACCTTTAACATCTCTATGCCCCTGCCCTTAAAACCCGGGTCTTATTTTAACTGACTATACCATTATAAAAACCGCTCTTACCCTCGGCGAAACGGCAGTTACCGCGTCAGCCTCTCCTTAAGCAGGCTAAGGGTAAGTTTCGCATTCGCGTTAAAACGAAAGGCATTCCTCGCCTCATTTATGTAGTCCATCCCTGCCTGCGCCTTTAAACCGCCCGGGTCCTTTGAATATGCCTCTATATCGGATACCCTGTCAACGTTTATCAGCAAGCTATCGTCCTTGATGTATCTGCGCACAAGCACATCCCTGCAGAAAAACGTCAAAACATCACAGATATTCTCATTACTAAAGGCACGGTTCGCGGAGAAGATATCCTCATCTATCTCAAGACCGGTTCGCGTGAAAAAATTGTCTATAACAGCGTTTTTCCATGATATCGCGCCTTCACTTTTCAGCAAAAGCGCCTTTTTAACATTGGCGCCTGATAATGATGAAAGCAACATCGCCTCTTTTTCATCCGCGGCAAAATCCTTCATCAGTATGTTCATTGCCTGCGTCTTAGACAAAGGCCTGAACCGTATTATCTGACAACGCGACGCAACCGTATGCAGTAATGCCTTCTGGGTAGCGGCAATAAGGATAAACACCGTATTAGGGCAGGGTTCTTCCAACATCTTTAAAAGGGAATTAGACGCCTCGTCGGTCATATCCTGACCGTCGATAATAGCGATATTAAACCCGCTTTGCAAAGGCTTAAAGGAAAATTTTATCTGAAGGCCTCTTATAGCTTCTATGGATATACTCTTCTTTCCTTCTTCCTTCTCAATAAAAAACACATCGGGATGCGATCTTTTTTCAATCATAATACAAGACTGGCATTTGTCGCAGCTGTCACCCGCCGCTTTAGCGCAATTCAGAAGCCTTGCCAACTCCATGGCAGTTTTATGCCTGCCAACACCGCCTGGGCCTAAAAACAAATACGCGTGCGGCATCTTACCCATGGCCACACCCTTCAAGATGCAATCAACGGCCTTATCTTGTCCTCTTACGTCTTTTAATGACATCTAAAACCAATTCCTTTACGATAGCGTGAGTAGCCCGTGGCTCTTTCGCGTCCACGGATATGGTTTTAACCCGTTTTGGGAATTTTTTTGCTATCTCGAGATACCCCATCCTAACCCTGTTATGAAAATCGCGGCCTCTTTTCTCGATCCTGTCGGAAAAACCCTTTGTCTGCCTTGACCGCTTCAGACCCTCGCACACATCGGTATCCAGAAATATCGCGATATCGACAGTGACCGGCCTTGTCACAAAACGGTTGCATACGCGTATTAGAGGCTTATCAATGCCAAGCCCATAGCCCTGGTAACATAAGGTGGCATCGGTAAATCTATCGCATATGACAATAAACCCCTTGTCCATGGCGGGTATGATCTTTTCATCAACCAGCTGGGCCCTGGATGCCAGATATAGCATTGTTTCCGCGCGGGCGGAGATATTTCCTCGAAAATGCAGGAGCATGCCCCGGATAGACTCACCCAATACAGTACTGCCGGGATCCCATACACGCAAGACCTTATATCCCCGGCGCCGTAAAAACCCTTTCAATAGCTTCGACTGGGTACTTTTACCGCTTCCTTCAGGACCTTCCAACGTTATTAATAGGCCCCCATTTATTGCCTTCGCCATGATGTCGCCCCTTTACTATCCTCGATAATAATACCTTTAACTCTAAGTTCATCCCTGATAGCGTCGGCTGTCCGGAAATCCCCTTTGACCCTGCAGGCATTTCTCCTCTCTATCATAGCCTCTACATACGCCTCTAAACCCGCGGCAATCCTGGGACTATCCTTGAACGCAAGATTAAAAATAGCGGCAAGTTCTCTGATGGCGCTGGCGGCATACGCAAGACATCTGCGCCCCCTAACGGACTGGGAATTAGACAGTGTCATGATCTCAAACAACTTCCCAAGGGCCTGCGGGGAATTAAAGTCATCGTCCATTGCCGCTATAAAACCATCCTTGAGCGCATCTATATCCGATCTAACCGCGTCATCCAGCGTCTCTTTAACGGCATCTTCCGGCTCGTTATCGGCCTTTGCAAAAAACACGCCAAACCTTTCAAGAGCGGCACCGACCTGGCGTATCTTTTCATCGGAAAAATCAACAGGACTCGAATAATGCGCCTGTAAAAATAACAGCCTTATTAAGTCCGGGGAATATCTTCGCAGCACGTCCTGGATCGTTATAAAATTACCCAATGACTTTGACATCTTACGGCCTTCTATCGTGAGAAGGCCATGGTGTATCCAATATTTAGCGAATGGCCGGCCCGTGCATGCCTCGGACTGGGCTATCTCATTTTCGTGATGGGGGAATACGAGGTCTCCTCCGCCGGCATGTATATCGAGAGTATGGGTGTTTAAGAATTTTTGACTCATCACCGAACACTCTATGTGCCATCCGGGGCGCCCATTACCCCACGGGCTGGGCCAAGACGGTTCGCCTTCCTTGGAGTCTTTCCATAAAGCAAAATCAAGGCTGTCCCTTTTTTTCTCTCCGGGCTCGATCCTTACACCGTCTCTCATATTCTGGGTATTCTGCCTTGAGAGTTTACCGTAACCTTCGGCTTTTTTTACTTCAAAATACACATCACCGCCGGATTGATAGGCATAGCCTTTAGCGATAAGCGTCTTGATATATTCCACGATATCCGGGATATTCTTTGTCGCCCTCGGCTCTTCGGAATCAGCATCGAGCATACCGCGGCGTATACCCATGGAGGCAAGATCCTGGTTATAAGAGGCTATATATTTTTCAACAAGCGACCTCCAATTCACGCCAAGCTCGACAGAACGGCTGATGATCTTATCATCTATATCGGTTATATTCCTTACAAAATTAACCTTGTAACCCTTGTATTCGAGATAGCGCCTGATAATATCAAAGACATAAAGGCTTCGCGCGTGGCCAATATGGCAGGAATCATAAACAGTGACCCCGCAGGTATACATGTTGACCTCATTGCCGTTAAGGGGAATAAATTCTTCTTTTGACCTGGTAAGAGTGTTATATATCTTCATTTTTTTCAAGATCGGTTAGCCTTTTCTCAAGCAATTCCATTGATTGTTTTATCGGGTCTAATACGTGGACATGGTCAAGTGATATATCTATACGCTTGCCGGCCTGTTTCGTGACCCTGCCCGGGACACCCACTATAGTTGAATTTTCAGGCACATCCCTGATAACAACAGCATTAGCTCCTATATAGGAATTGGCCCCTATAGTTATATTACCCAATACCTTTGCCCCGGCACCGATGACGACATTGTCCTCTATATTAGGGTGACGCTTGCCTTTTTCCTTGCCTGTGCCTCCGAGTGTAACGCCCTGGAATATGGTCACATTGTCCCTTATAACAGCAGTCTGGCCTATCACGACACCCATACCATGATCGATAAATAAACCTTTACCTATTATGGCAGACGGGTGTATCTCTATGCCCGTCAAAAAACGGCCTGTCTGCGATATAAGCCTGGGCAGTAACGGCATCTTAAGACCGTAAAAAAAATGCGCGATCCTGAATAATACAATAGCATGCAGTCCGGCATATGTAAAGACAACCTCAATACGCCCGGCTGCTGCCGGATCCCTGTCGAAGACAGCCCTAATCTCATTATCAAAAATTATACTGATCAGTATGAAAATGAGGCAAACAAGGACCGCAACGATTAAAAAAATCAGCATAATAACCTCCTATAGAATAGACGGACAATACAAAAACATCTGCCTTATGCAAGACAGCCTAATGCAGCTGAATCTCCCCGGTATTGAGCAAAACAACCGAGTAGGCGGAAATGCAATCGCAATTAGTGCCTTCGCTTGTCTTGGCCTTCACATTTACCCTGTCCGCTTCGATACCAAGAAAATCCGCGACAGCCATTATCATCTCCTGCTTATATCCGGACAGGTTGGGATTATCGCATACCACCACCGTATCCACGTTCACGATCTCAACCACCCTTCTTTTCCGGACTATCTGACATGTCATGCGGATCAAATCACTGCCGGAGATACCGGCAAGCTGGCTATCCGTATCTGGAAAATGCTCGCCGATATCGGCCTCGCAGCAGGCACCCAAAATGGCATCACATATCGCGTGACAAAGAACATCGGCATCAGAATGGCCTATCAAACCTTTACAAAAGGGTATCCTGACCCCTCCTAAATACAGCGGCCGGCCTTCTGTCAGCCTGTGCAAATCATAACCTATGCCTATACGTTTTTCCATATCATTTTCTTTGTTTCAACTATGCTGGCCTAAAACTATTCAAATGACCTGGCAAAAACAAGGTCCTCTATTGTGGTAACCTTGATATTGTTGTAAGTTGAGGGCACAATCCTGACCTTATACCCGGCGCTTTCTACTATGCCCGAATCATCCGTGAAACAGCTAATAGATCTGCCGGCCTTTTTATAGGCCCTCTTGAGGATATCGGCCCTGAATACCTGCGGGGTCTGTGCCTCCCAAAGATGCGACCGGTCTAATGTCCTGGCCACGAGGCATCCGTTACCAGAGACCTGCTTGATTGTGGACTTGACCCTGACGGCCGCGACCGTATTATCATATCTCCTCGCGGCCTGTATTGTTTTATCCACTATGCCCTTATTAATCATGGGTCTGGCGCAGTCATGAACAAGGATAAAATCAGCGCCTATGTCAACCACCTTCAAGGCATTGGACACCGATCGCCCGCGGCAGGAACCGCCTACAACAATATGCCTCACCTTATGAAAACCTTCCCTGGCGACAATCGCTTTCATCTTATCAATATTTTTCTTTTCAGCCGCTATGATAATCTCCGAAACGCAAGAAATACCCTCCAAAACCTTAAGGCAGTGGCAAAACATCTCCTTGCCCCGGATCATTATAAAAGGTTTATCCGTCTTCAACTTCATTCTCCTGCCGTAACCGGCGGCAGGGACTATGGCAGTTACCTTCATTTGTCCTTGTCATCCTGCTGGTTCAACGCCTTGGCGAATATCATCCGCCCTGCCGAGGTCTGGAGCACGCTTGTCACGCAGACGCGCCTCCTTTGCCCGATAAGCTGCCTGCCGCCTTCAACGACTATCATGGTACCGTCGTCAAGATAACCTACACCCTGATTATGCTCTTTGCCTTCCTTTATGATCTTGACATCCGTCTCTTCGCCGGGCAGCATTACAGGCTTTAAGGCGTTGCTCAAGTCATTGATATTCAGCACCTGGACATGCTGAAGTTCGGCGACCTTATTAAGGTTATAATCGTTCGTGAATATCCTGGCATTGAGCACCCTGGCAATCTTGACCAGTTTCGCGTCGGTTTCCTGTATCTCCGGAAAATCCTCTTCGTGTATCTTAACATCCATATTCGCGCTCTTTTGCATACGATTCAATATATCAAGCCCCCTCCGCCCACGGCCTCTCTTGAACGGATCGGAGGAATCCGCCACCTGTTGTAATTCCTTTAAGACAAAGCGTGGTACGATAAAACGCCCGCCCATAAAACCGCTCTGGCCCAGGTCTATGATCCTGCCGTCTATTATCACGCTTGTATCCACAACCGTAATATCGTCCCTTCTGTCCTGCCTTGTAAATTTCACGTATGGTATTATCAAGCTGAATTCATCCTTACCCCTTATCGCCAACATCATGCCAAAATAACAAAATATGAGCGTACAGGAAACGTGAATCGCAAGGGCAAACATCGCATTCAAATGATAGATAGACTCAAGAATAAACGAATCCGCTATAAGCCTGGCCATTAAAAGCCCTATTAACAGCCCAAAAACCCCGGCGGATAAACCACTTAAGGAGATTCTCCTCATGCTTAATTCGGCCCAAATAATCAATAAAGACACAATAAGACCTGTTGCTAACCCTATTAGGGGCCATACAGTGCCTATGCCTGCGAAAAAAACACCTAACTGATAACTTATAATGGTAGTGACAGCAACAAAAAATACCCTAATAAATGCCAATGTCATTTCTTGCCTCCTTTTGCACTGACCGTAAATACCCTGTCTGAACCAGACGGCCTGCTATTTGCGGCCGATCCTGTCTTGAAACCTCCTTAAGATAAAAAGGCTCCCTATTATAAGCGCTGTGGCAAATAACGAAACGATAAAAAGGCCTGAACCAACCGCCAACCCGACGCCGGCAACCGACCAAAGGCTTGCCGCTGTCGTAAGGCCGTGTATCGAGACACGGCTCCTGATAATGGTGCCCGCCCCGAGAAAACCTATGCCGCTAACCACCTGGGCCGCGATACGGGCTGGGTCCACACCAGCTATACCTTTATATATATCAAACATGTGCATAGAGGTCAACATTATCAAACAGGAGCCTATGCATACTAACGTATGCGTGCGAAAACCAGCCGCTTTGGAATTGATTTCCCGCTCTAAACCTACAATGCCTCCTAATATTGCCGACAACACAAGCCTAACTATCATCTGAAATTCCGTTACCATAGCCTCTCCCCTGATCGTATTATATCATAAACTGCCGGACTGCACATAACCAATCTTTCGCCCCGCCATTTTATCCCGGCCCGACAAAGACCAGGGGTCATTTTAAAAAGGCATATCTGCCATTGCCGCGAAATCAAGCCTTCCAAACTTCTTTCTATTATACCTATAACTTCCTAAACCCGCGATCATGGCCGCATTGTCTAATGACATATCACGCACCGGCACGAGTAAGTCTATGCCCTCTCGATCACACAACACCTTTAATCTCCTTCTAAGTTCATTGTTCGCGCTGACACCGCCGCCGGCCAAAAGGCTCTTGGAGCGATTTTTAAGGCAGCATCTCCTTGTCTTTTCTATAATTACGTCAAAAACCGTATCCTGGAATTCCCTGCATATATCAGCGGCAGGGATTGACTTTGCATCCGCTCCCCTGACAAGGTTTAATACCGCTGTTTTAATACCGCTAAAACTAAAATCCATGGAGCCCTCCTCAAGATATGAGCGCGTAAACCCTATCTTTTCAGGCCTGCCTTTTGCCGCTAGTCTTTCTATAGAAGGCCCTCCCGGATAACCTAGGCCAAGCACTCTCGCCGCCTTGTCAAAAGCCTCCCCACAGGCATCGTCCCTTGTCTGACCCATCAACCTAAGATTATCTATATCCTTCATCTCAACAAGGCTGGTGTGCCCGCCTGATACTATAAGACCTGTAGCCGGAAATCTTGGTACCCTGCCTGCCGAAAGTAAGGCCGCATAAAGATGGCCGTGGAGATGGTTAACAGGTATTATCGGTATCCCAAGGCAATAACTGATCGCCTTGGCCATGGAGATGCCGACAAGCAGGGCGCCTATTAAACCGGGGCCCTGGGTCACGCTGACAGCCTTTATATCAGACAGATCAACCTTTGCCTGTCTTAAGGCCTTATCTAAAACAACATTTATATTTTCAACGTGATGACGGCATGCTATCTCAGGAACTATACCGGCATATTTCTTATGAAAACGCTGGCTTGAAACTACCACATTTGATAATATGCTCATCTCCCCCGATGCTATAGCGACAGACGTCTCGTCGCATGAAGTCTCTATCCCGAGGACCGGCATAATAGATTTATTCAACCTGACCCTCCTGTCTCAAGCGGATACCCTAAAAGCAGGGACTCATACCTGCCTCTGTCATTAAGAAGGTTAATAGACTCCAAGATATCCGCGTCCCTAAGAAGAACCTGCTCCGGTGTCAAGACATCTTTTGCCTCTTCCTCATTATCGGTTCCGAGAACAGCCTCCTCCCGCGGCGTGATGATATCAGGCAATATTCCCTTTTCGTGAATAATACGGCCTGAAGGGGTATAGTAATAACTGGTCGTCAGCCTGACCGCCGAATTATCCTTGAGGGGCATTACAGTCTGGACAGAACCTTTCCCAAAACTCTTACTGCCTACGATCACCGCTCTTTTATTATCGCGCAATGCCGCGGCAACTATCTCAGAGGCGCTGGCAGAACCCTCATTAATGATAACTGCCACAGGAAAACCTTCATAAACCCGTGATGCCCTTGACCGAAACACGGCATTTTGGCCTTCAAATCTTCCCTTGGTTGATACTATTACACCAGGTTTTTTTATGAACCTCTCGCAAACCATTATTGAAGCCTCCATCAAACCGCCGGGATTACCCCGCAGGTCAAGGATCAATGCCTTGATGCGGTTTTTGATAAAATAACGCATGGCCTTATTAAGGTCAGAGGGTGTATGCCTCTGGAAATCCGCTATCCTTATGTAGCCTATATCCTCTCCGGCTATAAGGGAATATCTTACTGACTGGACCTTGATAATAGCCCTTTTCAGTGTGAACTCTTTTATATCCCGTTCGGGCCCTCGGACTATAGTCAGTTTAACCAAAGTCCCAGGCCGGCCCCTTAGCAGATCCACGGCATCATCCAAACCGAAACCCTCTGTAGTCTTGTCATTAATTTTTATTATCCTGTCACCAGGTAATATGCCCGACTTTTGCGCCGGCGTCGCTTCAAGCGGGCTTATTACAGTAAGCACTTTATCCCTTATAGCGACCTTTATGCCAAGTCCTCCGAACTCACCCATGGAGTCCGCCTGTAATTTCATGTGTTGTTCATACGAAAGGAATTCACTATGAGAATCAAGCGATGAAACCATGCCGTCTAAAGCGCTGGATATAAGTTCTTTCGGAGATACCTTTCTCACATAATTGGCGTCAATAAGCGTGACAGCATCAGCAAAGATACCGAGTTCATGCAAGATATCGTCCCGGAAAACAGGTACCGGATTAACAGTGTCATCATTTGATCCTTCTTCCGCGCGCGGTTCAAACGCAAGACATAGGGTAATGCATATAAGTCCTAACGTAAGAACGGATCTAAGCGCCCTCATGATTTCCCCTCAAGCAGGGCCTTAAGGGCCTGCCCTGCCGCGACAGGGTTGGCCTTACCTTGTGATTTTTTCATCAACTGGCCCACCAAAAAACCCAAAGCGTTCTTTTTGCCTGAGAGATAATCATCTTTTACCTTGGGATTGCTCTGAAGAACATCAACTGCGAGGGCCGCTATAGCCGACTTATCCGTTATCTGAAAAAGGTCTTTTTCTTTTACAATATCCCCCGCGCTCTTACCCGACAGTAGCATCACCTGCAGTATATCCTTTGCCATATTATTGCTTAGGGCCCCGCTGTCAATGAGCCGGATCATCTCAACAAGCCTGCCGGGTCCGATATGGAGCTGGCTAAATTCCATATTACGCTCATTAAGATACGCCTGAATACTGCCTATAAGCCAATTGGCAACAACCTTTGGCTTAGGGTATAATTTAACGGATTGTTCCATAAAATCCGCCATATGCTTATCGGCCGTAAGTACACGCGCGTCATATTCCGATAGACTATACTCTTTGATAAACCTGTTCATCTTGACCTGGGGCATTTCAGGCAACAAACCTTCTATAGCCCGGACCATGGACTGTTCTATGATAAAATCATTAAGGTCAGGATCCGGAAAATACCTGTAATCATGGGCCTCTTCCTTGGTCCTCATAAGTTCGGTGATCTTTTTCTTCTCATTCCACAACCTTGTCTGCTGAATAATCACGCCGCCCGAAGACAAAACCCTCGCCTGCCTTTCTTGTTCGTATTCAAGCGCCTGCCTTATGGCCCTGAAGCTGTTCATATTTTTCAGCTCTACCTTAGCACCAAGGCCTTTTTTCCCCGCCGGCATCAAAGAGATATTCGCGTCACAACGCAATGACCCCTGCTCCATATTGCAATCGGAGACATCCAGGTATTCCAAAACCGATTTAAGCGTCCTTAAATACAGATGTGCCTCGTCGGGAGAAAAGATATCCGGCTCACTGACTATCTCAAGCAGAGGCGCGCCGGCACGGTTCAAATCTATAAGGCTAAAACAACCTCCTTCATCATGTATAAGCTTGCCCGCATCTTCTTCCATATGCACGCGCGTAATGCCTACCCTCTTAATCCCGGCAGGCGTCATTATCTCCAAAAACCCCCCCCGGGAAAGAGGCATGGCATACTGCGAGATCTGATAATTCTTCGGCAGATCCGGATAAAAATAATTTTTTCTGTCAAATTTCATTCGGCCGACTATCTGGCAATTTAAGGCAAGGGCTGTCTTGATGGCGCGTTGAAGATATTCCTTGTTCAGGACAGGCAGAGACCCCGGCATGCCGAGACAGACAGGGCATACGGATGTATTAGGTTCCCTACCAAAACTGTTTTCGCAGGAACAAAACGCCTTTGTCCTGGTAGATATCTGCAGGTGTATCTCAAGGCCTATCGTTGTCGCGTATTTTATATCATCCATTATCTTTTTATCCAGGCAAGTCTATAGAACCGGCTTGACTTTGTTCCATGAGGCATTCTGTTCATAAGAATATGCCGCGCGCAAAAGTTTTTCTTCTTCAAAATGCCCCGCCATTAACTGCATGCCTATCGGCAGACCGTTCTCACTATAACCGCAAGGCAGTGAAATCGCCGGTATCCCCGCTAAGTTTGACGGTATCGTGAAGATATCAGAAAGATACATAGACAGAGGGTCTTTTATCTTTTCGCCTATCTTAAAGGCGGGGGTCGGGGTCGTAGGCGTTAGTATCATATCACATTCGTTAAAGGCCTTATCAAAATCCGATTTGATAAGCGCGCGGACCTTGCATGCCTTAAGATAATACGCATCATAATAACCGCTGCTCAAGGAATATGTGCCCAGTATTATTCGGCGCTTGGCTTCGAGACCAAGGGCCTTGCCCCGCGTGCGCATACACATCTCAATAAGACCGCACCTTCCATCAGGCGATTGATATCTATACCCATATTGCATACCGTCAAATCTGGCCAGATTAGAAGAGGCCTCCGAACAGCCTATTATATAATAAACGCTTACGGCATATTCAGTATGGGGCAGAGATATCTGCTTAAATATGGCACCAAGGCTTTTATATACCGATATCGCGGCGTCGATCTTAACCTTGATACCGCTGTCTAGGCCCTGCGTAAAGTATTCCTTCGGCAGGCCAATCCTCATACCTTTTACGCCGCCTGAAAGCGACTGAACGTAATCCGGGACGGGGACATCGGCTGATGTGGAATCCAGCTTATCATGTCCGGCGATAACGTTTAAAAGTATGGCGCAATCCCTGACATCCTTGGTAATAGGTCCGGGTTGGTCCAGGCTTGAACCGAAGGCAATAAGCCCGTATCGCGATACCCTTCCGTATGTAGGTTTTAACCCCACAACACCGCACAAGGCCGCCGGCTGCCTGATGGAACCTCCCGTATCACTGCCAAGCGCGAGCATGGTCTGGTCTGAAGCGACAAGCGCGGCAGAACCTCCGCTCGAACCACCGGGTATCCTTTGCAGGTCATACGGGTTTTTTGTCGGCCCATAATAAGAGGTCTCGCAAGAGCTGCCAAAGGCGAATTCATCCATATTGGATTTACCCAGCAACAATGCCCCGGCGGATTTTAGCCTGGCCGCGACAGTAGCATCATATGGCGGCCTAAAACCCTGGAGTATGCCTGACGCGCATGTCGTTAATTCACCGTTAACACATATATTATCTTTCAGCACTACTGGGACCTTAAAAAGCGCGAGGCCTCGGTCATGCATGTCAGCCAAATTATCAAGGCAAAGCGCCCTGTCAATAACAGCGTCTTTGTCAAAATTAACAAAACCTGAAATACGGCCGTCAACTTCATCATGACGCCGGACGATGGAAGATGCTATATCAACAGCCTTAATATTGTTCTTACCTATTAATTCTTTCAATTGGTAGGCGGAAAGACCGCAAATATTATTCATTTGATTCTATTATTTTCGGGACTTTAAAAAATCCGACGCTTTGTTCGGGGGCATTAGCAAGCGCCCGTTCGCTTGAAAGAGATTGCCCGGGGACATCATCACGAAGCACATTAGAACTTGAGGGAATATGGACACAAGGTTCGACGCCGACCGTGTCATTTTCCTGTAACTTATCCATGTATGAAAAGACATCGTTTAGTTGTGCGGAAAAAAGCTCTTCTTCTTCGCCCGTCAGGTGTATCCTTGCAAGTCGGGCAACATACTTTATATCGCCTCTTTTAATCTTCATGCCATCGTTCCTGTTTTTAGGTCAGCGTACAAGACATTCTGCTATGGGTTACCTGGCCAACAGCAACGGTCATACGCCAACGTAGAATACCATATAATATTATCAATGTAAAGCCATAAGCAATCTATCAAATGATCAGATGATAGGACGCAGGCCCGGCAGAAGGGCAGGGATGTTTTTAAAAATGAATAAAGTGTAAGACGCAATGCGTAATATTAATCCCCGCGGCAAGATGGTTCAAGGGCCTCTGCCAATTGCGCGAATTCCTGAAGATTTAGTTCTTCGGCCCTGATACGCGGGTCTATCTTCAGCAAACTAAACGCGTTAAGGATAGAGGCTTTATCAAGGTTTAAATCACTCGCGCTTAAAAGGGCATTGTAAAACGTCTTTCTCCTCTTATTGAAACCTGTTTTTATTACCTTGAAAAAATATCCCTCATTTTTAACATATACCGCGGGACGCTTTCGGACGGCCAATTCAATGAGCACGGAATCAACGGCAGGAACTGGAAAAAAAACGCCCCTGCCTATTTTACACAACCTCCTGACAACACAATGATATGAGACACCTATCGTAAGCACACCATAATCCCCGCAGGCAGGGCCGGCCGTAATACGGTCAGCAACCTCTTTCTGAACAGTAAAGAACATAGATCCTATCCGGGATTTTTGGCAGAGCATATGAAATATGATCGCCGATGTAATATAATACGGCAGATTACCTATAACCTTGACCTTTCGCCCATGATCGGGTATCATATAACGCAGAATATCCGAATTGATTATCTCTACATTATCACTGCCCGAAAAAGATCCCCTTAAGAACCCTGCAAGCCCTCTATCCTTTTCAACGGCAACAAGATTTCCGCAAAGCGGTTTTATGCATTCGGTGAGCGCCCCAAGCCCCGGGCCAATCTCCAGCACCGTTTCGTGGCGGCATATACCGCATAACCTTATTATCTCATCCCTCTTGCTGGGCTGGATAAGAAAATTCTGCCCCATGGCCTTATTGATCGAAAGACCGTTGTCCCTCAATATTCGGCTGATCTCAGACGCGTTATACAATCTTAAACACCTGTTGGGTTATTTGCCGCGCGGATTATTACTAAATGCCGTGAACATAGCAACAGCTGTTTTGATAGCCTGCTTCATGCTGTCAGGGTCTGCTATACCTTTACCGGCAATATCAAGGGCTGTTCCGTGACCGCAGGATGTTCGGATAAACGGCAAGCCTAATGTAATATTAACCGTTTTATCACGGCCGGCCATCTTAAGCGCGACCAGACCTTGATCATGATACATGCACATAACAGCATCATATTTGCCAATGGCAAGGTCGAAGAATACACCGTCAGCCGGAAGAGGCCCTCTGACATTGGCCCC
Source organism: Candidatus Omnitrophota bacterium (assembly GCA_041650035.1). Taxonomy (GTDB): domain Bacteria; phylum Omnitrophota; class Gorgyraeia; order JABMRG01; family JABMRG01; genus JAQUQI01. Next base: position 16,506 of record JBAZLY010000004.1, on the reverse strand, counting down.
TTTTTTTAGCGCCCGCCTGATAGCAGGTATTATTATATTCTTTTCCTCATCACCTATAAGGCCATTGTCGCCCGCGTGAGGATTAAGCCCGCATACAGCTACAAGGGGCTTGCTTATTCGAAAATAACGCTTTAGAAAAACGTGGGCCAATGATAGCTTATCGGATATATCATTTTTGTCAAGACAAGAGGATATGTCCCGTACAGGCAGATGGGTAGTTGCCAACAATACCTTAAGTTTGCCTCTGGCAAGCATCATCGCAAAATGCCTTGTATTCGTAAGGTATGCCAAAAACTCGGTATGCCCTTTATGAGTAAAACCTGATAATGCGGCCGCGTGTTTATTGATAGGCCCTGTCACCAGCATATCGACCTTGCCGGCCCGCGCTAGATCAACGGCCTTTTTTATATAGCGAACGGATTCGCCGCCCAAGACCGCCGATATCTTGCCGCAAGAAAATTTGACCTTCGCGGTTTCAGGCATATTCAGGAATAATATGTCTGAATTGGAGAATATTATACCGGAATCATCCCCTATCACAGTATACGGTATCCGCTTGCCGCCACCGCAACAGGCCTTATTGAAAAAAGATACATTTCCTACAATTAAAAAATTGGCAAGCCTTCTCACAGTCCGGCTTGCCAATGCCTTTGATATAACCTCCGCTCCTATACCCGCAGGATAACCCATAGTAACGCAGACCACGGGCTTAATTGATCTTGATATACGCATCCTCTTTCAGCTTGCTCACAAATTCCCTTAATGTCAGCTCTGATTCTCTCTGGAAAAGCCTCTCTTTGATAATATCCGTTACCTCTGCTATCTCGGATGTGGAGGCCTTCTTCTTATCTATCACCTGGATAATATAAAAACCTGATGCCGCTTCAATCACGCCGGAGATCCTGCCGGAATCAAGTCCGGATATGGCTGATTCTATCTCGGGGATAGTGCTCCCGGCAGCCATATAACCCATGTCCCCGCCCTTTTCGGCATTGGGGCCCTTAGAAAACCGTCCGGCAAGCATGTCAAACTCATCGCCTTTATTGATCTTGGCCCGTATATCTTCCGCGAGCTTACGGGCCTGAAGCAGCGACAGTTCTTCACCAGGTTTAATAAGAATGACCTTAAAACGGACAGAATCTGGGCGGCTGAATTCCTTTATATTTCCATAATAATAGGCTGTAACCTGGGACGGGGTAATGTTGACACGGCTTGCGATAATATCGTTTACAAGCTTACGCATCATTATCTGTTCTTCGTATTTCTTCTTAAGGCGCGCAAGAGTTATGCCGGATGAATTGATAGCCCGGTAGAACTCTTCATCACCGTTAAATCTCTTCTTTACATCATCAATCCTTTGCTGTATCTCATGATCATCAACCGCTACGCCTCTCTTGACAGCCTCCTGGAGTATAAGCTTTTCTTCAATAAGCCTGTTAAGCGCGTCCTGGCGCGCCTCATCTATTTTCTCTTTTAAACCCTCTTCGCCGTAACGAAGTCTATAATCCGCGATAAAAGGCAGCATCGACTCCTGAAGCTCGCTCTCCGTAATAACATCCTCATTCACAACAGCGGCAATCTTATCAATTAAAGAGGCGGCTAAGGCACAGCTATAACAGGCCGGGGAAAAAAAACATACAAGGCATATAATTCTAAATATTATTTTATTCTGCATGGGAAATAGGCCAATAAACCAACGAGCCAAAAAGGTACTATGCAAACCCGGCATTTTTTAAAACAATACATACCCGCAGTAACGTATACTATCGCATACACCGTAAGGAACTTATTGTCCCGCAGCGGCCTCCGGCAGATCGCCGGTCGTATCCAGCGGGGCCTGGCTTTCAATGGATTTCAGCATATCCTGGTTAAGCGATATCCTGGCCTTGTCCTTCAGTGTCTTTGTAAAAGCCGCGAAACTTTGCCTTTGCTTATCACGGATAATAGACGTCGTAACATCGTCTTTTACCTCCTCAAAGCTACGGAAGGCGGCAGGTTTGCGGTCAGTAAGGCGTATAATATGATAACCGAATCTGGTTTTAACGATCCCGCTAGTCTCGCCCACATTCAGGCTGAAGGCCGCGTTTTCGAACTCGGGTATCATCTGCCCTTTTTTGAAATAACCGAGATCGCCTCCCCTGTCCTTGGTCAGGTCCTTTGAATAAGTTTTGGCAACAACACTGAAATCGGCCCCATTTTCAAGTTCCGTTTTTACGGCCTCGGCATCCTCTTCAGTACTTGTCAATATATGAGAGGCACGCACCATCTCCGGTATCATATATTTTTCTTTATTCTGTTCATAATACGCGCCGGCGTCATCATCGGAAACGGGGTCGGTTTTCCTGGTTTCATCCTCAATAACCCTTGATATCAATATCTTTTTGATAGCATCGTTAATCAGCTCTCTCGTATCAGGGTCCTGGGGGAACTTCCTCCTTTTCGCCTCATCATACAACAGCTCTTCGACAATCATCTCATCAACAATCTCTTTCTTGTGCTGGGCCGCGAATGACTGGTAATACTGGGGTAATTTTTCAATCTTTTCATCAACCATCTTCAACGTTATCTGTCTGCCATTCACGCTGGCAATGATTGAGTCCTTGGCTTTTCTGGAACATCCTAAGGCCGCCAATATCATGACTACTGCGACAAACACGGGTATCCTCTTCATTACGTCACCTCTCCTTGTTAATATTATTATGCAATGATTTTATCATATACATGTGATATTCACAAGCAAAATCTGATATTATGCGGCAACGGTGAATTGTAACTCATACTGCAACAAAGTCAAATCCAGAGACACTGCTATTTAATCCATAGTTTGGAATAATATTATATACCGGCTCGTATTGACTTGAAATACGCCATAAGTAGGCATAGAATATCGCTATACAGGAGGTTTATATGCAAAAAAAGGCCATAGTCCTGCTTGCCGAAGGCTTTGAGGAGATTGAGGCCATAACCATAATTGACGTGCTAAGAAGGTCGGGTGTTGGCGTTGATGCCTGCGGCATCGATTCCTTAAGGGTAAAGGGCTCGAGAGGTATTAATGTTTTCGCAGACATCATTCTTAAAAATGTGACCGGTATATACGATGCCTGCGCTCTGCCTGGCGGTATGCCCGGCGCCGCAAACCTTTTCGCGGATAAAAGAATAAGGGGCATGCTGCTAACACAGGCAAAAACCGACAGTGGCCTTATCGCGGCAATATGCTCATCACCCGCAGTTGTTCTTGCCCCATTAGGAATATTGGATAACAAATCCGCCACATGTTATCCCGGCATGGAAAGCGCGTTTTCCAAGACAACAAAATATGTGGATAATGACGTGGTAATCGATAAAAACACTATTACCGGCAAAGGCCCTGCCGCAGCATTAAAATTCGCCTTGACGCTCGTGAACGCCCTCTGCGGCCAGTTAACCGCTGATAAGACCGCCAAATCACTTCTACTGCGCTAACCAGACCAAGGCACAACCGGCATCAAGGATCTTATAACAGCGCGTTTATGCCTTAGGCCAATAAAAATAAGACCGGGGGATATTATCAATTATTATAAGTAATCGGATAACCGTTTCTCTCCCACGAAGATATCCCGCCTTCCACATTAAGCGCGTTATAACCAAGGCCTTTCAGCTTAGAGGTTATTGGCGTCGAACCGGACCCATCCCAATCAAGAACGGCAATCAAAGTCGTTTTTTCAATATTCCTTAACATATCCCGCAGATACGCTTCATCGTTTAATATGCTTGCGGCGGGTAGCCTTATTGAATTTGAAATATACTTTTCTGAACACTCTTCACTCTGCCTTATATCCAGGATCATGATGTCCCTGCCCGCGGATATGCGCGCATATAGATCATGCGCGCTTATTGAGGAAGTGCTCTCTTCGTTTTGAACGGAAGGCTTATCCCGCGCCGCAGGCCTCTTCTTTGGCAAAAACCCTTCAGGAGCCGCAGATATATCAGCCTTAATGGGGATAAGCTCGTGAGGATTTACCTTGCTGTTTGAAAGAAGGGTTATATATCTTTTATCCCTTCCCAGCGTCTTTTTAGAGGCGTCACACGTAAGCGCTATCTCCGCCTTTTCTCCCGGCGCCAGCGTCCATTTAGATACATTGTCAACGCTATATCCACAGCATGAATGCACATTATTAATTACAAGTTCATCAAGACCCGTGTTCCGTACGAAAAACACCATTTGTTTCGATGAACCTTGCTGGACCTTGCCGAAATCCCATTCCCTGGAGACAGGCTTAAGTTCAGAACCATCGCACATACGGGATATCGTTAAGCTGGTGCAAATAAGCGCGATACGCAAAACAACCTTCATCGGTTACCTGATTTTTATAATAGGAACCGGTGGGGCGTTCACGCTCGCCGTAAACGATGAAACGCTCTTGCTGCACTCGGTGCCTGAATTATCATCAACCGTAAGAACTACATTATATCTTCCCGGTTTTTTATATACATGATATAGATTAGCGCCATCGGCCTTTTCTCCGTCGCCAAAATCCCAGCTATATGACAATCTGTCGCCGTCGGCATCGGTCGAAGACGACCCGTCAAAATAGGTCTTTTCGTCGACACAGCAGGCAAGATTGATACCGGGATCAGCCACAGGCGGGGTATTTACCCGTATATTGACTGCGGCGGATGCCTTGGAACACTCATAACCTCTACCGTCATCAACTATTAGGCGTACCGTATGAACACCGCCTGATGCAAATGTATAGACCGCCCTTGAGCTTGCCTGTTTTGGCGCCTCATTGTCAAAACTCCAATAATAGCGTATGGCATCTCCATCGGGGTCGCCTGACGCGGACGCGTCAAAGGTAACCGTTTTGCCAATACAGACAACCGATGGCGCGCTGATTCTGGCAATAGGCGCTGCATTCACATCGGCAACAGCTGTTGCCAGCGCCTGCGAACACCGCGTGCCCCTTGCGTCATCAACAGTAAGACGCGAAAAATATTTTCCGCCTTTTTTATAAACGTGAGTGACCTTAACGCCTTCAGCCTTTGAGCCATCGCCAAAATCCCATGCGTATTTCAGGCCTTCACCGTCTTCCGTAACAGAACCCGATCCGTCAAATATAACCTCGTCTCCTACGCATATCTTTGAATCCTGTGTCTTTATTGACGCGATAGGCGCCTTGTTCAACATAACCGTTAATACGTCTTTGGCCGTGCCGCAGGCGGAAGAGCTGCCGTCGTCAACAGTAAGCGTGACATCATAACGTCCGGGTTTTTGATACACATGGGCAACTTTAGCCCCTGTTTTTTGTGTACCGTCACCGAGGTCCCATAGATATGAAAGCTTGTCTTTATCCAGGTCATACGAAGCCGAGCCGTCAAGGGCCACCCTGTATTCAGCCTTAAGGTCTTCAAGGCATATATCTATATCGGATCCCGCAACAGCCACAGGCGGCGTATTTATCCGTATAGAACGAGTAATGCTATCGGTACTGCAGGAAGAGTCCTCATTATCATCAACCAGGAGGTTGACCTTATATATACCGCCCTTATCGTATCTTTTGCGCACCTTAACACCTTCAGCCTTTGAACCGTCTCCAAAATCCCAGCTATAGGATAAATTGCTTGAGGTATCATCAATGGTATTGCCAGCGTCAAAATATATGTCATCGGAGAAGCAGACGGTCTCGGGCGAGACAAAATCCGCTTTTGGCGGCGTATTGACCCGGACTGTCTGTGTCGTTGTTGCCGTATCACAGCCTAAACCCGAATCATCCTTCGCCGTAAGGCGCACCGTATAGATTCCGCCTTTTTCATACACATGCGTAACAACCTGCTCCTTGCTTGTATTGCCGTCACCAAAATCCCATTCAAAAGACAGACCTCTATTAGTAATATCGTATGAATCAGTGGCATCAAAGGTAAACTTATTGCATCCCAAATCCTTTGCCTGGTTGATAACCGCCTTAACAGGAGCAGCCGCAGGGGCAATAGCCTGCTTGCCCTCTAATATAGGTACAGGGGCCTTATCCTGCTCAAAATACAGAGGCAATAGCCCCCCCTTGTCATCATACACCTTTAAACCGGCATGTGCGTATTTTTGCGTGCCTTTGGTTATAATGTATTTGAGCCTGCCGCCGGTTATAGCATTGACCGATATCTGGGTCTTTCTCCATTCGCCGCTTGCCGAATCCCCGACAGCGTGCCTTGTCCTTGATTCCCCGAACAGCATATCGTGACCGGCAAAGATCTCGCTTGTGCCGCCATTAGCGTCCAAATCATAGTTTTCAATTATAATATATTTAGTGCCGGAAGATATTTCGGGATAAAAATACATCCTATCTCCCTGATCTGGCAAAAGCCTGATTGTAATATTGTCGCTATATGACCTGGCGCTGTCAGGCGATACCCTAAACCTGAAAAGATTGGCGTCATTACCTTTAATAGCCTTGGCCACGACTTTAAAACGATACGCGTTTGATACCGCCCTGCCTTTGTCCGCGCTGTATGGACCAAACTTATAGTATGCCTTGTCATAGCCGCGGCTGCCAAACTCCTTTTTATCGATAAGGTCATTTCCAAAAACAGAGAATTCCGTCACGGTGTCCCATTCATTAGAAGGGTCTGTCCTGAAGTCGTGATGACTACCTGTATCTGGGTCAAATACCTCTATAACAACATCCGACTTTTCGTCGGAAGGGACATCAATATACAACGTTAATTCGTTATCATCTGCGCCTAGTAACGGGTCGCCATCGGGACCGAATACATAAAAATACTTGGCCTTTGAATGATGCCATGGTATGTCCTTGGCATAGGCCTGGACAACGCAGAAACAAACCAAACATATTGACATAAACAACAGACTTATATGCCTTTTCATGCCTTTTCCTCCTTTAAGTTATAAAAATAGAATCATATACAAAAGAACATTGATAAAAAAAGCGGACAGGCATGCCGGATCCTTTAAAAAAACTGCGGCTATTCCTTGAAGTCTCCAAAAGGCATATTAATAAATTTCCCCGCGACATCGGAAACGGCCTTGCCTGTCTGACCGGCAATCTTCGTCGCCTTACCGGCTGTCTCCGTGGCAAGCCTACCCGCCTTTGACGCCACGCCCGATAATCTACCCGAAAGTCCGTTAAGATCAAAGTTCGCAAGACTCGCTATGGTAGTATTCATAAGAGCCTTTGCGACAATAAGGCTTACAAGCGCGTAGGGGTCTTTAATATCCGTGTACTTCTCGTTAACGTTAATGTTGAATTCCCTAATATACGGCTTGGCCCCGGCTGAATAGTCCTTATATATCACCTTACCAATCCTTAGCTCAAGATTGTCTATCCTCATATCTATAGGCCGGGCCCTGTCTGCGTCCTGCGCTTTACCGCCTGCCCTTTGCGCCTTCACAGACTTAAGTGAATCAAGATTAAGCTTGCCATTCTTATTTTTTACAATAATAAATTCCTTAAGGTCCAGTTTCATATCATACATATAGACCTTCCCCTTGAATATGGCCGGGAGATTATAATGCACGTACATATCCGGCATATCCAGCATTATTCTCTCTTCAAAAATCCTGGGGTTATACAATGTTAATCCGTTGATAGCGACCGCCGATTTCGCCACACCAACATTAAGACTGCTCATCCTAAGCTGAAGGCCTGTAACCAGCGCGAATACCCTCTCGACCGCAACCTTGGCCACGATATCCTTGCCTAACAACGAACCGATTGCCAAAACCACTATGACAATAAGCGCAATAAAGGGCTTTCTCATATGCCATCCTCCCTATATTTGAACGATTACTAAAATTTAGTCATAAGGCTTACCGCAATAGTCTGCGCGTCGAAAAAACCGGCCTTCGCGTTAAGCCACATCTCATCCGTGATCATAATGTCAACACCGTATATAAGGCCAATGGCTTTTTCGCCATCTGACATATGGCGTTTGCGATCGCTATCAATCCAGTTTATATAATCTGTCCTTGAAAGGCGCGCGCCGGCGTATGGGGTTATAAAGAAGCAATTGTATGACAACAACAGCGATGCCTGCCAATCGTCAAGAACGGCCTCATACTTCTGATTATCAAGTCTCACCGTAATAGGGTGAACGCTGATATGCTGAAACCCCGCGGCAAGCCTGATATCGTTGCTGTCAAAAAAAGTACCCTAAACCCATATCCCCCGTCAAATCTCGCCTTGTAATCAATATTATTGCAAGGGGCACTATACCTGTTTATGTCTCCGGCACCTGCCTTTAGATCGATACTAAACCAATCACATAATCCATATGAGATGAGCAAAAAATGTTGGGCGCTTTTGACCTTACCCTGATCTTTTTCGAGATCCCTCTCGATATGAAAAACCTCTATACCTGAAAAGAACTCACCTCTTGCAGGCATCTTTGTCCCATAGCAGGGGGCGCTAAGACAGATTGACGGGTCAAGAATGATGATTAAGGTAAGCAAGGTTAAATACCTAAACCGCATCATCATTAAATTAGCACTTTTTAAAAGAATTGTCAAGCGAAAACACCTCGTAATGGTGTCTTGTGCAGATCATGCAGATAAGCGCGGTAATCTATCAATAGCAGAAACTCATTATAACAATGATCGAAAAAACTGTCTTGTTTTTCCCACTCAAAAATAAAATCCGCGCAGATTAATGCAAGAAAGGTTTAGCGTTATTATAATGAGGCAATGCGTAGAAATCACTTAATGGCTATCTTAGAGGATAATAATCTCTTTGCCCTCATAAGATCATGGGCAATAACATTGGCACTCGTATTTAACCGCGCGGCGGCGGCGCTATATGAAAGACCTTCTATACCGCAAAGCTGGACAGCTATTTTGTATTTGGGTGTTAATTTTTCCATACATTCTCTGAACATGCATATCAGCTCATTTTTTTCGGCAATCATATCCGGTGCCTGGCAATTGCTGTCAGCTATCATACCGATACGGCTTTCAGCGTATCCCCGGCAAAAGGCATTGCTATCTGCTATCCTGCTGCTCCCCCTCTTATAATTCAGGCAAAGATTACGTGATACCGTAAATAACCACCTTAAAAAAACATCCTTTTGATATATCTTCTCCATGTTCATATAAGCGCGCATAAACGCCTCCTGGACGATATCGTCAACGGCATACATATCATTGTAAAGGATACGCCCGACACGCGAACGCACCTTATCTATATAGCGTCTATACAATAGCTGGAACAATCTGTGTCTGCGGTCAAATGACATTTGCGCGCCCCCCATCCGGGAGAGGTATTTTCAAGCCTCTCCCAGGTAATTTGATGATCTTATATTACTCCTTATTACCGCTTTCGGCGCTATAAAAGGTTGCCGTTTCCACAACCCCTTCCACCGTTTGGATAACCGCCTCCCCGGCGCCTTTTATAACACCCGTGGTTACCCCCTCAACCGCATTTGTCTCTTGAGCCGTCTCAACTATTTCCTGCGGAAGATCCGTCCATCCGGTCAGGGTATCCTCGACACCCTGAACAAGTTTTTCGCCGGGATCCTGTTGGGCTAGGCCAGGAAGTGCCAGGAGCATTATCAACACAAAAGGAGAAAAAATCCTTATAAACCGCTTTACCCCCGCCTTCCGCCTTATACACCTCTGATGACGTTTTATCCCTCTTTCTCTTCTCATATAAACCTCCTTTTTATGTTTGCGGCAATCTATCTACCTTGATCCTCAATATACGGACAGGGGATATCTCTATCTGCATGAAATCAGCATCCTTGGTCCGCCATCTTATTATGATCGGGCATTTCATATTGGATTTGAGCTCAAACCGCTTATGCATGCCGTCTCCTCGGTATAGCTGTGCTAAAATCGCCTTTGCGGTTAAGGATACTGTTCAGAACCTGTTTCTCACTCTTCACCCGCATAAATAGGTCTCGCATGGTATCTATTTCCAGGTGAACAATATTCCCGCTGACTTTTTTTAAATAATCGGCAATGCCATTTACGTCATAATACTGCAGGATCTTGTTTCCATTCAGACAATAGACCACCGCATCTGAAGACAATGCCGCAGTCGTTACGACAAATACAAAAGGCATAAGAAGCAATATGACCATCATTAATTTAACTATTATCATTGTGACCTCTTATTTTAACGATCTCCGAGACAACATTAGGCAATGCTGTCTGCGTAAGACAATACAACCTCTTTTCCAGACCCTGCCTGGAGGAGATGCCCTTGCCGTTAACCCTGTTTGATTTTATACAATCAATAACAGCGCGTATGATGTCGGTCCTTGACAGCTTGCGGCCGGTAGAAAACAAGGCATCCTTAGCAAGGCTGTCTATATAATCGATCTCCGACCTTGTAAGGAATGCTACAACCCTTCCAGTCCTTTCTGTCCCGCTATCCTGTTTCTTCATATCCACCTCGTTTATGAAAAATAAAAAACCCTAAAACTATCAATATGGCAAAAAGCGCGTATTGAAGCCTTAGGGTCATGTTACCAAATGCATAATATCGGCAACCCGACTGCCATAACCTCTGTATCTCTTATGAGGTTTTAGGCTCGCGGCTTTGCGCCCCATCCTTTCGGACAGTTTGCCTTTATCGTATTCTCTATAAAAGAGCTATGTCCTGTTCCGTAATAAATATGCCTTGTATAATGAAAAAAGTCAATAGTTTAAATGTGTAATTTTACAATTATATCATTTTATAAAAAACCAAAAAACATCCGGTTAAAAAAACTGACTCAATGTTTTTACCAGCCATTTAACCCTTTCGACGGATAGCGTTTTTCTCTATAAACTGTAATATATCCTCTCGTGCGCGGTATGGCATATCCGTAAATGCAATCCCCATGCCCGGAAACAGCAAAGGTTGGAGATTTTTATCCGCAAGCCACATCACCGTACCGTTAAAATATCTGGGTTCCTGCACGCTCTTAAACTTTACACCAACCACTACATCGCTGCCCGGAGGCAACAGGCTTATAGAGCGCACGAATAAGCCGGCACCGCTGATATTCTCTATCCTGCCGGTCAATATCTCGCCGGATAGACAACGTTTGCCCCGCGACATGAGCCTGTATGTGACTGGAATGTCCATATCAAGCCTCGAAAACCTCCTCCTTAAAGGTTGGGCGTTCGCCTTCTTTACACGGACATTGCCTGAGACGCTCTCAAAACTGAATATAGCGCTGTTAATATCATTACATATCTCAAAGACATCATCAAGCTTTACAACCTTAAAGAGTTCCTGTATGTGCGGGGCAATCCCGCATAATTTCATAGCGCTGTTATTATTCAAGACATTCTTATAAGTAATAGCCATCACTGACAGCCCGTTATAATCAACAAAGTCCACCTTTCGCATATCCATAATAAGCCTGGATACGCCCTTTTCAAGCAGGGATCCGACACTTTCTATAAGCTTTGACGAATTTATATTTATCCTGCCATCAATGGCTAAGACCGCTATATTTTTTATATAATTTATCTTTATTTTCATATAATGCCGCCAAATATGAAAAACAAAAAAGGCTGGCATGATTTTTATATGTATCTTAAAAAATCACACCAACCTTTTTCTATTCAAACGCCTCTTTTGTCCCCTCTATGGGTGTCTTAAGACTTCCTTCAGTAGCTGTATATCCTGTCTCCGCGGCGCCCTTGACAGGGGCAGCAACAACATCCTTTATCTTTTCAGGCTTGCCTGTTACTGTCTCAACAGCACTAACGCCTGTATTTGCAACGGTGTCAACCGCGGATTTTGTCGTACGACCGACTGTTTCGGCTCCCTGTTTTGTAACGCTAAAAGGCCACTTAAATACGCCTTTAAAAAACTTTACCACCTTATTTTCCTGGCCTGCAGCCTGGCATTCATCGCCTGCCTGTGCATACCCGCAGGATACAAAACACGCGGCAATCAAAACCACTGCCGCAATTACACTAAAACATTTTCTTGACACTTTGCCACCTCCTTTTTAAATTCCAAACTCTACAAAAATATCAATGACTAATCATTGCCTTCGGAATTACTGTATATCAAATCGCACAAAAACTTCAGAAATGTGTTCTTGTTATCCTCTTCAATCGAAATCAATTCCACACCGTAATTATAACCGCCTCTGCCGGATATGTTTTCCGATGCCCACACGATCTTTCCCTTGCAATGCACCGGATTAGGGCTAACGGGCGGGGTCATTTCAATATCAACCTTTATACCTGTATTAAAACGGCCAAGAGACTGTATCATCATACCGCTTGCGCTGATGTTCCAGGCCTTGGCAGGTACCCGTTCAGGACCGGTCTTTCTCTGCACATAAATTATCATCGGGACAGAGACATCTGCCCTTATATAATTCCTCTTCTCATCCGAACCTGTCTTACGATTGTTGGACCTGCGCTCCCTGCCTTTACCGGATATACCCATAATATGCTGCCTTCTAAAATAAAACGAAGCAATAAACTCCAGTTCGGTTTGTTTTTATTGCCTCGTTTTAGCCATTTTCAACGGATATCGCTGTTATGGTATTATTTCTCCTCAAACACAAATTCAGGCTGCAGTATCGGCTGGTAATCCTGCGGGACAGGGAATAAGAACGTCACAGTATCATACGCGCCTGCGCCGGTCCTGACCACAGTCATGCCCAGGCCTTTTAATGTTCCGTAAGTAATACCCATGAGCGGATTATTTTTTTCAACGCTTATATCGTATATATTTTTCGGTAATTCTACCCAGCCTGTCGCGATGTTGACTATACCCCTGCCAAGCTTCTTGCCCATTTTCTCAATCACGCTGCCTTCCTGCGCAAAGACAGGCAAAGCTATCGCGGCAACACACAATACCAAAACGCAAATCACCCCAACCTTAACACCTTTTGACATCTGCCTTCCTCCTTTTATGAATATCTTTTATGCTTTTTTATAGTTTAGCAATACAAAAAAATATTGTCAAGAAAAATTTCTCATATATTCCACATCTTTTATCATATCCGTCTTTGAATGAGGTTCAACAGTAATGGCGGCTTTATTGCCGGCAAGAAGCAATCCCCTTAATAGACCTTTGATATCTACAAACCCTTGGCCCAGGACAAGGTGCTGGTCCTCGGTTGTGTCGTTGTCCGATATATGTATCTCGTTCACTGAACCTTTAGGATATAGGTCAAAGATATCCTTCCAGTGCGCTAAACCAAACACGGTATAATGGGCAATGTCGAAACAGGCCTTAAAAGACGGGTATTTGTCCAGAAGATAAAATATAGCTTGCGGGTTATCATCCTCCGAATTCTCGATATTCACGGTGATACCAAGTTCCTTGCTTAAGGCCTCCACATCGGCCCAGACCATATCCGCATACCTCTGCCAGTCCGGCTTATGCCTTTTGTGGTAAACAGGGTCATAATGACTGTGTAATACGATATTGTCGCATTCCAGCGCCCTGCATAACCGTATACCGGAAAGCATGCGCTGTTTCGATATATCCCTGATACGGGCATCCGGGCTTGCGGGGGCAAGGTCAAGGAAAGGTCCGTGTATCCTTTTGCCGGCCTTCATTTTCCTAAATTCCCGATTTATCATCTCGATACAACCATGTCTGTGATCATCGATAAAATCCGAATTTATATAGATCTCAAAGTTAACGCCAAGATCCAAATAAGACGCTATATCATGTATAAGCCTGTGAACAGGTACATGATAATAAACATTGTTCCCGCCTGCGTCCATAAAACTCAACCCAACCTCTGTTCCATAAACATATCACGTATACAGTTAAATATATTTACATATTCTGCGGCGGCATAATCAGGATACGTCCAGCTATGCGGGCGGAAGGAATTCTTTTGATAACAAAGCGTGATCTCGGCATATATGCCTGCCGAAAGATATATACGATGGCCATAATCCTTCGTTGAGGCAAGCACAAGTTTGGCGTCAGTTACATACCCGGGGTCTATATTCACAACCCGCTTTAATATAGGGGACTTTTTCGCAAGCCGCCTCTCCAGCCTGTTTGTGATTACCTTTACACCCGCAAGCTGTCCGGGCTGCATAAGTCTTTTGAAGCTTAAAAAAATCCTGTGCAAAACCGGACCCATCTCACCGGCGTAATAATTTGTAAAATTAAAGGCCATAGGCTCGCTCTTATAGTCAATCCTGCCAAAAAATCTTACAAGTTGTTTTTCGGCAGCACATGACGATGCTTCAGACGAATACAGGATACCCGTAATCAACTTTACGGGGCAGACAGGTTTAATATCACCCATGGCCTATAAGCTCTTTACCTCCCACACCTCTTTGTCGATAAGATGAGCAATACTGTCAATTTCAATAATAGCGCGCTCAATGACCTTTCTGAAGTGTTCCGCCTGCATATGAGACCGCTCCAACTCATATAACCTGGCCCCCATATCTTTAAGCTGCATATACATATTCTTAAGCTTAACGGCATGCCTGTAGTTACGCAGACGCAGCCGTAGAAAATCCCGCAGTCTCTTTCCGTCACCTCTTCTGATCCTTGTAATAGATACGCCCATGCCCGGATAATATCCCGGATGAGATGGTTTGGCCTGCCAGGCCACCCTGGCATCGGCGACAACAGGCGTATCGCCACCCGGGAGGTTGAATTCCAGGCGAAGCCTGGTATCAAGTGGAAACGCGGCATTGCCGCGCAGAAAAACCCCTTCCTTGGTCATATCTCTTGCGTCAAGAAGATAGGCCCTGACAGTGCGCATAGTCTTTTTATCGAGCCTGAACACCTTGATATTTATATGGACTGCCAGCCTTTTTGAATACCGCCTCTCTTTTTTCTTCATAGACTTTCCATTTCAAAGGTCACTACGCGCCTATCCTTTTCGCAAAGGCCTTTCAATAACCAAAGGATACCTGACCTTTAGCTCTGTGTCCAATAATACCTCAACGGCATATTCCCCCGGCTGATCAAAACATATATTATTGAACTGCGCGACCACGCGGTGTTTAGACCTTAAGTCGGCCAGGCCGAATTCCGTCCCCTCGTCTTCTATGAGCCTAGTATTATCAGGTCTTATCAACCTCGTTCTTTGCCTGAACCTTCCCGTTCCGCTGCACCAGCAGTTCATAACAAAAAGTTTGGGGTGCAGCACGGGGAAGACACTTGAAGCTATGGTCTCAAAAAGCCCAATAAGCATGAACTTGCCGTTATCCTCGCGCCTTATGTCGTCGCATAGGATAGAAAAAAGTAATGTTGGCTGTATCCGTTCTATATCCATAAAAACCTTATATCCGGCCCAAAGCGTGCGCGGAACGCCTAATAAAGTAAATTCTATTTCTTCATTATCTTCAAAAAAACCCGGACAACAACAGGGTCAAACTGGGTCCCGGCATTGCGCCGTATCTCATCAATAGCTTTTTGTCTGAACATAGATTTCCTGTAGGGCCTGTTTGATGTCATGGCCTCAAAGGCATCCGCGACGGCGATGACCCTTGATTCCACAGGAATAGCCTCTCCCTTAAGGCGTGAGACGTAGCCGTTACCGTCAAAACGTTCATGCTCATGGTATACTATAGGGACTACATCCTTTAATCTCGGCAGGTGCTTAAGGATGTTTACCGCGTAAACAGGGTGTTTTTTGATGATATCAAACTCCTGGTCAGTAAGCCTGGAAGGCTTAAGCAATACATTATCGGGAATTCCGATCTTCCCGATATCATGGAGCATACTCGCAAGCCGGATCCTTTTAAGCGTATCCTCCGGCAAACTTAATGCCTTGCCTATTTCAACGGCGATATTGGTAACCCTGCTTGAATGTCCATGGGTATAATTATCCCTTGCCTCAATAGCGGCCGCGAGCGAAAATATACTGCCTTCATATAATTCATGCAACTCTTGAAAAAGCCTGCAATTGCTTATTGCCGTGCCTGCCTCATGAGCAAGTATAACGAGAAGTCCCGCATCATCCTTATCAAAGATATGCCTACTCTTATATTTACCCAGATTTAAAACACCCTGTAAAAACCCATTCGACATAATAGGCACGCTTAAAGAAGACCTTAATTTTAGCCCGCGCATATACCTTTTAACGCCTTTGGGTATCTTATGACCCTTGCTTATAATAATAGGCTCTCCTGTTTTGGCAACCGTGCCGGATATCCCCAAACCTATCTTGATCCTTGCCTTGGCCGCTATATCTTTAGGTATCCCGATAGAGCTTTTGATGCGCATATAACCATCTTTGTCTACCAGCATAAGAGACGCCCTGTCCGAACCACTTTCCATAACAGCCGCTTTCAGTATAAGATCACAAAGTTTGTCGATATCATGTATTCTGATCATCTTCTTGCCATACATCATGATGGTCTCAAGCCTGGTAAAATCCCTCTTTTTATAAATGTCGGAAACGCATACGATATTATTGCCCATAGCCTCTATAATGACCCTGTTAAAGGTCTTAAGCTTTTCAATATCATTGCCGCAGTGCTGCGAAACCAGGTCAAGCAGCAATGAACGCAAAAGCATGAGCGATTGTATAACATCTGCCGCGTTTGAGGCGCTAAGATAATCCTTGAATATA
>JBAZLY010000003.1:0-65516 GCA_041650035.1 Candidatus Omnitrophota bacterium | reverse complement strand
TTATTGGTATCAAAATCCCTGACATCATCCTCGCAAAGCATCAGATAATGCGGGCACGTCTCGGCTGTAACTTTAACGCCTCGTGCCTTTGCCTGTCGTATAAAATCCACGCTTTCAGCACAGCTTACATGGGCGATATGTATCCTTGCCCCTGCCAATTCAGCAATTTTTATATCACGTTCAACTCTTTTATATTCTGATTCTTTGGAAATCCCGCGAAGACCCATACTGGTCGAAACAAAACCCTTGTTGACAGAGCCCCCGTCAGAAAGTGCCGTATCTTCACAATGGCATATTATAAAGGCCTTTGTCCTGCGGCAAATATTGAAGGCGGCTGTGAGCAGTTTTTCGTCGTCAACGGACGAACCGTCATCGGTAAAGGCCGGCACAGACTTATTATACAGGCCCTCTATGTCTGTCAGGGCATGGCCTTTTCTGTTCTTTGTTATAGCACCCGCGATAAAGACATTTATCCTTGCCGTTTTTTGGATGCGTTTCTGCAAAAGCCCCACCGTCTGCGCGGAGTCAATACACGGTGTAGTATTGGGCATCGCGAGAACAGATGTAATACCGCCGGCAAGTGCGGCTTGCGTTGCCGTCTCGACGGTTTCTTTGTCTTCGCGGCCAGGTTCACGCAAGTGCGCGTGCATATCAACAATCCCTGGCATAACCACGAGGCCTTTAGCGTCTATCACCTGTTCAGCGTTATTGGTTATTCGGTCCGCGATCCGCGCGATTTTACCTTTTTCTATAAGAACATCTCTTACATCGCAAAGCCCTTGAGAAGGATCTGCCAATAGCCCCTGTTTAATTATAATGCTCATAACCCGCGCCTGCCTTGTGAGGTCAAAAATAAAACCGCCATCCGGACCGCTATCCCGTTAGTAACCTGTTCCAATATCACCGAACGGCACCCGTCAGCGGCTTCGCTCGATATCTCAATACCCCTGTTTATAGGCCCCGGGTGCATAATAATCATATCCCGCTTTGCCTGCTTGAGCCTTTCTTCGGTAACGGCAAAATTCTTGAAATACTCAAGCTGTTTTGGAAATGCCGTTGTTTTATCCCGCTCAAACTGCATACGCAGGACATTTATCGCGTCCGCGTTCTGTATAGCATGATCTATCTTATCCGTAATCCTTACACCCATCTTTTCAATACCGGGCGGGATAAGCTTTTTCGGTGCGCATACGGTTACCTGGGCGCCAAGTTTTATCAGGCCCCAAATGTTTGACCTGGCCACCCTTGAATGTGCTATATCGCCGACAATACTTATATTAAGCCCTTTTATGCGCCCTAAACGCTGCTTAAGCGTAAATATGTCCAGTAAAGCTTGCGTCGGATGCTCATGCCAGCCGTCACCGGCGTTGATCACGCTTATATCGACACGCCGGGCCAACATTGCCGGCGCGCCGGAGGCGTTATGGCGCACTACAATAATATCGGCCTTTAACGCCTGTATGTTTAAACCCGTATCGATCAAGGTCTCGCCCTTACGTATGCTTGATGTCTCTGTTTCTATATTGATAACATCGGCCGAAAGACGTTTCGCCGCTATCTCAAACGATATCCTCGTGCGCGTTGAGGGTTCATAAAACAGGTTTACCACTGTCTTGCCCCGCAAGGCCGGGACCTTTTTTACGCCGCGCGTAGAGACCTCTTTAAACGACTCGGCGGTTAACAGGATATGTTCTATCTGTTCCCGCGTTAGATACTCAAGCCCCAAAAGATCTTTTTGGCCCCATTTGTTCATCGCGCAAAGCCTTCTTTAAGGACGTATACCTCATCGACACCGTCCTTTTCTTTTAACCTTACCTTAACCGCCTGGGACATGGATGTGGGAATATTCTTACCGACATAGTCTGCCCTGATAGGCAGTTCTCTGTGGCCGCGATCTACCAAAATAGCTAATTGTATAGATTTCGGTCTGCCGAAATCTATAAAAGCGTCCAATGCCGCCCGTATGGTTCTACCCGTGTGTAACACGTCATCTACAAGAACTATATGCCTGGATGATACATCAAAACTTAAATCCGTTTCACGCACGATGGGTTGGGAACCAGACATCATTAAATCGTCGCGATAAAGCGTTATATCAAGCACGCCATGGGTTGGGGCGCTGCCGCTTATCCGTTCCAGGATAGAAGACAAACGCCTCGCGAGATACTCACCTCGTGTGCGTATGCCCACTATGGCTATCTCGCCGGCATCCTGATTACGTTCAATGATCTCATGCGCCATACGTTTCAGGGCATTTTCAATAGCCCGGGCGTCCATTACCTGTATCCTGTCTTTATCGTTCTTCATATACTGTTAAAGGATCTTTTTGCAAAAAAAATACCCGCATACCTGATGCGGGTCGTAATCACACTTATCATACCTGCCCCTTTCCGGCCTCTCGGGGCCTGATTAAAAGGTTATATATTATTAACATATTATCACCTCGTAAGACATTTGTCAAGGCTGAATACCTCTTTCTTTTTTTCCTTTTTCGTATAAAAATAAAACCGGGGCCATAGGCCGCTAAATCCCTTTAGAACTCGGGTATTAGTACAACGCGGGCAAAGACCCTAACGTTCAACCCTGTTAGAGCGCGCGGCACACACACCTCTTTTAGACCCTTTTATGAAATTGATCAAGTGTTCTATCTCGTCTCCGGACAACGAAGACTCGAGCCTGCTCAAGGCACTGCGCGTATTAAGCCCTTCGCGATACAATATTTTATAAGCCTGTTTTATCTTTTCGCGGCTGGACGAGTCTATACCGGCGCGCCTTAAACCAATAATATTATACGCCGTAACCGTGTTATCGTCTCCTGTGCTCATATAAGGGGGGAAATCCTTGTTAATCCTAACCCCCCCACCAATAATTGATATCTTTCCAATTCTTACAAATTGATGTACAAGGCAATTTGCAGAGATAAACGCCATATCCTCTATCTCCACATAGCCTGCCAAGAGGCTGTTATTGCATACGATCACCTTGTCGCCAATTTTACAATTGTGGCCAACATGCGATAAGCACATAAAATAATTATTGTCACCGATCACGGTTGATGAACCGTCCTCCGTACCCCGGTGCACGGTAACATGCTCCCTGAACACATTATTAGACCCGGCAATAAAATATGATTTTCCCCCTTTAAACGCCATATCCTGGGGCTCGCCGCCAAGGCAGGCGCCTGTATGCACAACACAGCCCGCGCCAAGCCTGGACCCCCTTAGGACATGCGCGCCGGCATGCAGTTTGCAGCCTGGGCCGATAATAACATCTTCCTCTACTACCGCGTAAGGACCTATATCGGCACTCTTATCAATATCACTTGCTTTCGAAATGACCGCAGCTGGATGTATGCTCATAACAATGCGCTCTGTTGCAGCCTTAAGTTAAACAGCAAAACAAATTCCCCTTGAGGCCTTATCTCTTCAAAATGCGCCATAAGTTCCGTTACCCTCTGTCTGCGGATCTCCTGAAACTTCTTCGTGAGTTCTCTCTCACATATCATAAAAATGTCGCCAAATACAGCCTGTATATCCTTAAGGGCACGGGCCAGGCGGTGCGGAGATTCGTAAATAATTATAGTGCGCGTCTCCTTGGCTAATTCATTAAGCCGTTTTTTCCGCGCCACTGTTTTGGGCGGCAAAAACCCCTCAAATACAAATCTATCCGTGGGCAGGCCCGAAACCGACAGGGCCGTGACCGCAGCGCTGGCACCCGGGACAGGCACAACCTCGATACCCAAACTAATGGCATCATGTATAATCCTGTATCCGGGATCGCTAATGCCGGGCGTACCTGCATCGCTCACCAAGGCAACGTGCTCACCGCGCATAAGCCTGCCTGCTATTTCCCTGGACTTAAAATGCTTATTATGCTCAAAATAGCTGGTTAACGGTTTATTAATACCATAATGGGCCAATAAGATGCCTGTATGCCGTGTGTCCTCACACGCAATAAGCCCGACGGATTTAAGCGTTTCAACAGCACGATATGTCATGTCCGACAAGTGACCTATCGGTGTTGATACTATAAATAATTTACCGCCTTCCATTCGTGCTCCCACAGGTAAATATCGTGCCCATAATACTATTCTACCGTTACCGACTTGGCCAAGTTACGCGGCCTGTCCACATCGCGGCCGTTGGCAAGCGCGATGTAATAAGCCAAAAGCTGCAGGGGCAATACCGTCAGCATGGGGGAAAACAGCTCATCCACGTCCGGTATATATATAGTGTGATCCGAGTGTCCGCTTATGTGGTCGTCTGCCTCGGTCGCGATACTTATAACGATACCTTTGCGCGCCTTTATCTCCTGTATATTGGAAATCATTTTATCGTATGTTGCAGACCGCGGTACGATACAGACAACCGGCATAGTTCTATCGATTAAAGCTATGGGCCCGTGTTTCATCTCGCCGGCACTGTAGCCTTCCGCGTGGACATAGGATATCTCCTTGAGTTTCAAGGCCCCCTCAAGCGCATTAGGATAATTGAGGTTCCTGCCTAAATACAAAAAACAATTCTTATCCTTGTGTTTTTTGCACACATTCTTTACAGTGCTTGTATCGCGCAGGATATCGCCCATACAACGAGGCAGGCGCCAAATCCCGTCAAGCAGTTTAACCAGCTCCCGCTTATCCAGCAAGCCGGAAACCCCGCCCGCGTAAATGCCGAAAAGATATAAAAGACATAATTGCGCCGTATAGGCCTTGGTGGAGGCAACGCCTATTTCCGGGCCGGCATGAGTATAGATAACGCCGTCGGACTCCCTTGTCATGGTGGAACCTACTACATTAACTATGGAAAGTACTTTGGCGGACTGTTTCCGTGCCTCTCTTATCCCCGCCAGCGTATCGGCCGTCTCGCCCGATTGGCTTATCGCGATAACCAATGTCTTTTTGTCCAGTATAGGGCTCCTGTAACGGAACTCGCTCGATACATCAACCTCTACAGGTATACCTGTTAACCTCTCCAAGATATATTTACCTACAAGCCCCGCGTGATAAGCGGTTCCACAGGCAACAATGTGTATCTTTTTAACGCCTTTTATATACCGCTCGGGCAAAGAAAGCTCTTTAAAAAATACCTTGTCTTTGCCTTCCGAGACCCTGTGCTGCAGGATATTGGCTATCACAGCGGGTTGTTCGTAGATCTCTTTCAGCATAAAATGCTGGTAACCGCCTTTTTGCGCCTGCTTTATATCCCATGCGACCCGTGCGCGAGTTTTGTTTATTTTTTTCCCTTCAAGGCTTGTGACACAAAAACCGTCTTTGGAAAGTATCACAAACTCATTATCTTCAATGTACACCACGTCCTTCGTGTATTCTAAAATCGCGGGTATATCGCTTGCTATGTAGTTTTCTCCTTTGCCGATACCTACTATAAGCGGACTGCCGCGCCTGGCGGAGATCAAAAGCCCGGGCGCGTGGTTTGAAATAATACCAAGCGCGAAAGCGCCTTTCAACCGCCCCAATGCCGCCCGGACAGCTTCAGTAAAATCCTTCTTATAAAATTTTTCTATCAGATGAGCTATAACCTCGGTGTCTGTATCGGAACGAAACCTATGGCCGTCCTTGACAAGAAAGGCCTTGAGGTCTTCATAGTTTTCGATTATGCCGTTATGGACCACTGCTATATTGCCCGAGCAGTCAATGTGCGGATGCGCGTTAGCCTGATTAGGAACGCCGTGAGTGGCCCACCTCGAATGGCTTATACCTATATTACCCGCCAACGGTTTTGCCGTCAGCAGTTCCTCGAGCCGGGCTATCCTGCCCTCTTGTTTACGCACAACGATTTCACCATCACAGGCAACAGCCATCCCCGCTGAATCATAACCGCGGTATTCAAGCTTCTTAAGCCCATTTAACAAAAACGGTTGCGCCGGGCGGGCACCTATATAACCTACTATTCCGCACATGGATTATAATATAACAGATAAGCCTTTTCTGTTCAAGGTGATTTTGAAGGATAAACCCCGAATCCGAGGCGCGGGGTTGACCATAACCCGGGCACAGCCTATTTATTCTTCTTTCCCGGATTTATACCGCAGTATATATCTGTATTGCTCCATATCTGTTTGCTGGTTTGTGTATGGCGCAATCACCACATAAGAGAGGGAGTGTTCTTTAAATTTTTGTTTGATATTCGGCGTGTGAAAACCTCCGGCAATCAGGACTGCGATAGAGGCCGATTCCTCCTTCATAAGCCGAAGGGTGTGCCGCATAAAAGCATCATCCCTGTCATTGGCTAAATCGTAAAATCTAACCAGCGTCGACAGGTTTTTATCAAGCGTATACGCGGGTTTTATATCCGCCGTCCCCAGCTTGTTGCGCTGTGCCTGCTGCTGCAAAAACTCTATCCAGCCGGCTGTTACAAAGTCATTACGGTTATTTTTATAATAAGAAAAATCATCGGGCACAAGTTTCAGGTGCAAAAAGTTCTCTAATATCTGGGCTCTCCTTGCAATATCATACAAACGCTGCTGGCGGGCATCCTGTATCAAGGCGGATTCAGCGGCATGGAGAAGGGCATTGGCTTCTTCGAACACTGCTGCGGTATCAATACTGTCATGAGCGCGTATATAAGTTATGTATTTTTCAAGATTTTTATATTTCTGCAAAGACAGCCCCGCCTGCCGGGTAATCCCTATAAGATAATCATGGTATTGGACAGGGGTAAGCTTATTGAGCTTGAATTCCAGTGATTTCGTAACAAGCGCGGCCAAATCCTGTTTGGGCAAGGTCTTAGACAACTGTTCTATAAGCTCCGCTCGTTCCTTTTCCGCTGATGTAAACTTAATGGCCGATTCCGATTCCACCACCGACATAAAACGCAGAAAATTAGGATACGCGGAGGTATTATGTCTTATCCTTTCTGCCACGGAATACAAATACTTATAGTATTCAGCCAGGGACATTTTTTCGTTATCATAAGAGGCCTTTACGCGCTCAAGTTCCGCGAGCTGCGGCGTATAGATCCTTTGCTTCATCTCTTCGATAACTTTATTAAGCGTGCTAAGTTCCGATACTGCCTGATTCCTAAAAACCTCTATGGCAAAAAACGTGTCGAGATTGGCCCTATAAAGATCTTCATCTTCGGCACCCTCTATCCTGATGTCATAATCAGACACTATATCCAGATACTCTTCGCCGGATATCTTGCCCTCTCTTAAATAATCATCCGCTACACTTTGCCTGCGGTTACTGTCAGCATAGGAGCGCAGGTAGGAAAGATTCACATTACCCCAGCCGCCTTCCACCATCACTAATTTTAGCTGGTTTTCTTTGACAAGGGATTCCAGGATCTTGCTTAAATTCTTCTGTGCTTCATAGTTTGTATGTATATCCTGTATATGTATTATAATACCTGCCGATCCGCCGGGAGCTGTGTAACTTTCAACCATATGCCCGACGCCTTCGGGCATATTGATCAGCACGGGGGCGGACCTTGATTCTGCGGTGTCTTGCTCGGCGGCAGGAGCGGCCTGCGGCAAGCCTGCCGCGGGGCCTTGAGACCCGATCGCGGCGCGGTTTTTATTCCCTCGCGTGAAAAAACGCCCAAAGGCTAACCCGGCTGTAAGGGCAAAAAAAACCAATGCTACCAAACCGATAATACTTGCGTATCTACGATATCCGCTCATTCCTTCTCCCGGATAAAAATATATGGTGACCCCAGCGGGACTCGAACCCGCGTAAACGGCTCGAAAAGCCGTTGTCCTAACCGCTAGACGATAGGGCCACGCATATCTTGAAACTATTCGGCAGCTTCCGCGGCCACAGACGCCACGGCCGAAACCTTATCCTTGCTATCCTTAAGGGATATGACACACACCCCTTGCGTCGAGCGCCCGCTCAATCTTATACCCTGCACAGGGGTCCTGACAATCGTCCCGCTTTCGGTAATCAGCATAACCTCATCCCTATCAGATACCGCGCGCACAACAACGGCAAGACCGGTCTTATCTGTTGTTTTGATATTAATAATACCTTTCCCGCCGCGTGATTGTAACCTATATTCCTCAAGGGGCGTTCTCTTACCAAAGCCTTTCTCTGAAATTGTCAAAAGGGCAGCCCCTGGGCATGCCACCGCCATCCCGATAACAATGTCCTTTCCCCCAAGCGATATGCCGCGCACACCCTGGGCAGAACGGCCCATATTCCTAATAGAACTGGTTTTAAACCTGATAGATTTGCCTTCTTTGGTAGCCAAAATTATATCATCCTTATCTTCTGTACAGGCCGCCTCTATCAGGTGGTCTCCTTTTTCAATGGTAATACCTATTATGCCGCCCTTACGGGTATTGGCGTATGCCGAAAGTTCGGTTTTTTTAACAACACCACGCTCTGTGGCCATAAAGATATAACCACCCCTGCTAAAGTCTTTCACCCGGACAAAGGCACTGACAGATTCGCCCGGGGCAAGCTGCAAGACATTGACTATCGCCTTGCCCTTGGATGCCCTGCCCGCCTGCGGGATCT
Source organism: Candidatus Omnitrophota bacterium (assembly GCA_041650035.1). GTDB lineage: Bacteria > Omnitrophota > Gorgyraeia > JABMRG01 > JABMRG01 > JAQUQI01. The sequence continues at coordinate 57,040 of JBAZLY010000003.1, read as the reverse complement.
CATGCACCTTTAACATATAGGCCTTGCCAATATTGCTGAAAAAAAGTATGTGTTCATGCGTAGTAGCGATAAACAGGTGTTCGGCAAAGTCTTCTTCTTTCAATTCCGCGCCTACAACACCTTTACCCCCGCGCTTCTGGCGCCTATAAGCGCTGACGGGAAGGCGTTTAATGTACCCGCCATGGCTTATCGTTATAACTACATCTTCTTCAGCTATTAGGTCCTCTATTTTCAGGTCCTCTATCTCCGCAACGATATCGGTGCGCCTATCATCGCCATATTTCTTCTGCATCTCCAGCAATTCAGTCTTTATAATAGAAAGTATGCGGGTATCGCTGGCCAGGATTGCTTCATATTCCTGTATCTTTTTCAATAACTCCACATACTCCGCTTCTATCTTGCTGCGCTCGAGGGCAGTCAGGCGCTGTAATTGCATCTCAAGTATGGCCTGCGCTTGCCTGGGGCTTAATTCAAAATTGTCCACAAGGGCGTGCTTGGCGGCGTGTGTGTCCTTGGCCGACCGTATAGCTTTAATAATCTTGTCTATATGATCAAGCGCAATCTTCAGCCCCTCGAGTATATGGGCCCTTTCCTGGGCCCTGCGCAGTAAAAAGTCAGTCCTTCTTCTGATAATATCCTTGCGGTGTTCGATATACAGGTCAAGCATCTGGCGCAGGTTCAACACCCTCGGCTGGTTGTTCACCAGGGCAAGCATAATAATCCCGAATGTCGATGCAAGTTGTGTGTGTTTATACAACTGGTTCAGGATCACCTGGGCGGGGTAATCGCGCTTTAATTCTATCACGATCCTGATACCATCCTTGTCCGATTCGTCACGTATATCCGATATCCCTTCTATCCGTTTATCGGATACGAGCCTGGCGATAGATTCTATCAGGTTTGTCTTATTTACCTGATACGGCAATTCAGTCACAATAATAGCGCTTTTTCCTGATTTTTGCTCCTCTATCTGCGCCCGGGCGTGCAACTTAATAATACCGCGGCCTGTCTCGTAGGCGTTTCTTATCCCCGTCTTACCGCAAATGGTAGCACCCGTCGGGAAATCAGGGCCCCTTACGATCTTCATGAGCCCGCTTAAATCGACCTGCGGGTCATCGATCACCTTCATCAGGGCGTTCGTCGTTTCTGTAAGATTATGGGGCGGCATATTTGTTGCCATGCCAACAGCGATACCGCTGCAGCCATTAACCAATAATGTCGGCAAGGCCGAGGGCAGTATAACCGGCTCGGTAAGCGACTCGTCAAAATTGGGAGTAAAATTCACCGTTTCCTTGTCGATGTCGGCCAGCAGTTCATCGGTAATAGCCGCCATACGTGCCTCGGTATATCTCATAGCCGCGGCAGGATCGCCATCAACAGAACCCCAGTTGCCCTGGCCGTCTACAAGCGGATAACGCAGAGAGAAATCCTGCACCATACGCACCAGCGCGTCATATACGGAGGCATCGCCGTGCGGATGATATCTGCCCAGACAGTCACCGACTATACGCGCGCTCTTTTTGTACGGTTTGGACTTTTGCAGATTTAATCCGTGCATAGCATAAAGAATCCTGCGCTGAACAGGCTTTAAGCCGTCCCTTGCGTCGGGCAAAGCGCGGCCGACAATCACACTCATAGCGTAATTAATATAAGAATCCTTTATTTCATCCTCTACATAACGCTTGGCTATCTTTTCACCCTGTGTGTACATTCTAATATCCTTAAGTTAATACGCATATTTAGCCGGCATGTTGGCGGTGCCGTGGTCAAATATCCAAATTGGTCACTTCCCTGGCATGTTTTTCAATAAAATCACGCCTGGGTTCAACAGCATCGCCCATAAGTATCGTGAACATCTCGTTGGCCTTAACCGCGTCTTCAAGCGCGACAGACAATAATGTCCTCCTTGCCGGATCCATAGTTGTCTCCCACAGCTGCCCAGGGTTCATCTCACCTAAACCTTTGTAGCGTTGGATAATCATGCCGTGCTTAGCGCGGTTCTTGATCGCGCTTATTAATTCCTTAAGACTATATATCGGAGTGGCCTGCCCGTCTGCCTGGAAATGCAGTATGGGCTGGGACGGGATATCTGTCTGCTTTTTCTTTTTCCGAACGCTATCCGCGTCAATAATTTGCGGCTCGTACGAATCAATCAATGAGAGCCCAAGCTTGCCGAGACTGGAAATGGCCTGGGAGAGTGTTTCCGCCTCGAAAAATTCCACCACATCGATGTCCTTGGATGTGGGGGCTTCTTTATCAGTGTCATGATGCATCTCCAGGGTCTTGCCGCTTGTCTTCTCGTAATCCCTTATGATCTTTGCCAGCTCCACATCCGAATAGGCAAAAAACACTTGCCCCTCCACTTTAACCCTAAAAATAGGTAATTTTTGGGTTTTCACCTGCGACATTGCCAAATATTGAGTAAATTTAACCCCTTTTCTCTCAATAGCCTTACTGATTTGTGCCACCTGGATCAAGGTAGCGCAGAGATCTCGCGTCTGCTTCTTAGTCAATTCCAACTTGGGATTGAGTTTTGACAAGACCAGGTCATCTGTCCCCATATCCAGCAAAAGGGAATCCATCTCCGTCTCTGTTTGTATATATTCCTCACGTTTACCGCGTTTGACTTTATACAAAGGGGGCTGGGCTATATAAATCTTCCCATCTTCGAGAAGTTTCGGCATCTGCCGATAAAACAATGTAAGTAAAAGTGTACGTATATGCGATCCGTCAACATCGGCATCAGCCATAAGAATAATCTTGTGATATCTTAGGCGTTCCGCGTTGAATTCGGCCCCGATACCACAGCCAAGGGCAGTAATTATGGTCCTGATTTCTTCGTTCGAAAGCACCTTGTCCAGGCGGGCCTTTTCCACATTCAAGATCTTCCCCTTTAAGGGTAATATGGCCTGGAAGCGCCTGTCGCGGCCCTGCCTGGCGCTGCCACCAGCACTATCTCCTTCCACAAGATATACCTCGCACATTGAAGCGTCTGTTTCCGAACAATCGGATAGCTTGCCCGGCAGCCCCGACGATTCCAAGGCACCTTTACGTCTGGTTAGATCGCGGGCCTTGCGCGCCGCTTCTCTGGCCCTAGCGGCCACCGTGGCCTTTTCAATAACCTTGTTGGCGATTGTCGGGTTTTCTTCAAAGTAACTACTCAACGAATCGTTCACCATAGAAGCAACGACTCCTTCAACATCAGCGTTACCGAGCTTGGTCTTGGTCTGCCCTTCAAATTGCGGGCTGGCTATCTTAACGCTTATAACCGCCGTAAGACCTTCTCTTATATCATCCCCTGACAGGCTCGCGTCGGAATCCTTGAGCAGTTTTTTGTTTTTGCAATACTGGTTCGCCACTCGCGTTAAGGCTGATTTAAAACCGCTTAAATGAGTCCCCCCTTCGATGGTGTTAATATTATTAGCAAAGGTAAAAAGCGTCTCCGCGTAGTTGTCGTTATACTGCATAGCAACCTCAACAACAACGTTGTCTTTTTCTCGCTGAAAATAAATAGGTTTCTTGTGCAAGGGGTTTTTGTTTTTGTTCAGGTGCTCCACGAAAGATACGATACCGCCGTCAAATTTAAACCTCTCCTCTTTTTCGCAACGTTCATCTTTTATTGTTATCTGGACACCCTTATTTAAGAAGGCTAACTCTCTCATGCGGGTAGACAGCGTTTCGAGGCTAAATTCAGTGCTCCGCGTAAATATCCCGGCATCGGGTTTAAAGGTGACCTGCGTGCCCGTCTTATGGCTTGTGCCTATAACAGTCAACTTGCTGGCAGTGCGGCCTTTTTTATACCTCTGATGATACACCTTACCGTTCCTGCGCACCTCAACCTCAAGCCAATCCGACAAGGCATTGACAACGCTGACACCAACACCGTGCAGCCCGCCGGACACCTTATACATCCTGTGGTCAAATTTGCCGCCCGCGTGCAGCGTTGTTAATACAACCTCTACAGCCGGTTTCTTCTGTCCCTTGTGCATGTCAACGGGTATCCCCCTGCCATCGTCAACGACCGTCACACTGTTATCCGCGCGGATAATAACATCAATATTGGAGCAGTATCCCGCCATAGCCTCATCAATACTGTTGTCGGTCACCTCAAAGACAAGATGGTGAAGGCCCCTTACGCCTGTATCCCCGATATACATGGCAGGGCGCTGCCTTACCGCTTCTATCCCCTCCAACACCTGTATCTTGGTCGCGTCATAGCGGGTCGATTGCGTCCCATCCTGGCTGGACAATTGCTCCGGTGCCGGTTGTTTTGTTTTCTTTTTTGTCTGCGTAGTCACCTTATTCTCCTGCCATTAATTTAATATGAACACCTTTGCCCGTCGCCAAAAACACAGCCAGCTTGTTTTCTATAACATTCTTGTTACAGTGCAGATAATGCATCCACACAGAGCTATCCACAACTATCACTACGGTATCTCCGTTTTTTTTCCGGGGGTATGAATGCGCCGCCGCTTCATTACCGGCCGCAGACTGCCACGCCTTGCGCAGATCATCCGTGCCTTTCTGTGCTGCGCGGGCCTTGTCTACCGCGGACCGTATTATATCTTTTATCTGAACGGGTTTTATACCGGGCATGTTAATTTACGCTATCTGCATAGGCAAAACGATATACACATATTCATCTCTTATTCTTAACACCGCGGGTTTTTCAGGACCGGTAAACTCAATCTCCACCCTCTCTTCTTCGATATTTTTTAACACATCCAGCAAGTACGCCGGGTTAAAACCTATCTGCATCTCAATGCCTGAATATAATACCTCAATATCCTCCGTGGCCTCACCTACCTCCGGCGTTGTCTTGCTAATCACAAGCCTGTTTTTCGTAAGGTGTAATTTTATAGCCTGGGATTCGGCCGTTGTTAACAGGCTCGCTCTTTTTATGGACGGTATAAGCAGTGATTTGTCGGCGACAAGGGTATTGTCTGATTTTTTTGGGATCGCCTGTTTATAGTTCGGATATTCCCCTTCTATTAGTCTGGATACGATGTTTGTATTGCCAACACGAAACACGGCCTGATTAGGTGTCAACTTCATATCAACAACACCCTCGTCTTTCAGGGTTTTAAACACCTCCTGCACGGTTTTAGACGGTATAATAATGGTCTTGTTCTCTTTAATCTCGGATTTGTGTGGTTTTTTGATTATCGCCAAACGCCTGCCGTCGGTAGCGATTATTTGTATACTGTTCGGCTCTATCTCTACACAAACACCATTAAGAACATATCTTGTCTCTTCTTTACTCATCGCGAACACCGTATATACCAGCATCTGTTTTAATATTTTTTGTTCTATTGTAATCGTTTGGGCGTTTTGTTTTGTCGGTATATTAGGGAATTCCTCTTTCGGTGTCGTTAAAATCTTATACGCTGCGTGTTTTGCGGTAATTGACACAGTGTTATTCTTTTTTGTTGTTATTTGTATTTCTTCATTAGGAAATTCTTTTATAATATCCTGAAATCTTTTAGCGGGTATAGTTGTAGACCCTTGCTCGGTGATATTAGCCTCTTGTGTATGTGTAATACCTATATCCAGGTCTGTTGCTGTAATGCTTATAGTGTTGTTGTCGGCTTCAAACAGGATGTTTGATAGTATAGGCAGTGTGTTTTTCGCAGCAACAGCCCCCATAACTGCTTGTAGTGATTCTAATAGCAATTGTTTTTGAATAGTTATCCTCATATCCACACCGCCTGTTATTACTATTATTTATTTAATTAAATTATATAGTAAATATAGTAAGCCCTGTTTATAAGTGTATATTTTTTTAATCCGTTGATTTTATTTGTGTTGCAAGATTTTCTACCATCTGTTTAAAATGTGTGTTTATCTCCATTTCTTTTTCAATCTTATTACAGGCATGCAATATTGTTGTGTGATCCCTTCCTCCAAAAAACCCACCTATCTCTGTTAGTGGTGTTTTTGTAAGTTCGCGCGCTAAATACATAGCGATCTGGCGCGGGAAGGCTAATTGCCTAGTTCTTTTTTTAGCGCGCATGGAACTGGCGCCTATAGTGAAGTATTCTGCCACAACCCGCTGTATTTTATCAATAGAAATCTCCAAAATCTTTTTATTATCCGATTCCTGCAACACCTCCTTTACGGAATCCACAGATATCTCACACCCGACCAATGACGCGTAAGCTATTACCCGGATTAAGGCCCCCTCCAACTCACGGATATTACTTTTTATGTTCGTGGCTATATAAGATAACACATCATCCGGAACCCGTGCGCTGGAGCACTCTAATTTTTTTCTCAAAATAGCCACTCTTGTTTCTATATCAGGAGGTTGAATATCTGTTACTAGACCCCATTCAAAGCGGGAAACAAGCCTGTTCTCTAAAGATGGGATTTCCTTGGGTGGCCGGTCGCTCGACAGGATGATCTGTTTGTGGGAATCGTACAGCGCGTTGAATGTGTGAAAAAACTCTTCCTGAGTTGATTCTTTACCTGACAAGAATTGAATATCATCAACCATTAAGATGTCAAGATATCTGTATCTATCTTTAAACTGTTGAGTAGTCCTGTTTTGTATGGCGCTAATAAGCTGATTGGTAAATTTTTCACTGGACATATAGGCAATCTTTAGTTTTGGATGTTTTAATAAAGTGTGCTGGCCTATAGCCTGCATTAAATGTGTTTTACCGAGCCCAACCCCGCCATATATAAATAAAGGGTTATAGGATTTTGCAGGAGATTCGGCAACGGCGAATGCTGCCGCGTGCGCAAACCTGTTACAACCCCCTATAACAAAACCGCCAAACGTATAGCGGGGGTTGAAGCTAAAATCCCTTTGCGCCGTGCCGCGGTCAAAAGGATTTTGGAATAGACGGAACCCGCCGCGCTTATCCTGCTCCGAGGCCGCAGGCCGCTCAACGTTGGTCTGGGTGGCCTGGGTTTGATACGTGATGTTGATATGCGTTTTGTCAAGGGTTTTTAGGGCGTCGTTTATATGACTGGAATAATGTTCAACCAGCCAGTCTTTAAAAAAGGTGTTAGGCACCTCCACAGCAATGAAATCAGGCCCGCAGGATACTTGTTTTGTCGGGGCAAACCATGTTTCGTAGCTTTGTGGGCTTATCTGCTTGCGAACGCAGCGCAAAACATTATCCCATGAGCCGTCAAGTATTTGAGACATTTTCCACAACCCGGTTTTTATTGCTAAAGCAGGGCTTAAATTTATCAATGATAATATATATTGATTTCGAAAAATTATGGGTTCATTATAACAGAATAATGCCTGTTTGCAAGTAAAAAGTTTTTACCTTGACTTGAGCGTGGGTTGTGATATACTTGTGCTATTATGAAAAAACATCTTACACTCAAATCAAACCTAAAACGCAAGCGCAGGCATGGTTTCAAGAAGCGTATGAGCACAGCCAGCGGCAGAAAAGTGTTGAAAAACCGCAGGCGAAAAGGAAGAAAAAACCTGACCGTATGAAGCAAGGCCCGCCTGCCAGATCCCGCGCTGTTGATGATGGCGCGGTTAAGCGGCTCACCCAGTCCGGAGACTATAAACATGTTTACGCGACAGGCGTAAAACACGACGGCCGTTTGCTCAAGGTGTATATCGCTTTGAATAGTCTTGGCCAGACACGATTAGGTGTTGTAGTCGGCAAAAATGTCAGCCCAAGTGCTGTGGTGCGTAACAGGATCAAGCGTATCTTACGCCACGCGGCGGTTAGTTGTATGCGCGCGTCGACACCTTGCGAGGCATTGGATATTGTGGTTGTGGTGCGAGCGGGGAGATGCAAAAGCCGGGAATCAATCTCATTAAGGGAGGATCTCTCTTCCCTTTTAAAACGATGGCCTTGTTAAATTATATTTTGTGTTTTTGCGCGCAGGCTATAATACGTTTTTATCAAACGGTTTTTAGCGTGTACAGGGGACATCCGCGTTGCAAATTTTTCCCTTGCTGTTCCGATTATACAATTTTAGCCCTAAAAAAACACGGTTTTTTCATGGGTGCTTGCCTTGGCTTGTGGAGAGTCTTGCGTTGTAACCCGTTCTCAAAAGGCGGTATAGATCTGCCTTGAATGCCCGCAGACAATATCTTAACATCCGTAATTTAAAGGACTTAAAATGAATAGTGAAAAACGATTAATGGCAGCGGTCAGCCTCTCGGTGTTGATTATTATTGCATATCAAGTATATATGAAACAATATAACCCGCAAAGTGCAGGCCCTCCCCCGCCTTCAGTCCAAAAGACTGTTTCGCCAACAACGGTTCAAACTGTGCCGGAGATAGATTCCAATAGAACGTTCATCGCGAAAGAATTAGTTAATGAACGGGTGTGCGTTTATCTGACCGATGACGGTGCAAGGGTTAACGGGTTAAGCCTGTCCGATTACTCCGATAAGAATGGCTTGCCACAATTCCTGATTCGGCAGGGCGCGAAACTACCAAGTCTTTTTAGTATCTCGTTTTTGCCCGCCAGGGCAGGATTATCCTGGCATATTGAGCGCGAAGACAGCCAACATGTTGTATTTAAGGCTTTTTTGGACGGTATTAGCATCACTAAAATAATTAGTTTATCACAACATACGAATCAGTTGGATGTTGTGTTGATTTTTAACAACAGAACCAACAACACCGCGACTTTGCAATACCAGATTTATAACGGCAGCCTGTCTGCCCAAAGTGGCCATGTGGATAGTCGTTATATAGGAACAGACATATGTCTTGCCAATAAGGTTGTAAGACGCGGGATATCAGGTAAAACATTAAAAGGCGGCGAGTTAGTTTATGGTAACCCTGCATGGTTGACAACGCGCGGGCGATATTTTTCGTTTATTATGAAACCGGGACAGCCTGTCCAGTCTGTGCTGGTAGAGAGCGAAACCAGGAACGATCTGCTAACCTCTGTAATATCTAACCCGATTGTGCTTATGCCCAACAACATTGTTGAACAGCGTTTTGCTGTTTATGCCGGGCCTAATGACATCAATAAAATGCTTTTGTTTGACCCGACAGCGCATGCTGTTATTAATTACGGTTTTTTCCATGGGATAGGAAAGATTCTTTTTGATGGCCTAAAGATCATGTATAATTTAACCCATAATTATGGAGTCGCAATTATCCTATTGTCTTTGCTTATCAGCATTATTATGTTCCCGCTTACACGTAAAAGTCTGCAATCAATGAAGGAAATGCAAAAAATCCAACCCGAGACTGAATTAATACGTAAACAGTTTAGCGATAATCCCCAAAAGATGAACAAAGAAATCATGGAATTATATAAAAGGCATAAAATTAATCCTCTTGGTGGCTGTCTGCCCATGTTTTTGCAGATCCCTATTTTCTTTTCTTTGTACCAAGTTCTTTTAAGAAGCGTTGAGCTTAAAGGCTCTGCATTTTTGTGGATACGGGATTTGGCTGAGCCGGATGCGGCTTTTCAGCTACCCCCCGCGATGAGGGGTTTGCCTGTTATTGGGGCATCTGTCAATATATTGCCTATTTTGATGGCAATTGCGATGGTATTTCAGCAAAAACTATCCCAGGGTGGAGGGAAACAACTATCCGAACAACAGCGCATTATGGCATTAATAATGCCGGTGATGTTTGGGATGATATTTTACAATATGCCATCAGGGCTTGTTCTTTATTGGTTCACTAATACGGTATTTATGCTTTTGTTGCAAGAAGTGGTTTTAAAATTACCCGCATTTTCCCGCGCGCAATCGTTATAATTTATATGATTTTGTTTGACTTGTTTAAAAAATTGGCCTATAATTTTAACTATGGAACGGGAATATCGTGGGAGTGGTTTATGTTCCACGTGAAACATAGGAGTGCCTGTGGGGAAGGTAATCGCAGTATGTAATCAAAAGGGCGGCGTCGGCAAGACAACCACCTCCATCAATTTATCCGCCTCATTAGCCCTTTCGGGCGCCAGAACACTATTAATTGATCTCGATCCTCAAGCAAACGCGACAAGCGGCCTTGGTATTGATAAGAAGACTATAATACAAAGTATTTATCATGTGCTTATCGAGTCACACCCGTTGCGCGATATCATTCGTGATGCCGGAATCGATAACCTGTTTGTAGCACCGTCTAATACTCAGCTTACAGGCGCACAGATTGAATTAGTCAATGCCTTTAATCGCGAACAAAGATTGAAAAACGGTTTGACCCCCATCAGCCAGGACTACGATTTTATCCTTATAGATTGCCCCCCAAGCCTCGGTTTGCTTACAATCAATGCTTTAACAGCGGCAAACACCATACTAATCCCTTTACAGTGTGAGTTTTATGCTATGGAAGGACTAACCCAATTGCTGCAGACGATCAAGCTTGTCCATGACCATCTAAATCAAGGCCTCACGATAGAGGGTGTTGTACTGACTATGGCGGATTATAGGACTAATTTAACTAATGAGGTAATTAATGAAGCCAAAAAATTTTTTACGGATAAGATTTACCAGACAGTCATACCTCGTTCCGTGCGCTTAAGTGAGGCCCCAGGCCACGGTAAACCTGTTATTCTGTATGATAAAAACTCCAATGGCGCTATGGCTTATCAACAGTTAGCCACAGAATTACTTGATTATAACCACTTTAACGATAATAAGAAGCAAGAAATAAATCATGAAATCCACATTGAATCAACAGATGAGCATGAGGGAGACAACAAGAAAACTCAAAACACTTGCCAGGGGGTTAATGCTACTACAGTAACAGAGGTTGAAGCAGAACCCGACCGGGCAGAGCACAATGGAGGCGGTAATGGATAAGCGAAAAGCCTTAGGTCGAGGTTTTGATGCCCTGATGCCGGATGCGTCCGAGGGTAATGTCGATCTTGGTTTATTGACAGCGGATAAGAATGCAGGCGTTCATATTTTGAACGTGTCGGATATCGTGCCCGGCAAATATCAGCCGCGGTCAGCTTTTAAACAAGACAAGCTCAATGAGCTCGTTCTATCTATAAAAGAGAAGGGGGTTGTCCAGCCTGTACTTGTCAGGCGCACTGATTCAGGCTATGAATTGATAGCTGGAGAGAGGCGTCTCCGGGCGGCAAAGGTATTAGGCATGGCCGCTATACCGGCTATTATCAAAGATGTGGATGACCTTAACGCCATGGAAATGGCTTTGATAGAGAATTTACAGAGGGAAGACCTTAACCCCATTGAAGAGGCCTTTGCTTATCAAAAATTGAGCGGCGAGTTTAATTTTACCCAGGAACAAATCGCCCAGGCTATCGGCCGCGACAGGGCGTCTGTGGCAAACACGTTGCGCTTACTTAATCTGCCGGAAGAGATACAGCGCTTGTTGTCCGAGGATCTGATACAGATGGGCCATGCGCGGGCCCTGCTCGCGGTGGGTGATAAACATAAACAGGCAAGAATATGTGAGAAGATCGTGCAGAAGGGATTGTCTGTCCGGGAGGTTGAGTTTTTGGTCAGGCCTCATGCTGCGCCGCGCAAGCAACAACCCTATCACAATGTTAGCGACCCTCATACGCAGGCCGCGCAGGATGAGCTCGAAAAGATTTTAGGCACAAAGGTTGTTATACAACACAGAAAAAAGCGCGGAAAGATTGTTATAGATTATTATTCACTCGATGATCTTAACCGCATTCTTGACCTGGTAAAAAATACCCATTGACAATTTGTCCGACGTAATTATAATATAACAATATAGTATATGGGAAATCAAATGATTGAAGCCACATTAGTGTTGATCAAGCCGGATGGTCTGAAAAAGTCTTTAACAGGTAACATCCTTACGCGTCTTTCCGAAACAAAACTTGACATCGTTGCTGCTCGCGTAACAAATGTCAGCGTGGACATAGCCAAGGCTCATTATCGGGCCCTGGCAGAGAAACCTTTTTTCGCGGAATTGATCAAATATATACAAGGTGAATTCCATGATAAGCGTAAGGTGATGGCTATGGTGTATTGTGGTGAGGGGGCTATTGATAAGATTCGCAAGATAGCCGGCGCCACCAATCCGGAAGAAGCGGACTCTGTCAGCATCCGAGGCCAGTACGGGCGGATCACCACCAAGGGTGTTTATGAGAATGTTATCCATGCCTCCGCTAACCAAGCTGACGCGGAGCGCGAGATCAAACTGTGGTTTAATCCTTCAGAAATTATCGTAGACCTATATCCCACAAAACAGGTAGAGTCGGTAAACCGCGAACGGGTTTGGGCTTAAGCGCGTATCCTTATTTTCGCAGACAATTCAAAACAAAAGGCAGGTTATATGTTGCTTAGTATGACGGGTTTTGGCAAGGGTGAGGCCTCGGGCGGCCCGGGATCAGTCAAGATAGAGATTAAAAGCGTAAACTATAAATTCCTTGAGGTCACAAGCAAAATACCCCCCATTCTCTCCGTGTTTGAGGACAGGATTCGCGAGATACTCCAAAAAAAAGTGGCCAGGGGCAGGTTGAACCTTTTTTTGACTTACACCACGCGCGTCAAACACCCCGATGAGGTTCATATCAACAAGGTATTGGCCAAACAATATTACAACAGGATTGTTTCGTTGAAACGGTTTTTGGAAGCCCAGGGGGTGATAGAGATAAGCCAGATAATCAACTTGCCCGGTGTTGTGGAGTATAAGCCGCAGGAAGAGCAGGTAAACGTCCTATGGCCTATCATACGGCGTGCGGCGATACTCGCTGTTGATGATTTGCGCGAGGCTAAGGCGCGTGAAGGCAAGATGCTAAAAAAAGTTATCCGGAACATGGTTAAGGATATAGAGGTTTCTCTTGGCAAGATTAGGACTCGTATGCCGCGGGTTATCAATGATTATAGAAAAAGAGTGGTAAAAAATGTGAAAGAAATCGCGGGCACCACACGCGCCTTGAACAGGCAGCGCCTTGAGGAAGACGCGGCGGCGTTTGCCAGGAATTGCGATATTACAGAAGAGACCCATAGACTGGCTGCGCACATAACGGGCTTCAGGAAGGTTCTGCTCCATAACGGAGAGGCCGGCAGGAGGCTTGATTTTATTGCGCAGGAAATGCATAGAGAAATAAACACCATCGGCGCTAAGGCCAATGATTTTCCTATAGCGCGTGAGGTGATTAAAATCAAAAGCCATATTGATAAAATCAGGGAACAGGTGCAGAATGTTGAATAAGAAAAATTTTTTAACTCTGATTAATTTAGGCTTAAATAACGCTGTTGTAAAGGAAAAGATAGTAGCCATAGTATCCCCCGAGGCAGCGCCTATAAAACGCCTGAAAGAAGAGGCGAGACAGAAGGGGAAGTTAATCGATGCTACGAGCGGCCGGCGGACGCGTGCCGTCATTATTACGGATAGCGATCATGTGATATTGGCCAGTGTCCAGCCTGTGACCATAGCGCAGAGGTTTAAGTGAGCAAGGGTAAGCAATTCCCCGCGGCGGTAAGAGACGCTATACGCGGCAGGGGGAGGCTTTTTGTGGTTTCAGGCCCGTCCGGCTGCGGGAAGACAACCTTATGCGACGCATTATTGAAACAGGGCATAGGGCTTGTCAGGTCTATATCCTTTACGACGCGGGATGCCCGAGGCAAGGAAAAAGACGGAAAGGATTATTTTTTTACTAATGTGCCGGGGTTTGAGAGGATGAGGTCAAAAGGGGGTTTTTTGGAATACGCCAAGGTTTTCGGCAATTATTACGGCACCCCAAGACGTTTTATTGAAACGAATCTTACGAGTGGTCGTGACATACTTTTAAATATTGATGTGCAGGGTGCCGCGCAAATAAGGCGCAGGCACCGGGGCGCCGTGTTGATCTTTATTCTTCCTCCGTCTATGGCCGCTCTGCAAAAACGGCTCTTATGCCGTCTGACCGACACGAAACGACAGATACGCGAACGGCTTTCTATTGCCAAAAAAGAACTGCAGTGCATAGGTCTGTATGATTATTATGTTATTAACGATAAAATAAACGCAGCTATCGGTGAGTTAAGGCGTATAATATTAGCCTCTCACCACGAGATATCATAGGAGGAGCATAAGGTGGTGTCAAATATCAGTTTGGAAGCTTTATATGATAAGACAGGCAGTATTTATAAGTTAGTTGTAATGGCCGCAAGGCGCGCGATAGAGATTAACGCGAATTCAGTGCAAACGGGCCAAAACCCGGTTGATAACGCGATGATAGCGGCGTTAAAAGAGATTTCCGACGGCAAAATCTCTTTTAAAAAACAAAAGGGTAAGGCGCAAGATGCGGGACAGAAGGAATAAGCCCACGGTTTTGATAGGTGTATGTGCCGGTATAGCGGCGTACAAGGTATGCGATGTCATAAACGCCTTGAGAAGATCGGGCTGGTGTGTTTTGGTTTGTATGAGCCATAGGGCGCGTTTTTTTGTTGCCCCTCTTACCTTGCAGACACTATCGGGAAATAAGGTGTTTGAGGATATGTTTACGCCCGCGCAGGATTATGAGCCTACGCATATTTCGCTTGCGGAAAAAACGGATCTTGTGCTTGTGATGCCGGCAACGGCTGATATTATAGCAAAGACCGCTTGCGGTATATGTGACGAATTATTAACTTGCGTTATTTCCTCCACGAACGCGCCGGTGCTATTTGCCCCGGCAATGAATAAGGCTATGTATACTAATCCGATATTACGAGCAAACATTAGCGCATTAAAAAAACTGAAATATCATTTTGTAGGCCCGATCGCAGGGCATCTTGCCTGCGGGGTAACCGGTATCGGCCATATCGCCCATACCCAGGATATAATCCGCAAGGCCAAGGCCCTTCTAAAATGACCCCCTTAAAAATGCTGGTTACGGCAGGCCCGACTCGTGAAGCAATAGATCCTGTTCGTTTTATCGCTAATCATTCGACGGGCTGTATGGGGTATGCCATAGCCGGCAGGGCAGTGCGTGCCGGGCATGAGGTTACCCTGATAAGCGGGCCTGTATGCTTAAAGCCGCCTGCAGGCGTAAGGATGATTTATATTAACACAGCCACGGAGATGTTTACCGGGGTAAAGAGGCATATAAGGGGCAAGGATTGTCTTATCATGGCGGCTGCGGTAGCGGATTTCCGTCCCGTTTCACGCGCGCGGCAAAAGATAAAAAAGGCAGATATGCCGAATGCCATATTTTTAGATCGTAATCCTGATATCCTTGAATGGGCCGGTGCGCACAAAAAAGGTCTAATCCTGGCGGGTTTTTGCATGGAGACGCAAGATCTTCTGGCGAGGGCGAGGCAGAAACAGGTTTCAAAGAATGCCGATTTTATGGTAGCAAATAAGATAACGGGAACCGGGGCTCCTTTCGGACCTTTGCCGACAAGCGTTGTTATCCTTGGCCCTGGCGGAGATAAGTTATTTTTTAAAAATGTTAGTAAGGGTAAGATAGCCGATATCCTGCTTGATGAAATTCAAAGAATGTGGTATAAAAAAAAGACCCTGGGCGCGGCGCATAGAGACGCCCTTGCTTGAGGTTTTTAAAGTCTATTATGGCGGCATAGCCAAGTGGTAAGGCAGTGGTCTGCAAAACCACTATTCAGCGGTTCGAATCCGCTTGCCGCCTCCATTTTTTTATAGCCTCGGATGGTTTCGCGAAAGATGCAATCTATTTTTATCTCGACAAAACGTAGAGGCGTTTATAGTAAGTGACATTTGATCCGGTTTGGTCCCATGACATATATTAAATTGTTTTTAGATAATAAACGTATTATATCGTTCGGTTTTTTATTGACGCTTTTTTCAAGTGCAGGACAGACTTTTTTTCTTTCATTATATGTAAATTCTATCCTTGCGGATTTTTGTTTGACAAATGCCTCTTTTGGGCTTCTTTATAGCTCGGCTACGATATTAAGCGCGGCTGCGCTGGCATTTGCGGGCCGGTTTATTGATTATTATAATTTGCGTACTTATGCTTTGATATCATCAGGACTGCTTTGCCTTTCCTGTGTCGCGACTGCCCTGTCACGTAACATAGTGGTTTTGTTTATAGGCCTCTGGGGTTTAAGGTTTGCCGGGCAGGGTTTGTTGAGTCATATCTCAAGCACATCAATGGCAAAATTTTTTATCGATAAACGCGGCAAGGCCTTGAGTGTTTCCGTGCTCGGTTATGCCTTTGGAGAAGGTATTTTACCTGTTATCATAACAGGCTTATCTTACTGGCGGGCTGGCGTTCTTCGATGATGATATGCGCTGTTATTATATGTGGTATGCTTATGCCGTTTATTTGGTTTGCGCTTAACAAGAAACATCTCCAATATTTTCCGGATAATACCGATCCCGGTTTGGAGGAGCCCGAGTTTAGTCCTTTCGCGCTTCTAAGAAGCAAGGGTTTTTTTCTGGTCTCTGCCAATGTCAGCATATTGCCTTGCGTGATAACAGGGCTTTTTGTCTACCAGCAGGCCCTTGCCGCTGAAAAGGCGTGGCCTATAGGCTGGCTCGCGGCTTGTTTTATAGGTTACGCGCTATGTCGCGCAGTGTTTTGTGTTATAGGTGGAAGACTTGTTGATCGTTTTTCCGCTGTAACGCTTTTGCCCCTTTTTCTAATCCCATTTGCTTTTGCTTTGTTGGTTATAACATTTTTCAGTCATCCGATCGCAGCGCTCGTATACTTGGCGCTGTCAGGTGTCGCTATTGGGATGAGCAATATAGTTAATACGGCCTTTCTTGCCGAGGTGTACGGCCAGAGGCATGTTGGCAGTATCAGGGCAATCCTGGTTACGATTATCGTTATAGCAACAGCGATAGGCCCGCTGGTCTTCGGTTTTTTATTGGATAAGGGGGTCAGTTTCAGCGCGATTGCCGCGTTGTCCGCACTGCTTGTCTTTTGGGTTGCGGCAAGCAGTTATAGATATGTCCCGTATTTTAAATCGCAGGGCATGCGCAGAAAAACAAGCTTTACAGCTTGACGTAAATTTGGTATAGTTTATATTGTAATAGATTAGGTGAAGGGCGGTTGGCGCAGCTGGTTAGCGCGTTTGCTTGACATGCAAAAGGTCACAAGTTCAAATCTTGTACCGCCCACCACCCAAATTGTTTTTTAAAATGACCGTAATGAAACAGCCCTTACACATCAAACGCTATAAGCAAGCCGTAAAAGCCGCCGTGTTCTTGTTGTGTGTGTTTTTTTGCAGCAGGCCAGACGCCTGTATGGCTGCGGAAATAGCCGCTGAAACTGTTACCGAAGAACTGGCAAAAGCGCAAACGAGTTGGGATGGCAGCCCTTTGCCGCCTTACCCTAATGGTGCGCCGGAGATCACCATTTTGCGTATTATTATTCCGCAAGGGACGCGGTTGCCGTTGCACAAACACCCTGTTATAAATGCCGGCGTGATGATCCGGGGAGAACTAACTGTTATAACAGAGAACAGTAAAGTCCTGCACTTAAAAGAGGGCTCGGCGATCGTTGAGACTGTGGATAGATGGCATTATGGCCAAAATAACGGTGATGGGCCAGCAGAGATCATCGTTTTCTACGCGGGTGCGCGGGGTACTCCTATTAAAGTCACCCCTTAAGTAAGGGCAAGATATAATATGCCGGAAATATGATAAACAGCTTCAAGTCAACAGGGGCCATTAGGTCTGTGTTGATTTTGGCTGTTTTATATTTTTGGCGGTATTTATTACTATTGTTTAGGCGAGAGATACAGTTTGAATTATACTATCTATATTATAAAGTATATAACAAATATACCGGAGGCAGTTGCTATTGACAAAAAGCACTTTTTTTGATATATTACGGACAGATAAGCCCGTAAAATGAGTATTTAGAGATGCCTGCCCGAAGTAGGCACATTTTTTTCTGTATACTAAGGCATAATGTGCCGGGATGGCGGAATTGGCAGACGCCTTGGACTTAAAATCCAATGGGTAGTAATACCCGTGCCGGTTCAAGTCCGGCTCCCGGCACCATAAAAAAGGTAAAAAATGGATTTACATATATTAAGACACAGCACGGCGCATATTATGGCGCAGGCGGTAAAGGCAATATGGCCTGACACAAAGATGGCTATAGGCCCCGCCATACCCGATGGGTTTTACTATGATTTTGATAAGCAGAGTCCGTTTTTGCCCGAGGATCTTGGCTCTATAGAGACAAAGATGGCTGAGATAATAAAAAAGGATTATGAATTCATTGCCTCTAACATAGATAAAACCCGGGCAAGAGAACTGTTCAAGGGCGAGACGTATAAGTTGGAATTGATAAAAGAGATCCCTGGCGATGAGGTGACTATTTACGCGGATGGGGATTTTCTTGATTTGTGCAAGGGTCCTCATATTAAATCAACAGGGGCCGTAAAGGCTTTTAAATTATTAAGCATAGCGGGCGCTTATTGGAGAGGGAATGAAAGAAATCCGATGCTTCAGAGGATCTATGGAACGGCATTCTTAAGCAAAAAGGAATTGGATCAATATTTGGATAGGCTTGAAGAAGCGAAGAAGCGCGACCACAGAAAATTGGGACGAGAGCTCGAATTGTACCTGACAGATGCTGACGCCGGTGCCGGACTTATAATTTATCAGCCGAAAGGCGCGCTCCTGCGCACTATAATAGAAGATTGGGAGAGAAAAGAACACCTCGCCAAAGGTTATGAGCTTATCGTGAGCCCGCATATTTATAAATCAGATATATGGGTGCGGTCAGGGCATTACGGTTTTTATAAAGACAATATGTATATCTTTAACATAGACGGTGATGAATACGCCGTAAAACCCATGAATTGTCCAGGGCACATATTAGTCTACGGTTCAAAGACAAGGAGTTATCGCGACCTGCCATTAAGGTTTTTTGAGCTGGGTACCGTATATCGCAATGAAAAGAGCGGTGTATTACACGGCCTGTTGCGTGTAAGGGGTTTTACCCAGGATGACGCTCATATATTCTGTCTGCCCGAACAGCTTAAGCCCGAGATCAAAGACATATTGGATTTTGTTGTTTACGCGCTGAAGGTATTTGGTTTTTTTGACTTCACTGTTGAATTGAGTACCAGGCCGGAAAAATCTATAGGCACTGACCATGATTGGCAGCAGGCCACATCAGCCTTGTCAGAGTCGCTTGATGAAAAAGGCATGCCCTATAGCATAAATAAGGCGGACGGGGCTTTTTACGGACCTAAGATAGACATAAAATTAAAAGACGCTCTTGATAGGTCATGGCAGTGCGCTACGATACAGTGTGATTTCGCCCTGCCCGAGCGGTTCAAGCTTGAGTATAGCGCGCAGGATGGCAGCAGGAAAAGGCCCGTCATGATACACAGGGTCATATTGGGTTCCATGGAACGTTTTATAGGTGCTCTTATTGAACATTACGCAGGGGCCTTTCCTTTATGGCTTTCGCCGGAGCAGATAAGGATAGCTCCTATAACCGACAATCAACACGTCTATGCTAAAAAAGTAGCGGCTGTTTTATCCGGCGAGGGATTTAGGGTGAAGACAGACTGCCGCAACGAGACCATAGGTTATAAAATACGCGAGGTCCGGGCCCATAAAGTGCCCTATATGTTAATTGTCGGGCAGAAAGAGGAGTTGGCATCGACTGTCGCTGTTTGGAGTAGAGAAAAAGGCAACGAGGGCCCGGGTCCGCTTGGGCGTTTTGTTGAAAAGATAAAACAGGAAATAAACAACAGGGGTTAATCCCGGCGCAAGGCGCTTGCCGATGCGCTTATTGGAGGGAGGGGATTGTTATACAAAATCGTTTGCGAATAAATGAACAGATAAGGATAAGCGAGATACGAGTGATCGGGGCGGAGGGTGAACAGCTTGGTGTGATGACCCCGCAGGCCGCGCTGGTAAAGGCGCGCGAATCAGACCTTGATCTTGTCGAGGTGGCCCCGATGTCAAGGCCGCCTGTCTGCCGGATAATGGATTATAGTAAGTTCAAATATGACCAGGGCAAAAAGGAAAAAGAGGCCAGGAAACATCAGCATGTGATCAAAATGAAAGAGGTAAGGTATAAAGTAACCATAGAAGAACATGATTACCTAACCAAGCTCGGTCACATAAAGGATTTTCTTCAAAAGGGGAATAAGGTCAAGGTGAGTCTGCGTTTCAGGGGCAGAGAGGCGGCTCACCAGGAAATGGGCAGGGCCCTTATGCGGAGGATAATTACTGACGTGGCGGGCAAAGGCGAAGCGGAAAAGCCGCCATCAAAAGAAGGTCCTTTTATGAATATGGTGCTCACGCCCAAATAAACCCGTGTCTATAGATGGTATTTTGAGCGTATTTCTAAATGCGCTATATATGGGAGGATTTTTCAATCCCGGCGGACTGTCGCGCCATAACCGCAGGATAATCCAAGGAGAAGGTAATGCCTAAATTAAAAACAAGAAAGTCTGTTGCAAAACGTATAAAGATAAGCAAGGGGGGCAAGGTAAAGGTAAAAAAGCCTTTTTCAGGTCACCTGTTGTCCTGCAAAAACAGAAAAAGAAAAAGGCACCTTAAAAATAAGACTGTTTTGACAAAGGCAGAATCCGCGAAATTAAGGTCAATGATCCATTGAGTCTGCCGTCCAAACATGCTTTCGATTAAAATAAGGAGATAGATATGGCAAGGGTAACGCATGGTGTTTCATCAAGAAAGCGCAGAAAAAGAACCCTAAAGGCCGCGAAAGGCTATAGGGCCGGCCGGGGTAAGTTATATAGGACGGCCAAAGAGACTGTGGCCAGGGCCAGGGCCTATTCCTACAGGGACAGAAAGGTCAAGAAACGGGATTTTCGTTCTTTGTGGATAGTCAGGATTAGCGCGGCTTGCAAGGCCAATGGGGTCAAATATTCCGAATTTGTCGCCGGCTTAGCAAAGGCCAAGGTGCTGATCAACAGAAAATCATTGGCGGAATTGGCCGTGTCGCATAAAACAGTGTTCAGTAAATTAGTTGATATCGCAAAACACAAAAAATAATAGGGCTTTTAGGCTTTGTTTATATGCGTAAAATAAAACTTCAGCCTGCTCAAGTCGTTGTATTGAGCTTTTTTTTGGCAATCGTCTTGGGGGCAATCTTGTTGAGCTTGCCAGCCGCCACGGTGCCTGGATGCAAGGCACGCCCGATTGACAGCGTGTTTGTGGCGACAAGCGCTGTTTGCGTGACAGGCCTGGTTCCGCATGACATAGGTTCCTGTTTTTCGCAATTCGGAAAACTTGTGGTACTTTGCCTGATGCAGGCAGGCGGTTTAGGTATCATGACATTTTCCGCCATGTTTGCCATTCTGCTGGGCCGGAAGTTTTCTATGTCAGATAATATCACTATAAGAAGCGCTCTAAACCATACTCGGATAGGGGGTCTGCGCAGACTTGTGTTATATATAGTTATGTTCACGCTTGCCGTCGAGGCGGCCGGTGCCGCGTTGCTATATATTAGGTGGTTGAGTCTTTTTGATTGGGGTGGTTTTGTGACGTTAAAACGCGCGGTATTCCACTCGGTATCCGCTTTTTGCAATGCAGGATTTTCACTGTTCCCGCATAGTCTGAAGTTTTTTTCCGGTGATATATTTGCCATGTCCGTATTTTCTTCCCTGATTATTATCGGTGGTTTAGGTTTTGTGGTTTTTATGGATATACCGAAATTAACATTTTGGAAAAAAGACAGAAGACTTATTCCTTCACGCATAAGCCTGCAGACCAAGATCGTTGTTCTTGTGTCTTTATTTCTTATCATTATGGGTGCGCTCGCTGTTTATTGTTTTGAGCGTAATTACGCCCTACGCGGCATGACACTTGGCAACCGGCTTATCTCATGTGTTTTTACTTCGGTGACGGCCAGGACAGCCGGATTTAATGTGCTCGAGACGGCCTCCTTAAGGCCGGTCACGCTGTTTACTATCATAATGCTCATGTTTATCGGGGCATCTCCGGGTTCAACGGGGGGCGGTATCAAGACTGTTACATTCGGTGTTATGATAGCATCATTTTATTCTATGTTCAAAAACAGAGACAGAATTACGATTTTTAAAAAGACTATACCGAAAGAAACATATAGGCGCGTCTTTGTTACGTTTTTTCTTGCCTTTGGCGTTGTCTTGGCGTCCACCTTTTTGCTTTCTGCCACTGAAAGCGCGCCTTCGCACAGCAGCCATTATTTTTTAAGTATGTTGTTTGAATCGACATCTGCATTCGGGACTGTGGGCCTTTCCATGGGCATCACGCCGGAGTTGACGTTTTTAGGCAAGATTATTATCATATCTACCATGCTAATAGGCAGGGTGGGCCCGTTAACGCTCGCGCTTGCCATCGCGATGAGAAATGACAAGATCGATTATCGTTATCCGGAAGAAAAGCTTATGATCGGTTAACTATTATGCGCGGGCGGGTATTTTAGACAATAGCAGTATAAATAGGTGAGGTGCGGATATGAGGCAGTTTGCTGTAATAGGATTGGACAGGTTTGGCGCCAGCGTCGCGAAAACATTGAGTGAAAAAGGTTATCAGGTCCTGGCTATCGATATCGAGGATGAGAAGGTGCAGGATTTTTCCGAGATTGTTACACAGGCGGTATGCGCGGATGCTACGGACGAAAAGGCGTTAAAGGCGATAGGTGTTGATTCTGTTGATGTCGCCGTTGTCAGTGTTGGCGGGAACATCGAGGCGTCGGTGCTTATTACGTTGGTTTTAAAGGAAATAGGGATCAAAGAGGTTGTAGCCAAGGCCGTGACTGAAGAGCAGGGTAAGGTGCTGGAAAAGATAGGCGCCAACAGGATAGTGTTCCCGGAGAGGGATATGGGGATACGTATCGCCAATTCGCTTACCTCGCCTAAAGTAAGCGAACACATAGATTTGTCATCCGCTTGTAGTATCATAGAAATAGAAGCGCCGAAAGAGTTTATCGGCAAAAGCCTCAAACAATTAAGCGTCCGGGCCAAATACGGCTTGAACATAGCGGCCATAAAGAGTGTTGATGAAGCCGGTGTTGAAATGGTCAACTCCATGCCCGAGGCGGATTACAAGATAAAGGCCGCGGATAAGCTTATGGTCATTGGATCAAATGAAGATATAGAAAGGCTTAAACAGAAGGAATAGCCGTGGAACACCGCTTAAAAGAGATAGAGACTCTGGCATTATCCGAGATTGAGGCGGCCTTCACGCCGCAAGGGCTTGAAGCGGTGCGCGCAAAATACTTAAGCAGAAAAGGGGTTTTTGCGGTTCTTTATAAAGAGCTTGCCGCTTGCGGCGCACAGGACAGGCCGGTACTTGGCCAGCGGTTAAACGGGCTCAAGTTTGTGGTTGAAGAGGCTCTTAAGAAGAAGGCGGCCGCGCTTTCAAGCGGCTCCCGCCCCGCCTGCCGGGAGATGTTTGACGCGACGATGCCGGGCATCTGTCCGCCGATCGGCAAAGGGCATCTTATAACAAAAATAATAGGTGATATATGCGGGATTTTTTCCCGTATGGGGTTTGGTGTTGTTGAAGGTCCGGAGATCGAAAACGAGTTTAATAATTTTGAAGCTCTCAATATACCGCCCGATCACCCGTCAAGAGAGGCGTTTGATACCTTTTATCTTAACACGGAGAATTTTGAATCGAATAAACAGACAAGGCGCCTTCTTAGAAGCCACACATCCCCTATGCAGATACGGTATATGTTGAAACATAAACCGCCTTTTTCCATAGTCGTGCCCGGCAAGGTGTTCAGGCCTGACGCGACTGATGCCAGCCACTCTTTTATGTTCCACCAGGTTGAGGGATTAATGGTGGGGGATAATATAAGCTTTGCCAATCTTAAATGGGTCTTATTTGAATTTGTCCGGCAGTGTTTCGGTAGTTCGGCAAAGGTAAGGTTCAGGCCGCATTTTTTTCCATTTACGGAACCAAGCGCCGAGGTAGATGTGTCCTGCATTATCTGCCAGGGCCGAGGGTGCAGGGTGTGTTCGCAAAGCGGTTGGCTTGAGATACTTGGCTCTGGCATGGTTGACCCGAACGTGTTTCGGGCCGTCGATATAGATCCCGATAAATTTAGCGGCCTTGCTTTTGGCATGGGTGTTGAAAGAATAGCTATGTTAAAACATGGTATTGATGATATAAGGTTTTTTTACGAAAATGATTTAAGATTTTTAGGGCAATTTTAACCATGAAGATATCCTATAAATGGCTTAGAGAATATGTTAATACCAAGGTCCGGCCTAATCTGCTCGCGCATTGGCTGACTATGGCAGGCCATGAGGTCTCTTCTGTAAAACAAAAAGCCGGGGATTTTATTTTTGATATAGATGTTACCCCTAACAGGCCTGATTGTCTTTCACATTTGGGCATAGCCCGCGAGATATCGGCGATAACGGATAAGCCGTTTAAGGCGCCGCGGAAAAAAAGGTTAAGAACACAGGGCCAGAAACAGGATTTTAGGATTATCAGGGATGATGAAAACGGCTGCCCATTTTATACTGCGCGTGTTTTAAGGGGTGTAAAGGTTGGGCCCTCACCGTTATGGTTAGTAAGAAGATTGAATGCGGTGGGTCTTCAGTCTATTAATAACGTGGTTGACATAACGAATTTTGTGCTTTTTGAAACAGGCCAGCCTTTACATGTCTTTGATATGGACCGGTTATCGGGTGATGAGATTATTATCAGGCCCGCGAAGATTGATGAACAGCTGGTGACCATAGACGGTACGCAGAGGACACTTAATCCCGGGGTCATTGTGATAGGTGACAGGCATAAGGTCTACGCGATAGCTGGTATCATCGGAGGCGCGGATTCTGCTATATCGCCGTCAACTAAAAATGTGCTTTTGGAAAGTGCCTGTTTTGACCCGGTAAGGATCAGACGCTCATCTCTTGCCCTGGGCCTGTCGACGGATTCAAGTTACCGTTTTGAGCGGGGGGCTGACAGTCACAATACCATTTACGCTTCAGATAGGGCGGCATGCCTTATGAAGGATATTGCCAAGGCCCATGTGGGCGCGTTTTTTTCATCGGGCAAACAGGCCTCTGTCCGCGCGAAAATCATCCTGCGCGTAGCGTATCTCAATAAGATACTCGGCACGGCTATACGGCCCGCGCAGGCAAGGCAGATACTTGTCCGCTTGGGGTATAAGGCCCAAGGCGGATGCATATTAGAGGTTTCTGCCCCTTCATATCGTCAAGATACATGGCGGGAGGCGGATCTTATAGAAGAGGTCGCAAGGATATATGGATATGAGCGTATTGCAGCGGTTGCACCGTCGATTGTGATAACAAGCCCAGATGATAATACAAGAGATCTTGCCGCTAAACACGATATGGCCAAAGACGCGCTTATGGCGAACGGGTTCAACGAGGTCATATCTTACAGTCTTATCGGCAGGGATATGATAAAAGATATGCCCTGGGATGAGGATGATTGCATCACGGTAAAAAACCCTCAAAGCAAAGAGCAGGAGATAATGAGGCCTTCATTGATCCCCGGGATAATAAAAACGGCGGCCTATAATATAAGCAGGCAGTTATATGATGTTAGGTTATTTGAATTATCCCATGCTTATGTCAGGGCCCAAAACAATTATTTGGAAGAAAACCGTCTGGCTATTGCGTTATATTTGAAGCCGCGTATAGAGAAAAAAACCGCCCCCGAAGACAGCTTCTTCCGGCTTAAAGGTGTTATACTGTGTCTTATGGATACGCTTGGAGTGAAGGAGTTTAAGTTTGAAAATACAATGTCTCAATTGTTTGATGAGCATTATTGTATGGCCGCGATCTCCGGCAGCCTTATACTTGGCTGTTTTGGCAGACTAAGGGGCAATATCGCCAGGGCTTATGGGATAACAGGCGCCGTGTATGCCGGCGAGATCAATTTTGACCAGGTCTGCGCGTTGGCCCAGCCGCGGCGCGGTTATAAACCCTTGCCGCGATTCCCGTATGCGTGCCGGGATATATCATTCGCAGTGAGTACATCCGTAGAGTATCAGCAGATAGCCGCATTAGCAAGACGTATAGGGGGCCCTATTGTTGAGAACATAGAATTGTTGAATGAGTATCGAGGCAAGCAGATCGAGCAAGGTTATAGAGGCCTGGCTATCCGTATTGTATTCAGGTCCAGGGAAAAGACATTAACGGAAGAAGAGATCAACTCTGCCGATGCCTCGATACGGACCGGCATCAAGGCGTCTTTTGGGGTGATCTTGCGTTAAGGTCTTGATTTAGCCCGGAAACCGTGCTATATTTATTCTATCCCTGCTGTGTGCGTGGCTTTTTGACGATACTTTGAGCCAACACCTTTATATCGGGAGCTTAGCTTCAGGGGTGGAAGGCATGCTCTCTTTACAGAGAGAAACCGAAGAAACCTTTGAGAAGGCACCCACTTTATTATAAGGGTTCAAAGTGCGTTACTTGCCCGGCATGTGCGGGGTTTTTATATTTGATACGCACCGATAAACACGCGCCGCAGTAAGATAAATCATTGACCGTCTACCGCAACAAGACAATGGACTTATTCGAGAAATCTCAGATGATCACGCAAAAAGAATTGCCGCTGGCATTACGCATGCGCCCGCGTAATCTGGATGAATTTGTCGGACAGACGCATATTGTAGGTAAGGACAAGCTGTTGAGCCGTGCCATTGAGGCGGACAGGGCGCGTTCTTTCATATTCTATGGGCCTAGTGGTGTGGGTAAAAATTGTCTTGCCCATGTGATCAACAATACCACGAAGAGTTGTTTTTGCCAGATAAACGCGGTATCCTCAAATGTCTCGGAGATGCGCAAGGCAATCGAGACGGCGAAGAAAATGCGCTTAATGTCAGGTAAAGGCACGATACTCTTTGTGGATGAGTTGCACCGGTTTAATAAGTCCCAGCAGGATGTGCTTATGCCTTATATCGAGGAAGCTGATATTATGTTTATCGGCGCTACGACACACAATCCGTTCTTTTATATTATACCGGCCCTTATATCGCGCTCTCTTGTGTTCGAATTAAAGCCCTTAACGGAGGATGAGATAAAGAGGATCTTGAACAATGCAGCGGGCGATAAGGAGAGAGGCCTGGGGGCGATGAATATCAGAATAGATGACAGCGCTTTGGGTTTTCTGGCCAAGATATCCGACGGGGACGCACGCAGGGCCTTGAACGCTTTAGAGATAGGAGCTGTTACAACGCCGGCGGATAAAGACGGGTTTGTGCGTTATACTTTGCGGGTGGCGGAGGAATCCATACAAAAAAAAGCTGTTGTGTACGACAAAGATGAAGACGGCCATTATGATACCATATCAGCTTTTATCAAGTCTATGCGAGGTTCAGATCCTGACGCCGCTTTATACTGGCTTGCGAAGATGCTCTATGCCGGCGAGGACCCGCGTTTTATAGCAAGAAGGATTGTTATATGCGCCGCGGAGGATGTGGGAAATGCCGATCCGCAGGCGCTGGTCGTCGCTAATGCCGCATTAAATGCCGCCGAATTTATCGGCATGCCTGAGGCCCGTATCCCTTTAGCCCAGGCGGTTGTCTACATTGCCACAGCGGGCAAGTCAAATGCCTCATATCTTGGTATAGAAAAGGCCCTGTCGGATGTCAAAAATGGGCGTACCCTTGATGTCCCCGACAGCCTTAAGGACGCCAGCTATAAAGGTGCCAGGCAATTCGGACGCGGGGCGGGTTATAAATACGCGCATGATTATGAAGGTCATTATGTGGAGCAGGACTATATGCCTCAATTTAGGAAATACTATGAACCGTCTGAAATAGGTTATGAAAAACGCATAAAAGAGTATCTTTCAGGATTAAAGAAAAAACCGTCGCATCCCCGCGGTTAGACTTATCGGGGCGGGCTCTCCCCCTTGATAAAACAATGAAAATGTGATACATTATTTTTGTATTTTAACATAATTTTACCGGGCGGTGACATGTCGCATATATTCGCGGATATTACAAAAACTATAGGCAGGACACCGCTAATCAGGGTGAACAGGATAAAGACGCATGGCGCCGAGGTCCTTTTGAAGCTGGAGAGCTTTAACCCGCTTTCAAGCGTCAAGGACCGTGCCGCTCTTTTTATGGTAGAGGACGCCAGGAAAAAAGGATTGATAAGGCCGGGTTCGACTATAGTTGAGGCCACCAGTGGGAATACCGGTATCGCACTTGCTTTTATAGCGGCTGTCTATGGGTACAGGCTGATCATTGTTATGCCAGATACCATGAGCGTTGAAAGACGCGGGCTTCTAAAGGCCTTTGGGGCTGAAATTATTTTAACGCCTGGAAAAAGCGGTTTAAAGGGTGCCGTGAAAAAGGCGCAGGAGATACTACGCAAGATGCCCCGCGCTTTTATGCCTGAACAGTTTGCCAATCCTGCCAACGCGCGAGCCCATCGCGAGACAACGGCCAAAGAATTGATACGAGATACCGGCGGAAAGATTGATTTCTTTGTTACCGGAGTCGGCACAGGCGGCACATTGACGGGGGCAGGATTTACGCTTAAAAGGCGCATAAATAATATTCAGATTATTGCCGTAGAACCCCGCTGCTCGGCCGTATTGTCCGGCAGAAAACCCGGTCCGCACAAAATACAGGGCATAGGCGCAGGTTTTATCCCGCAGGCACTTGACAGGAGTTTAATAGATGAGGTTGTCAGGGTAGGCTATGATGACGCGAAGGGTGCCGTGAAAGAACTCGCGCGTAAAGAAGGCATTTTGACGGGGGTATCCGGCGGGGCGGCTTTTTTTGCCGGTTTAAAGATTGCCAAAAGGTCCAAGGCGCCCGAACGGCGTATAGTTGTCCTCCTGCCTGATACAGGGGAAAGATATTTGAGCACTGGTTTGTTTGATTAATTTTTTAGCCCCTGAACGGGAGCTGTCGTTAAGGAGATGCAGATGTCAAAGACATACGCGCAAATAAATGAAAAAATAAGACAAGGCAAGGTTGTAGTAGCTACCGCGGAAGAGATAATAGGCATTGTTGAAAAAGAGGGCTTAGAGAATGCCGCCCAAAGAGTGGATGTGGTGACCACAGGCACGTTCGGGCCCATGTGCTCAAGCGGCGCTTATTTCAATATTGGGCACACAAAACCCAAGATGAAGATAGGAGGCGGAAAGGCCACGCTTAACGATATACCCGCGTATACCGGTTTTGCGGCCTCTGATCTTTATATAGGTGCTGCAGCTATTTCAGAGGATGACCCCAAGAACAGGGTGTTCCCTGGAAAATTTGAATATGGCGGCGGGCATGTCATAGAAGATCTCGTATCGGGCAAGGATATAAGGCTTTCGGCGTCAACCTATGGCACGGATTGTTACCCCAGGAAAAGACTCGATACCTTTATTAATATAAAAGACCTGAATGAGGCGGTATTGTTTAATTTGAGAAATTGCTACCAGAACTATAATGTCGCGGTTAACATGGGCCGGGAAAAGACGATATACACATATATGGGCATATTAAAACCTGATGCCGGAAACGCAAATTATTGTTCAGCCGGGCAATTGTCCCCTCTTTTAAACGACCCTTATTATATGACTATAGGCATAGGGACAAAGATATTCCTGGCGGGCGGGCAGGGTTATGTGACATGGCATGGTACGCAGCATAACCCGTGTGTGAAAAGAAAGGCCAACGGCGTGCCGCAATGCCCCGCGGGGACATTAGCCGTTATAGGCGACTTAAAACAAATGAAGCCCGAATGGCTGCGCGGCGTATCATTGGAAGGTTATGGCGTCAGCCTTGCCGTGGGTATCGGCGTTCCCATACCCGTGCTCAATGAGGACATATTAAAATACACTACCGTAAAAGATGAAGATATATACGCGCAGATAATTGATTATGCCAATGACTACCCCAATGCTATATCCAATTCGCTCGGAGAAGTGAATTATAAGCAGTTAAAGTCAGGCAGTATCACGTTCAAGGGCAAGGACACCCCTACCGTTTCGCTTTCAAGTTACGCGAAGGCAAGGGTAATAGCCGAAGAGCTAAAAGATTCTATATCAAAAGGAAGGTTCCTGCTTGCCGAGCCTGTGGCACTTTTGCCGTCGGCTGATTCCGGATCAAGTTATAAGGCTCTTAAGGAAAGGCCTGTCCCCGGATTATAACAGGCCTTATGCCTGTCGAGGGGGCTTTTTTAATGTTTTACCTGCGGCCAAACTGCTTGACCTGTTGAGGTGTTTGTGGTAAAATTAGCCTATTCGCGGAAAAATGAAAAAGACGCGGTCAGAAAAGAGATTTTAGAGAAATTACGTTTGCAGGCCGCGCAAGATCGTGCTATTAAGAACGGCAAGATAAAAAGGAGGCTTCTAAAAGAGAAGTGCTTTAAAGATGCCGTCTTTATCATGTTTTATGTATCAAAACCTTATGAAGTTGATACTGCCGGCATGATAGAAGAGGCGCTCAAAAGAGGCAAACGGGTAATAGTGCCGGTGACACAAACCAAGGAGAAGCAATTGATCCCTTCAGAGATTACATGCCCAGCAAGAGATCTTGCAAAGGGCCCTTTCGGAGTACTGCAACCAAGGAAGGAATGTATAAAGGCCGTTAAAATTGAGGATATTGATTTAGTCATAGTCCCCGGTGTTGCCTTTGACAGCAAAGGCAACCGCATAGGACACGGCCAAGGTTATTTTGATAGATTCCTAAAGCACCTGCCAAAAAAAACACCTACCATAGGGCTGGCATTCAAGCTCCAGCTTGTAAGAAGGATCAAGGTTTTACCCTGGGACATACCTGTCACCAAACTTATTGCCGCATAATTAAAGTTAGCCCCGTTTTGGGGCAATCGACGACGTGGCGCTTGTCTGGTTTTGCCGAGGCCATGTTCTCAAGGCGTGTTAAGATGCGCCCGGGCTGTCTTTGTTTGTCAAGAGGCAGGTTTAAACATAGAAAGGACAGAGGTGTTTTATGCTTAACAGTACCGGACAGGCAATATTGTCTTTGCCCGTGTTGTTAGCGGGCGTATTGTTTTTTGTAGTAGGTTTTTTTGTAAATAATCTAATATCATCAAAGAAGAATAGGTCTGCCGGTGAAAAGGCAAAACAGATAATCGCGGATGCACAGAAAGAGGCACAGACTCTTAGGAAAGAGATAGAGCTGGAGGCCAAAGATCTTAAGCTTAAACTGCGCGCTGATTTTGATCAGGAGACAAAGGACGCGCGGCAAGAGCTGAAAGAGCTGGAAAAGCGTCTGACGCAAAGGGAAGAGAATATCGAAAGGAAATCGGATCTGATTGACAGGAAGGAAAAGGACATAACCCAGAAAGAACAGTCTGTTATCCAAAAACAAGAGGCCATTACAAGCAAAGAGGTTGAGCTGGACAGGGTATTGGCTGAAGAAAGACAAAAATTGCAAAGGGTTGCCGGCATGTCGTCCGAAGAAGCCAAGAAGCTGTTGGTCTTGAGAATGCAGGATGAGGCTAAGCAGGAGGCGGCGATAACGCTTAAGCGTTTGGAGGAGCAGGTAAAGGAATCGGCCGCCAAAAAGGCCCGTGAGATAATAAGCCTTTCGATACAGCGTTATGCTGCGGACCATACTGTTGAATCGACGATAAGCGTTGTAAGCTTGCCAAATGATGATATGAAGGGCAGGATAATAGGCCGTGAAGGCAGGAATATACGGGCGCTTGAAGTGGCGACAGGGGTGGATGTTATTGTTGATGATACCCCGGAGGCCGTTACCCTTTCGAGCTTTGATATAGTAAGGCGTGAGATCGCGAGACGCACGCTTGAAAAACTTATAGAAGACGGCAGGATACACCCCGGCAGGATAGAAGAGGTCGCTGAAAAGGTTAAAAAGGAGATGGAGGTTAATATCCGGGAGGAGGGGGAAAAGGCCGCCTTTGATGTGAATATACACGGCCTGCACCCAGAGTTGATCAAACTGCTCGGCAGGCTGAAATATAGGACGAGTTATGGCCAAAACGCCCTCCAGCATTCGAAAGAGGTCGCTTATATTATGGGTGTTATGGCAGGCGAGTTGAACATCGATTTTAATCTCTCCAAGAGGATAGGCCTTTTACATGATATCGGTAAGGCCGTAAGCCATGAGGTTGAGGGAGGCCATGCCAAGATCGGTTCCGACCTGGCACGTAAATACGGCGAGACAGAGGCGGTGATCCACGCGCTTGAGTCCCATCACCAGGATATAGAGGCCAATTCCGTCCTGGCTGTCCTGGTGCAGGCCGCCGATGCCATAAGCGCAACACGGCCCGGCGCGCGCCGCGAGACCCTCGAAACATATGTTAAGAGGCTCGAAAAACTTGAAGGCATAGCAGACGGTTTTAAGGGTGTTGAGAAGTCCTTCGCCATACAAGCAGGCAGGGAGGTGCGTGTAATTGTCCAGCCCGATAAGATAAATGATCTGCAGGCGATAAGCATGGCTAAGGATATAACGAAGAAAATAGAAGAAAATCTCGATTATCCGGGCGAAATAAAGGTGACTGTTATACGTGAGACACGCGCTACGGAATACGCGAGATAGGCGGTATAACATATGAATGTTTTAATGATCGGAGACATAACAGGCGCCCCGGGCAGGAATATACTTAATCGCGAATTAAGGAATATCCAAAAACGGGAAGCGATAGACTTTACCATTGCCAATGCCGAAAATGCCGCTGGTGGAAGCGGTGTTACCAAAAACGTTGCCGATGAATTATTTGACTGTAATATCGATGTCCTGACATCAGGCGATCATATATGGAAAAAGAAAGAGACGGCGGAGTATATCGCGGGGGAAAAAAGACTGCTGCGGCCTGCAAATTATCCTGCCTCCGCCCCCGGTTGCGGATACGGCGTATTTAAGGCGCGTAATGGGGAAAAGATCGGGGTTATCAATTTGATCGGCCGCGTTTTTATGCAGGCAGTTGATTGCCCGTTCGCGAAGGCATGGGCCTGTGTGGATGAGCTCAAGAAGGAAACCGATAATATATTCGTGGATGTCCATGCCGAGGCGACAAGCGAGAAGGTCGCTTTGGGCTGGTTTTTAGACGGTATGGTCTCGTGCGTTTTCGGGACGCATACGCATATCCAGACAGCGGACGAAAGGTTGCTATATAAACATACGGCCTATATTACGGATATAGGTATGACAGGCCCAATGGATTCCGTCATCGGCAGAAAAAAGGAACAGATATTAGAAAGGTTTACGACGCAGATGCCCGTTAAATTTGAAATGGCTGAAGGGGATGTCCATATACATGGCGCTATTGTCGGAATAGAGCCTAAGACAGGTCATGCCCTGTTGATCAGGCGGTTCGTATTTTAACCGGGAGAGAGCCATCTTGAAGTGTTTAAAAAGAATTTGGTATAATAATGGCCTTATCGATGGGCAATGGAAAGATCGGGCGCGTATTTACCATGACTGACATTTGTTTAACCCCTAAAAATAAGATTTACTCCATCACCGAGCTTACCAGATGTATTAGCCTGATACTTGAAGGCTCTTTCAAGGATATATGGGTTGAGGGAGAGGTATCAAATCTTGTTCTGCATTCGTCAGGCCACTGCTATTTAAGCTTAAAAGATTCGGATAGTGTTCTCGGTTGTGTGATATTTAAACACCAGCTTATTAGGCTGAAGTTCGCGATAGAAAATGGTATGAGCCTTATATGCTCGGGCAGGATAGGCGTTTATGGTAAACGCGGGCAATATCAGCTTTATATCGATAAGGCGGAGCCCAAGGGTATAGGCGCTTTGCAGGCCGCTTATGAACAGCTTAAAAAAAAGCTTTACAATGAAGGCCTGTTTGACGGATCCGTTAAGAAACCTATACCTAAGCTCGCAAGCGCCATAGGCGTGATAACGTCACCGACAGGCGCGGCTATTAGAGATATACTGAACATTATAAACAGGCGGTATGATAACATGCATATCATAATTTTTCCTGTTAAGGTTCAGGGCCCGGGCGCGGCAGATGAGATAACGCAGGCACTGACAGATTTCAATAAGTTGAAAAATGTCGATGTTATTATACTGGCCCGGGGCGGAGGGAGCATTGAAGACCTCTGGGCGTTCAACGAAGAATCGGTTACCAGGGCCATTTATAGCTCCGGTATACCCGTAATATCCGCTGTAGGCCACGAGATTGATTATACGATATCCGATTTTGTCTCCGACCTGCGTGCTCCGACACCGTCTGCCGCGGCAGAGCTTGTGATTGGTAAAAAAGAGGATATGATTTCAGGCATAGAAAAATTCAGGCAGAGGTTCAGGCAGGCAGTAATGTCGCGCGCGCGTATAATGCAAGATCGCTTAAATAGTGTTAAGAACAGGTATGCCTTTAGGCGGCCGCTCTTTTTCACGGAGCAGTATCAACAGAGATTTGATGAAACCCTTAAGCGCATGTATCAGGGGTTGGTTTTTTTTACTGCGACCAAGCAGCAGGCGTTATCAGCCGTAAGGTGCAGGTTGGCCGCCTTAAGCCCCGATGCCGTTCTTGGCCGGGGTTTCAGCATAACGATGCGGGAACCGGATGGCGGTATAATTAAAGACGCGTCGGATCTAGAGGCCGGCGCGCTGATCAAAACCAAATTTTCCACCGGAGAGGTTACCAGCCGGGTGGAGGGGTCTTAGACAGGGCAGGGCTTAAGACAAAAATTGTGGAGAAAAAAATGGCGGAGCAAAAATTCGACGAAATGCTTAATAGACTCGAAAGGATTGCCCTCGACCTGGAGGCGGGCCACATCGATCTCGATGAAGCTATAAAAAAATACGAAGAAGGTATAAGGCTTGCGGCCTTTTGCGAAAAAAAGCTTAATGAGATAAAAAAGAAAATAGAGATACTGGTAAAGGAACCATCCGGCGCGTTTTCTGCCGAAGATTTTAACATCCCGGCCCCGGAGGGAGTGGTTATGCCGCGGAGGTCCAAGGTCTCGGGCAAAAAAAGACGTCCCCGCGGGGAAGGACTTTTGTTTTAGGTGTTATTTTTGCAACAGGCGCTTGAACAGGGCATGGATATAAATAAATATTTCAACAAAAAAAGAATGGTGATCGAAAAGCAATTGGCCCTTATGATGCCCGTTTCTCGCGGCGGGAATAAACAGGTCTGCCGGGCTATGGCGTATGCCTTAAAGGGCGGCAAGAGGATACGACCCCTGCTTTGTCTGGCGTGCTCCGAGATAATATCGGGGTTAAGATGTGGACGCGCGCTTAAACCCGCCTGTGCTGTTGAGATGGTACACGCTTACTCCCTGGTGCATGATGACCTGCCTTGTATGGATAATGATGATTTCCGCAGGGGTCGTTTTGCTGTGCATAAAAAATTTGGTGTTGCCGTGGCAGTACTTGCCGGCGATGCCTTGCTAACAGAGGCGTTTAATGTGCTCTCACGCGCCTTAAGAGATAAATCTGTTAATATGGAGCTGGTTAAGGTGCTTTCTCATGCTGCCGGGGTATCAGGCATGATAGCGGGCCAGGCCGCTGATATTGCGCCAGGGCTAAAAGACCCGGCGGCCCTCGATTATATTAATGCGCATAAAACGGGAGCCTTGATAGCAGCTTCTTGCAAGATCGGTGCTGTGGCGGCAGGCGGCAGTAAAAAGGATGCCGAGGCTTTATTCAGATTCGGGGAATACACGGGGCTCGTGTTTCAGATAATAGATGATATTATTGATAACGAGGCGTGCGCCTCGCTCGCTGATAAAAGGGACACCTTTGAATACGCGCAGGAATTGACCAAGAGATCGAAGGATATAATATCGCGTTTTGGCAAAAGGTCCTTTCGCCTTTGCCAAATCGCAGATTTCATTCTTAACAGAAAAGCATAAATGACCGTGGCGATACTTGACTTAATACAATATCCGAAAGATCTCAAGGCCCTAAGTATGGATGAATTGACACAGCTTGCGGGTGAGATAAGGGCCTTTATGATAGATACTGTTTCGAAGACAGGCGGACATCTTGCCCCGAGCCTCGGCGCCGTCGACCTTATATTGGCCTTGCATTATTGTCTGAACGCGCCAAGGGATAAGATCGTGTTTGACGTAGGTCATCAGGCGTACGCGCATAAGATCATTACCGGCAGGAAAGAAAAGTTCCATACATTAAGGCAGAAAAGCGGCATAAGCGGTTTTCCTAACGCGGACGAAAGCGACTATGACATGTTTACCGTTGGCCACGGTTCTACATCAATATCAACAGCCCTGGGTTTATGTTGCGCGCGTGATATCAGGTCTTCCGGAGAAAAGATAGTTGCTGTTATCGGTGACGGGTCATTGGGCGGCGGAATGGCGTTTGAAGGGCTTAACCATGCCGGACAGCTGAAAAAAGACATAGCGATTATCCTTAACGACAATGAGTTTTCTATATCCCCGAGTGTTGGGGCCTTCAGCAGATATTTAAACCGCGTTATAACCAATCCCGTGTATAACAGGATAAGAAGCGATGTGGAAAGGCTTATTAGGCGTGTACCCAGGCTGGGATTCCGGTTGACAGGCGCTGCTAAAAGGCTCGAGGAAGGGTTGAAGAACCTGCTTGTTCCGGGCATGATCTTTGAAGAGATGGGTATTAGGTATTTCGGGCCCGTGGATGGCCATAATATCAAGGCCATGGTGGAGGTTATAAATAATGTCCTGCCCCTTAAAGAGCCCAGGATGATACACGTTATTACCAAAAAAGGCAAAGGTTTCAAATTAGCGGAAAGCTCACCGGCGAAATATCATGGTATAGTTCCATTCGATACCGAGGATGGGACATCGCTTGCCCGGTCCGGGGACAGTTTTACCAGAGGTTTCGGCGACAAATTAGTCGAGCTGGCATCAGGGGATAACAGGATAACCGCTATTACGGCGGCTATGACGGAGGGGACAGGACTTGACAGGTTTGAAAAGATGTTTCCAGGCAGGTTTTTTAATGTGGGCATGGCAGAAGGTCATGCCGTAGGTTTTGCCGCAGGCCTTGCCAAAAAAGGGTTGATACCTGTTGTGGCGGTATACTCCACATTCATGCAGAGGGCGTATGACCAGATTATACATGACGTGGCCTTGCAGAACTTACATGTTGTATTTTGTCTGGACAGGTCCGGGGTCGTAGGAGAAGACGGCGCTACCCATCATGGGGTATTTGATATATCCTATCTGCGCCATATACCGAATATTGTTTTAATGGCGCCGAAGGATATACCGGAGCTTGAGCTTATGCTCGAGTATGCCGTGGGTTATAAAGGGCCTATCGCCATAAGGTACCCGAGAGGCGGCCTGCTTGTCAAAGGCGATGGGATTAACCCGGCTCAAGGCATCGAATACGCGAAGGCCGAGGTTATGCGGACGGGAAACGATTTGATCATTTTCGCGGTGGGGGATATGACCTTGCCGTCTATGGATGCCGCAAGGACACTTGATAGAGAGGATATCAGCGTCGGTGTGGTGAATTTAAGGTTTGTAAAACCCTTAGACAGTGATACAATATTAAGGTCTGTAAAGCGCTCGGGCAGGGCATTGGTTGTGGAGGATAACGCTCTTATGGCAGGCGCTGGCAGCGCTATTCTGGAATTATTAAGTGATAATAATATCACGGCTGATGTCCGGAGATTGGGTGTTCCGGATTATTTTATCACTCATGACAAAAGACAATCGCTGTTAGAGGGGATGGGCCTTTCGGCAGAGGGTATAGCGGAAAAGATAAGACGATGGGTAAGATAAGGATCAACAGCGAAAGATGCAAGGCCTGCGGGCTTTGCCTTATGTATTGTCCCCAGGGCTCTATTATTTTTTCAGACAAGATCAATAAGCAGGGCGTGAAACCAGCCCTGTTCAAGGAAGGCGCTAAATGCGCTGGGTGCGCCTTTTGCGTAATGGTATGTCCTGATTGCGCCATTGAATTCTACCCCGATGATAATCCTGAAGAAGAACAAAATGAAAAACAATAAGCCTGCAAAGAAACACCTTATGACAGGAAATGAGGCTATAGGCGAGGGGGCTGTCCGCGCCGGCTGCGATTTTTACGCGGGTTACCCTATCACACCCCAGAATGAGCTTACTGCTTTTATGTCTTATCGTATGAGGCAAAAGGGAAGGGTATTCCTGCAATCAGAGAGCGAGATATCCGCTATTAATATGGTATTTGGCGCATCCGTAGCGGGCAAACGCGCAATGACGTCATCGTCGAGCCCCGGCATAAGCCTAAAACAGGAGGGTATATCATATCTTGCCGCCTGCAGATTACCGGCTGTTATAGTCAATGTAATGCGCGGAGGCCCCGGTCTTGGCAATATCGCGCCAAGCCAGGGGGATTATTTTCAAGCCACTAAGGGCGGAGGTCACGGCGATTATCATATGATAGTTTTAGCGCCCGGATCGGTTGAAGAGGCAATGGCGCTTACCATGGCGGCTTTTGACTTATCGGATAAATACAGGGTCCCGGCGATGATATTAACGGATGGGGTATTAGGACAGATGATGGAGCCTGTGGAGATATCCAGATACAGACCTAAGACATCGGGGTTTATACGAAAGCCCTGGGCGCTTACAGGGGCAAGGTCAAGGCCGGCACAGTCGATTAAATCCCTTTTGCTTAAACCCGGGGCGCTGGAGGATTTGAATATCAGGCTTCAAAAGGTCTATGCGGAGATAAAGAACAAGGAGTCGAGGTATGAGGCTTATTATTGTGACGGAGCGAAGTTTATTGTTGCCGCCTATGGTTCGGTTAGCCGCGTGGCAAAAGCCGCTGTAAAGTCATTAAGGGCAAAGGGCAGGCGGATAGGGCTATTAAGGCCTATAACCCTTTGGCCTTTTCCCGAACAGGCTTTAAAGAGAATGACGAGGAAGGCTAAAAATTTCCTTGTAATTGAAATGAGCGCCGGGCAAATGGTCGAGGATGTAAGGCTTGCCGTCGAAGGTAGATCCGGGGTGCATTTTTTAGGAAGAATGGGAGGCGGCATCCCCTCACAGAACGAGATAGAGCAGGAGATAGCGCGCCTGTATAGATAGGCGTGTTTCGTGGCTGTTCATCGGCAGGACAGCGATTAGTATTTTTTAGAAAAAGGGTTTGAATATATGATATCAGGCAGGATATTAACAAAGCCGAAAAGTCTAACCGATGTCCCAACCCATTATTGCGCGGGATGCGGGCACGGGATAGTGCACAGGATCGTTGCAGAGGTGATAGATGAATTTGACATAAGAGAAAAGGTGGTAGCCGTTGCCCCGGTAGGATGCGCTGTGCTGGCCTATGATTATTGGAATTTTGATACCACAGAATCAGCCCATGGCAGATGCCTTGCCGTGGCCACAGCCATAAAGAGGACTATGCCTGATAACATAGTGTTTACCTATCAGGGTGATGGAGACCTCGCCGCTATAGGCACAGCGGAAACAATACATGCCGCTAATCGTGGGGAAAATCTTACTGTTATATTTGTCAATAATGGTGTATACGCTATGACGGGCGGCCAGATGGCCCCCACCACTCTTATCGGACAAAAGACTGCTACGACACAAAATGGCAGAAATGCCGCCTGTGACGGTAACCCCTTGAAGGTGCTCGAGATGCTGGCCGTTCTTGACGGAGTGGTCTATCTGGAGAGGGTCTCTGTCGAGTCCCCGCAAAATATCATAAAAACCAAACGTGCTATAAAAAAAGCGTTCGGTAATCAGCTGAAGGGCAGAGGTTTTTCGATGGTTGAGGTGCTTTCCATGTGCCCAACCTACACAGGCCGTTCTGTTGAGGCGTCGGTGAGATGGATCAAAGAGCGCATGTCCAAGGATTATCCCTTAGGTGTTTATAAGGATAGGGTTTGACATGAAAGAACAGATTATATGCGCCGGGTTTGGCGGACAGGGCGTGATGATATTAGGTAAGCTCATTGCTTATAGCGCGATGAACCGTTGTCTGAATGTCACGTGGATGCCGTCTTATGGCGCTGAAGTAAGAGGAGGGACCGCCCATTGCATGGTAGTCATATCCGATGAGGAGGTAGCCTCGCCAATAATCGAATATTGCACAGCCGCGATCATAATGAACAAGCCCTCGCTTGGTAAATTTATAAATATGTTCAAAGCGCATAATAGACAGCCGCAGGCCCAAAATCTGTTATTGCTGAACAGCTCATTGGTAGATGAGGACATAAAGAAAAAAGGCGTTGAGACCATAAGGATACCTGTTACGGAGATCGCGCATCAAATGGGTGATGCGCGCGCGGCAAATATGATAATATTGGGGGCCTACAGCAAAAAGAGGTCTATAATGTGCCGGAAAGATATTGTAAAGGGGATCAGGATAGCCTTTGCCGGTAACAAGGATGCTATAGACTTGAATATCAGGGCTCTTGACAAGGGGGCATCATTGGTATGAGTGATGTAAAGGTGCGTTTTGCGCCGTCTCCGACAGGTTTTTTGCACATAGGCAGTGCCCGAACGGCGCTTTTTAATTGGCTGTATGCCAGGAATCATAGCGGGGAATTTATCCTGCGTATCGAGGATACCGATAAGGAACGCTCGGACAACAGGTTTCTTGATGAGATACTGCAAAGTCTAAAATGGCTGGGCATGGCCTGGGACGGGGAGATCTATTATCAAAGCAGACGGTATAATATATATAAAGAAGCGGCAGACAGGCTGGTATCAGAAAATAAGGCCTATCACGAGGAGACAGAGAAAGGCCGGGCCATAAGGCTTAAGATAGCAAAGGAGTATGTCGTTGTTTTCTATGACATTGTCCGTGACAGGATAGAGGTAAACTCCAATACCCTTGATGATCTGGTGTTGATGAAATCCGACGGCTCGCCGACGTATAATTTTGCCTGCGTTGTTGATGATGCCGCGATGGGTATCACCCACGTGATCAGAGGAGATGACCATATCGCCAATACCCCTAAACAGATATTGGTTTACCAGGCATTGGGTATTAAGCCGCCGAAGTTTGCCCACATACCTTTGATATTAGGCGAAGACAAGTCCCGAATGTCAAAACGTCACGGGGCCACGTCCA
Organism: Candidatus Omnitrophota bacterium; assembly: GCA_041650035.1. Taxonomy (GTDB): domain Bacteria; phylum Omnitrophota; class Gorgyraeia; order JABMRG01; family JABMRG01; genus JAQUQI01. The sequence continues at coordinate 16,308 of JBAZLY010000003.1, read as the reverse complement.
TTCAGGAATACAGGCAAAAGGGTTATATGCCGGAGGCAATAGTAAATTTTATATCATTGATGGGTTGGTCGCCTAAAGATAACAGGGAAAAACTTAGTGTTGAGCAGATAATAAAGTTGTTTTCCTTAAAGTCTATCGTCAAGACCGGGGCTGTTTTCAACATCAAAAAACTTAATTGGCTTAATGGAGAATATATCAGGGAGAGGCCGATACCGGAACTTACGGACTTTGTTCAAGCGCTTCTTCAGCAAAGGGGTGTAACCTGGCAAGATTATGATAGACAATGGCTTGAAGGTGTTGTAAAATCTTTCCAAACACGGTTTTGTAATATTGACGAGTTTATTGAAAAAAGCAGGTTTCTTTTTGAGAATGAGGTTATTTTTGACCGGCAGGCGAAAGAACAGTATCTTAGTTTGACCGTTCAGCTGGAACGCCTGAAATTGCTGGCGCGGAGATTGGATGCTGTTAATGACTTTAGTCCCTCGGCCGTAGAGGCCGTGATAAGGGGATTATCCTGCGAGCTTGGAGTAAAACCTGCAGAGATAATACATCCGGCGCGTGTGGCATTGACGGGCGCCTCGGCCACGCCAGGCATATTTGATGTGATCTGTCTTATTGGTAAAAAACGGGTAATTGCGCGTCTTCACGACGCCTGTTCGGTATTATAATATATCAGGCATAAATCCCGGAAAGCTACAGATGGTTAAGCTTTTTGCCGGTTTACGGTAATTTATAATTTTTTTAGGAATTCGCTGCCTCGTGGTGTAATTGGTAACACGACTGACTCTGGATCAGTTGTTTCTGGTTCGAGTCCAGACGAGGCAGCCAAAATTTTCTCTGAAAATTTTGGCCCTGAGAGAACAATAAAATCCGACGAAAAGGAGGATTTTATGCGAATCGAAGGACCTATCTGTGCACGTGTCAAAGGATTACGGCAAATTTTTACCTGCGCTCCGCAACGAAGCCCTGCCTGCCGGCAGGCAGGAATCCCGCAACCCCAAAATCCCCTGATTAATCTCCGAGGAGCATCTTTTTTACTCTGAATCCGCTTGTAGTTAAGGATGTGTAGTTAGGGGCGTTATGGGCGATATTGCGTGGGATAAGAGTGATATTTCGGGCATTAATTAGAAATCGGGGAAAGGTAAAGAGAGATACTAAGCTGTACTTAATTCCTGACAAATCCACTTGTTGCTACGTGTTTCTGTATGTTTCCGCTTATACTTTTCAAAAGATAATAATTGCTTTATATTTTTATCTTTTCACGTTATAATTAATTCATTATATAAGGATATTAAGTTCACCAAGAAGTCACATGGCTGTAACAATAAATTTATTTATATATCTTAAAATACTATAATATAGATTAATTTTACATAGCATTTTAGCAGGAGAAGATATGGAAAAGATACTTGTTGTTGAAGATGAAAAAAACATTTCCAAGCTTGTAAGGTATAATCTGGAAAAAGCAGGCTTCGGCTGTATCGCCACTATAACCGCAGAAGATGCTTTAGATATTTTAAACAAAGAATCCATAGATCTGATTATATTAGATATAATGCTTCCAAAGATGGATGGTGTGCAATTCTGTAAAATAATAAAACAGGATAAGAATTTTTCGCATATCCCTATTGTTATGCTTACAGCCAAAGGGGAAGAAGTTGATAAGGTCGTTGGGTTTGAGTTGGGCGTTGATGACTATGTTGTAAAACCATTTAGCCCCCGCGAACTAATATTAAGAATAAAGGCTATCTTGAAACGCGGAACACAGAAAGAAGAAACAAAAGCTATATTAAACTCGCACAATATAATAGTAGATTCAGAACGACATAAAGTTAAGGTTGATAAAAAAGAGATAAGCCTGCCTCTTATGGAATTTAAATTACTCAGGACTCTCATAGAAAGAAAGGGCAGGGTGCAGTCCAGGGATAGGCTTTTAGATGATGTCTGGGGCGTATCGGCAGAAGTCACTACCCGCACTGTTGATACGCATATTAAAAGATTAAGGAAAAACTTAGGAAAAGCCGGCAAATTAGTAGAGACTATAAGGGGTATAGGCTACAGAATCAAGGAAGAATAATATATCCTATGAAGACAAACATACATTTTAAGATTGCTATTATATTTATTATTATTATCGCATCTATGCTTATAGGTGTGTATATATATCTTAATGATAATTTACGTAATTACACATATCAGCGAATCAAGTCAAATTTTATCAAAGAAGCCCAATTATCCGCACTGCTTTTGGAGAATTACCAAGACACTAATGCCAGTTCTTACGGGATAGATAAGATAGCAGATAAAATAGGTGAAAAACTTAAAATCAGAACTACTGTTATAGGTTTTGACGGCATAGTCTACGGTGACTCTGATCTTGACAGGGATGGTCTTGCCAATCTCGAAAATCATTTACACAGGCCTGAGGTGCAAGATGCCTTACAAAACGGCATAGGAGAAAGCAGCCGTTTTAGCACTACCATAAAGATGAATATGCTATATATAGCTGCCCCGTTTGGCAAAGAAAAACCAGTCGGCATTATAAGGCTGTCTATTCCGTTTTCTGAAATAGAATTTATATCAAGCCGCCTGAAAAGGACTCTTATGGCTTCACTTATTATCGCTTTTTTGTGCGCAGTACTTATAAGTTTTATTATTTCAGCATTTATAACAAAGCCCATAAAAGAGATATCATGGATTGCGCAGAATGTGGCAAGAGGAGATTTCTCTAAAAAGGCTATAGTTAAAAGCAACGATGAGATAGGAGATCTTTCGCAGGCAATCAACTATATGATTGAGCAGATTCGCTCTAAGATAAATGAGGTCACAGCTGGTAGATCGCGGTTTGAGGCGGTGCTGCTTAGCATGTTTGAAGGTGTTATGGTTGTTGATATTAAAGGTACGATATTACTTATTAATCAGTCACTAAAGGATTTTTTAAATATCAGAGATGATCCTACTGGCAGAAAACCGATTGAGGTTATACGAAATATCGAGATTCAGGAGATAGCTGATAATACATTAAAACTGCATGAAGGCGTTGAATCAAAGGAGATATCACTGCTTGTACCTGATGAAAAGATTCTTTCGGTTCACGCAAGCCCTGTTATAAGAGATAAGGAGATTGACGGTGCCGTGCTTGTCTTTTATGATATAACAGAATTAAGGCGGCTTGAGAATATCCGAAAAGACTTTGTTGCCAATGTCTCTCATGAATTACGTACTCCGATATCAAATATAAAAGGCTATGCCGAGACTTTGCTTGACGGCGCATTAGATGATAAGAAACATGCAAAAGATTTTATAAGCATAATGCATAATAATGCAGACAGGTTAGAGGCCTTAATATCTGATCTTTTAGAACTTGCAAAGATAGAATCAGGAAAACTTAATTTAAATCTAAAACCGCTTACTTTCAGGCTCATAGCAGAGAGGGTGGTATCGGGGTTAGCCAAACAAGCCAGCAAAAAATCAATCTATATATCGATTGACATACCTGATGATATCCCAAAAATTTTAGCTGATGAAAATAAGATTACACAGGTTCTGTTGAATCTCATAGATAACGCCGTAAAATACACGCCGGAAAAAGGCGCTATATCTGTTACATCAAAAGAAAAGAATAAATTTGTCCAAGTAAATGTTTCAGATACAGGTGTAGGCATAGCAGAAGAACACCAAAAAAGAATTTTTGAAAGATTCTACCGTGTAGACAAAGCTCGCTCACAAGACCCTGGCGGAACAGGACTTGGCCTTTCTATTGTTAAACATATCATCCAGGCCCACGGAGGCGAGGTTTCAGTCCAAAGTATGGCAGGAGCAGGTTCTGCCTTCACCTTCACCATCCCAAAGGCTTAAACAAGCCTTATTTCATTCTTAAACCCATTTCACGCAGAATTCACAAATCTGTAATATCCAATTCACAGAGATAGTCTATCCTTAAGGTGGTAAAAGGAGAAGATTATGAGATTGATATTGCTATTTGCATGTTTGTTTATTCTCGCAGGTATGGGTTTTTCTTATTATTTTTTAATCAAAGAAAAAGTTAAGCTTATTACGAGAATTATCCAACATAAAAACTCACAAATATAATGCGAAAGGGAGGCGTAATTGGAAATGCGAAAAGTGTCGAGTTTGCGAAAAGATTTCATAAATTAAAAAGGAGATATAAAAGATGAAGAAAATAACTATTGAAAACAGAGCAATTAAATGCGCTATATTATGTTGCATAGCTGTTTTGTTTGTTAATCTATCGTTTTCAAAACAAGTTTTTGCAGGGGAGGTGGATATCCTTGTGCAGAAGCTTGTTGAGAAAGGGGTTTTGACACCGGGTGAGGCACAGCAGATAGTAACAGAGACAAAGGAAGAGGCAAAGCTCCAGATGGCCAAAGGCGATTCACCATCTTTGCCAAAGTGGGTTCAGAATACAAAGCTAAAAGGCGATTTCCGTCTGCGCTATCAATGGCAGAAGAGAGATACAGGTACAACTGCCAAGGCTACAGATAGAGACAGGATGAGGATAAGGTATAGGCTTGGTCTTGAGACAAAGCCGAATGATCAATTTACAATAGACGCAGGCATTGCAACAGGAAGCGGCGATCCGCGCTCAACAAACGTTACGATAGAGAATGCATTTGGACACCCATCTATAAGATTGGATTATGCCTATGCAAAATATTCACCTTATAGCTGGGCAACTCTATGTGGCGGTATGTTTAAAAACCCCATATGGATGGCAGACGATCTTTTATGGGATTCTGACATAAACCCGGGAGGCGTTGCAGCACAATTGAACCAGCAGGCATATCCTAGCGTAGAGCTGTTTGCGAACACGGGGTTTTTCGTTCTTGATGAAGCGTCAGGTTATAATGCAGACCCTGTTATGTGGACAGTCCAGCCTGGATTCAGCTGGGACGTCACGAATACGATTAATTTTAAAGGGAGCTTTAACTACTATGGTTTTAATGGATTAAAAGGAAAAGAGCTGGATCATCGCTCAAGCCCTGAGACAAATACCATGGCATCGGACCCGCGAGGAGGCTATCTTTATAAATATGATTCATATGGTGCTACAGCAGAGCTCGGATTTAAAGAACCGTTTGGCACAGAAGGAATATTTGCACAGATTCCCTATATGGGTGCTTTTGGTGACTACATACACAATCCAGACCCATCGGACAATAGAGATGGTTGGCTCATCGGAGGAAAGATAGGCTCTAAGAAAGTCAGCAATAAGAAAGATTGGCAGGTCAAATATATGTATAGAAAACTTGAACGAGACGCGTGGCTTGATATATTTCCTGATTCTGATTTTTACGGCGGCGCAACTGATGTAAAGGGTTTTGAAGTTTTATTTGAGTATGGGCTGTTTGATAATGTTATCTTTACTGTTGATTATTACCATTCACAGAGATTATCAGGTGACCCAAGAAAAGAGAATTTGTTTCAGACAGATGTAACGTTTAAGTTTTAATATGTTGCATAGAGTTTTATCTATTGTCACAATTATGTCACAAATATATAGTATAAATATTGCAGGAGAAAAAAAATGAATAAGATAATGTTAAAAACCCTGACAGCTATTTTTGTTCTGGGTTCTGCTTTTAATCTGTTTGCCGCCGAGTCAAACTCAATAACAATAAAGGGTTCAACCACAGTGCTCCCAATTGCGCAGAGGACGGCAGAAGAGTTTATGAAGAAGAACTCTAGTATAAATATATCTGTTCAAGGAGGCGGATCCAGCGTAGGCATAACCAGCATAATAGACGGTACAACAGATATTGCGGATTCCTCAAGGCCTATAAAGGATAAGGAATTGGATAAGGCTGTTTCAATGGGCGTATCTCCAAAAGCAAATGTGGTTGCGATGGATGGTATAGCTGTTATAGTTAATCCGTCAAACACTATAAATAATATGACGAAACAACAGATAAGCAATATTTACATAGGAAAGACATCAAACTGGTCTAATTTAGGAGGAAGCAGTGGAAAGATAGTTGTCATAAGCCGCGACAACGCAAGCGGTACATTTGAGGGTTTTACAGAAAAGGCCCTGGATAAGCAGAGAACCAGGCCGGACGCGCTTTCGCAGGCATCAAATCAGGCGGTTGTCCAGACAGTATCATCAACACCAGGCGCTATAGGTTACATAGGTTTGGGTTATATAAGCGATAAAGTAAAATCTGTAACTGTAAATGGCGTTGAATGCACTAAAGAGACTGTTCTCTCCGGCGAATACCTTTTGGCAAGGCCTCTTTTTATGTACACAAACGGCAGGCCAAAAGGTGTTGTAAAGGATTATTTAGATTTTGTATTGAGCGCCGAAGGCCAGTCATTGATAGAAAAGGAAGGCTATGTAGGGTTAAAGTAAACAAGCTCTATGCCGCAGTTCTGAATTGTTGCGGCGAATATTTCCCGCCGCAACTAAAGGTTTGTTATGAGAAAAAGTCATATAATAGAAAACATATACAAGTATATATTCACTGTATTGGCTTTTTCATGCCTTGTCTTTTTAGTAGGAATATCTGTAATTCTTTTTAAAGAAGGCCTGCCCATATTTAGAGAGGTAAGTTTTTTTGATTTTATATTTGGAAAGCTCTGGTATCCTACCTATGATCCGCCAGATTTTGGAATATTTCCTTTGATTATGGCATCTATATGGGTAACAGCGGGCGCTCTTTTTATATGTGTTCCATTGGGGGTTGGAAGCGCGTTATTTATACATGAAGCAGCAAGTTTGCGTCAAAAGTCTATATTAAAACCCGTAATTGAAATCTTAGCCGGTATACCCTCTATTGTGTATGGTTTTTTTGGTATGGTAATTGTAGCCCCTATTTTACAGAAGGTTTTTAATCTGCCAGTCGGCCTGACCGCATTGACAGGAAGTGTAATGCTTGGAATAATGGCCACGCCCACTGTATGCAGTATAGCAGAAGATGCTCTTGCATATGTGCCGAGAAGCTTTAGGGAGGCATCTCTTGCACTTGGTGCCAACAGATGGCAAACTCTTATAAAGGTTACGATGCCTGCAGCAGGTTCTGGTATTTCAACAGCAATAATTTTAGGCATGAGCAGGGCAGTGGGTGAGACCATGACGGTTTTAATGGTCTGCGGCGGCGCTGCGGTTGTGCCAAAGTCTTTTTTTGATCCGGTTAGGCCAATGACAGCAACAATAGCCGCAGAGATGGGCGAGGCTGTTATAGGAAGTTCGCATTACCACGCGCTTTTTGGGATAGGTATGATCCTTTTTTTGATAACCCTTGTTTTTAATGCAACGGCAGAGGGAATAAGCCGAAGATTCAGATTAAAGTTAGGCATAGGAAGATGAATCAAAAAGTGGTTGAAAAATTAGGATTTATTATGCTTTTTGCGCTGACAGCGCTGACTATTTTTTTTCTCATAACTATAATATATTTTATAGCAGTAAGAGGGGTTAAGGTGATAAGCTGGGAATTTCTCACGCAATTTCCAAAAGATGCTATGACAAAAGGCGGTGTTGCCCCGGCCATAGTAGGCACTTTGTGTTTGACTATAGGAGCAATATTATTTGCTCTGCCTTTGGGAGTTGCATGCGCCGTGTATCTATGTGAATATAGCCCAAAAAGCTATATAGTCAATATAATAAGGATGAGTATAAATAATCTGGCTGGAGTACCTTCTGTGGTCTTTGGGCTTTTTGGTTTAGCTATATTTGTTAAGATATTCGGTTTTGGCGTGTCCATATTATCCGGTAGTTTAACTTTGGCTGTTATGGTTCTTCCAAGCATAATATCCACTTCTCAAGAAGCACTGATGGCTGTGCCGCAGTCATACAGAGAAGCATCTCTTGCGCTTGGCGCATCACATTGGCAGACTATAAAGAAAGTTGTTGTTCCCACAGCGCTTCCGGGAATATTAACAGGAATCATTTTAGGCATAGGGCGCGTTGCAGGAGAGACAGCGCCTATTCTTTTTACAGCAGGCACTTTTTACATGAGGTCTTATCCAAAGTCTATATTTTCAGAGACAATGGCTTTGCCTTATCATATATACGCACTAATGACAGAAGGCACACGCCCTGATCAGCAAGTACGGATTGCTTATGGATGCGCTCTTATATTGCTTTTGATAGTTCTTTCAGTTTCAGCTATAGCTGTTGTAATACGCCAGAGCCAGAGGAGATTATATGTACACTAATAATATTAAAGAGTGTATGAAATTTGAGGATGTAAATTTTTATTACTATAATAAGCAGGCGCTTAAAAATATAACTTTCTCTGTACCGGAAAACAGAATCACAGCAATTATAGGCCCCTCCGGCTGCGGCAAAACGACATTTATCAGGCTTATAAACAGAATGAATGAGCTTATACCGGGTACACGCATGGAGGGTAAGATCTTTTTAAACGGTAAAGAAATATATACACAAGATACCGATGTTGTGGATATCAGAAGGTCTGTTGGCATGGTCTTTCAAAAGCCCAACCCTTTCCCAAAAAGCATATATGAGAACATAAGTTATGGCTTAAGGATAAACGGAATAAGGGATAAAAGCTATATAGATGCAAAGGTTGAAGAGTCTTTAAAAAAGGCCGCTCTCTGGAATGAGGTAAAGGACAGACTGCATGATAATGCGTTAGGTTTTTCAGGTGGCCAACAGCAGAGGCTGTGTATCGCAAGATGCCTTGCAGTAGAGCCTAAGGTTATTCTTTTTGATGAGCCTTGCGCCAGCCTTGATCCTATTTCGACAGCAAAGATAGAAGAGCTTATGCTGGATTTAAAGAAAAATTATACTATAATAATAGTAACGCACAATATGCAGCAGGCGGCAAGGGTATCAGATTTTACAGCGTTTTTTTACCTGGGTTCTATGGTAGAGATAGATTTAACAAGCATAATATTTACTAAGCCTAAACAGAAGGCGACAGAGGATTATATTACAGGCAGGTTCGGATAAATTCTTAAAAAAGAGGTGAGACATGAACAGACATTTTGATGAGGATTTAAAAAAGTTAAATACAGATATATTGAAGATGGCGGTTCTTGCTGAAGAGGCAATATATAAGTCTGTCGAGGCATTAAAAAACCGTGATAAGAAATTGGCCCAATCTGTTATAGATAATGACAAAACGATAGACGAATTAGAACTGGCTATCGAAGAAGAGGCTATAGACCTTTTGGTTCTTAGGCAGCCCATGGCCACAGATTTACGTTTTATCACTACAGGTATGAAGATCAATGCAGAATTGGAGAGAGTTGCAGATTTGGCAGTAAACATTGCGCAAAGAGACCTTGAGCTGGCAGATGAGCCTTTGCTAAAGCCGCTTATAGATATACCAAAACTGACAGGTATATCACGGGCAATGGTAAAGGATGCCATAAATGCATTTGTAAACCGCAATGAAAAACTGGCCAAACATGTTATACTTTCTGATTCGGGCGCTGACAACCTAAGGAATCTTATACAGGAAGAACTGATAAATGATTATATTAGTAAAGACCCGTTAACTGCTTCAAAGGCCGTATCGCTTCTTCTAATAGCCCGCCATCTGGAAAGAATTTGTGACCATGCTACAAATATTGCAGAGGATGTTATATATATGGTGCAGGCAAAGGTTGTAAAACACCACCCAGAAAAGCTTGATAATGGAAAAACAAGATAACTAAAATTAGTCCGGATTACAATGTCCGCTTCTCTACACCGGACAAAATGAACACTTCGGCAGACTTCTTTTGACAGGCTCGGGACTTCGCAGTGCAGGCAAAACCTATCTCTGTTTGACCAGTATTTCTTGATATTTAAGCTATATGTCGTATAATAATGGCGGTTGGTTGATAGATATGCATTTATAACGTATACAGGAGTACCCAGCCAGTTTTTTATACAATCCCTTGACTTCTAAAAGTTTGTATGGTATACTCTTTTTGAAAATACAGAGTAAGTATTTTTAAGTGAAAGCAACGGGGCGTTCCAAAAGAACGCCTTTTTTATTTTATGTAGACGATATAATATATTAGTAAAAGCCCAAAGCGGGGCGTCTGATGCCAAAGTGAGGCAACAGGCGCCTTTTTTCTTTTGTCTGGAGATAATGTTATGGATTTTAAGGTTTTACTCGAGAAGATAACCCCAGCGCTTAGAAGCATTGCGCACAAACATCTATTACGGGGTTTCTATGACCAAGAAGATCTTTATCAGGAAATGTGCCTATATCTGTGGCAAAAATATAGTGATGGTCTTCCAATAGGTATAAATGAATCATACGTGATAAAAGGTTGCGAGTTCCATATACTAAATTTCTTAAGAAAAGGACGGCCGAAAGCTTTCCTATTAAGCCTTGATGAACCAATGTCAGGTTCTGACATAGCGCTGATGGATACAATAGCAGACAATAGAAATGTTAGTTTCTCTGGATCAGATAACATGATGACAATAAATGATATAAAAGACAAAGACTTAACTAATAGAGAGCGTCAAGTCCTCTCATTTCTCATAAAGGGATATACAGTAAGAGAGATTGCTCAAAATATGGTAATTTCGCATGTTATGGTCGTAAAATATAAGAAGAGGATTGTAGAGAAAGCCAAAAGAAAAGGTTACCAGATGTGGTAGATGTTTACTTGTAGATATGTAAAAGCGCATAGAAGCGTCTGATCATAGCAAAGAAAGTGCTGATATCAGGCGTTTTTTATTTTATAGAAAAGGAGGCAATAGATATTATGAGAAGAGTGATTTTTGCAATAGCATCGTTCTTTGTAGCGTCATTGATACCAAGCAACGTCATGGCAAAAGAAGATGTCGCAAGAGAGAGTCTGTTTGAGGGAACAGATATAAATATAAGCGCAGATACAGCCGTATACTCAAAATATATGTGGCGTGGTTTTAAGCTAGATAATGATCCTGTGATACAGCCGGGTGTATATGTAGACGCCTATGGTTTTAATGCAAGTATATGGGGAAGTTTTGATATAGGCAATAACGATACTCTGGATTCAGACGAACTGGATTATTCTGCAGGCTATACGCTTGATCTGAAGGAATATACAGAACTACCTGTATCTGTATGCGGTGGTTATACATATTATGATTTCATAGGGGCAAAGCTACGCTCCCAGGAGTTCTATATAGGCGCTAGTGTTGATGCATTGCTGTCGCCTTCTATTACATGGTACCACGATTTTGAGAATGAAGAAAAAGGCGGGGGTCATGGCGATTATATTATTGCTGAATTAAGTCATAGTGTATTGATACCAAATATACCAGCTAGTTTAGATTTAGGAGGGCATGTTGGTTATAATGATAAGCTTTTTATCAGAGGACAAGGCGGCGATGTGGAGTTTAACGCAGGCTTAACAATAAACCTTTCAAAGAACTGTACCTTGGTACCAAGGGTAGGGTATGTAATCCCATTTGGTGATCTTAAAAAGTCGGATGATGGCAACCAGGATAATGAATTTTATGGCGGTGGAGCTTTAGGATTTACTTTTTAAATATATAACAGGAGGATAGATATGGATACTAGTTATGCTGTTACAATAGGAGTAGATACTCTATGGGTACTTATAGCTGCCTTTTTAGTTTTTTTCATGCAGGCAGGTTTCGGCATGGTTGAAGCTGGTTTTATACGCTCCAAAAATACATGCAATATACTTACAAAGAATTTTCTAGATTTCTGCATGGCATCAATAGGATTTTTCATCTGTGGTTATGCCATAATGTTCGGGCCAAGTAATAGCTTTATTGGGCTTAAAGGATGGTTTATGGTGAATGCAAAATCACCAGTTGATATACCTATCTTTGCTTTTTGGCTCTTCCAGGCAGCATTTTGTGGGGCTGCCGCAACAATAGTAGCTGGTGGCATGGCAGAGAGGATGAAGTTTAAGGCGTATCTTATATATTCCTTTATAATATCTGCTTTTATATATCCTATTGTAGGCCATTGGATATGGGGTGGAGGCTGGCTTGCGAAACTCAATTTTATGGATTTTGCGGGTTCAACAGTTGTGCACACTGTAGGAGGCTTTGCTGCATTGATAGGAACTATAATACTAAAACCCAGAATAGGCAAATATAATTCAGATGGCAGCGCAAATGTAATAGCAGGCCATTCTATACCGTTGGCTTCCTTAGGAGTATTTATATTGTGGTTTGGCTGGTTTGGTTTCAACCCAGGTTCTACTTTAAGCGTAGGGGATGGTTCACTGATAGGAAGAGTGGCTATGAATACAAATATAGCTGCGGCAATGGGCGGGATTACAGCGATGTTTACAATCTGGAAGATGTTTGGAAAGCCAGACCTCTCAATGGCTATGAACGGTGCTCTAGCAGGCTTGGTCGCAATAACAGCCCCATGTGCTTTTATAGAGCCGTGGGCGGCACTATTGATAGGAGGAATAGGGGGTATAATTGTTGTGCTTGGAGTAGCATTGCTTGATAGGTTTTGTATAGACGATCCTGTAGGAGCTGTTTCAGTTCATGGCTTAAATGGTATATGGGGCACTATATCTATAGGTATATTTGGACAGAAAACCTTAGGCTTAACCAATAATGGACTCATCTACGGCGGAGGCATAAAGCAGCTCCTTATACAAATTTTAGGAGTCAGTACAGTCATTGCGTTTATATTAGTTACTATGGGAATAGTTTTTAAAGTTATAGAGATGACTATAGGCCTACGTGTTTCCCGCGAAGAGGAGTTTAAAGGCTTAGATATTGGTGAACATGGCATGGAGTCATATGCAGGATTTCAGATATTTACAACAGAATAAGGAGAACTAAAATGAAACTTATAATTGCGATGATACAGCCACATAAGCTGCCAGATGTAAAGAAGGCATTATATGAAGCAGAGGTATATAAGATGACAGTTACTAATGCTTTGGGCTGTGGGCAGCAAAAAGGCTATACAGAGACTTATAGAGGTGTCATACATGATATAAACCTCTTAAAGAAGATCAGGCTTGATATAGCGGTAAACGAAGATTTTGTCGAGCCTACCATAAAGGCTATTATAAGAGGCGCTAAGACAGATAAGATAGGGGATGGGAAGATATTTGTGCTTGATCTGCAAGAGTGTATAAGGATAAGAACAGGTGAAAGAGGAAATGCGGCTATAGGTTGATTTTTTAAAGAACAGGTTACCAAAAGAGTCTATTTTTTACTTATAATGGTGTAGGGTTGTAAACATAAATGCACATAGTTTGTGCAGAATTAGCGCAGGGACAAAGACGTTCTAAAAAAGCTAAATGCTATTTTTAGAACGTTTTTCTTTAAAAGCCAAAAAATAGGGGGATGAAATGGCAAAGAGGACAAAGCAGGAGATAATAAAGTTAGTCAAAGAACATGATGTAAAGTTTATAAGGTTATGGTTTACTGACATTTTGGGTCAGGTTAAGAGTTTTTCAATTACAGATAGCGAGCTTGAAGGGGCACTAGAGAATGGCATGGGATTTGATGGCTCATCTATCACAGGCTATCAGGATATAGAAGAATCGGATATGATAGCTATGCCTGATCCAGATACATTCCAGATACTTCCATGGCGTCCTACAGAGAAAGCTGTTGCAAGGATGGTATGTGATATATTGACTCCTGATAGGATGCCTTATGAAGGAGATCCAAGACACGTGCTAAAGAAAGCTCTTAAAAGGGCAAAAGATATGGGTTTTGATCATTTTTATTTAGGCCCTGAACTTGAGTTCTTCTATTTTAAGAATGATAACGGCACAGAGATACTGGATAAGGGCGGCTACTTTGATTTAACTACACTAGATGTAGCAAGTGATTTAAGAAGAGAGACAGTTCTTGCATTAGAAAAGATGGGTATAAAAGTTGAGTATTCCCACCATGAGGTAGCGCCATCGCAGCATGAAGTAGATATGCGTTATGATGATGCTTTGAAGATGGCAGATGATGTTATAACTTATAGGATTGTGGTTAAAGAGATAGCCAGTAAGTTCGGAGTTTATGCTACCTTTATGCCAAAGCCTATATTTGGCCAGAATGGAAGTGGCATGCATACGCACCAGTCGCTTTTTAAGGGAAGTAAGAATGAATTCTTTGATGCCAAGTCAAAAGATAATCTCTCAAGTACTGCTTATAGTTATATTGCAGGGCTATTAAAGCATGCTAAAGAGATATGTTCAATATTTGCCCAGACAACAAACTCATATAAAAGGTTGGTTCCTGGTTACGAAGCGCCGGTATATATAGCATGGAGCCGCAGAAACAGAAGCGCGCTTGTAAGAGTACCTCTTTATCATCCAGGCCAGGAAAAAGCAACACGTTGTGAATTCAGGGCATGCGATCCAGCATGCAATCCTTATCTTACATTTGCTGCTATGCTTCATGCAGGGTTAGAAGGTATTGAAAAAGGTTATAAGGTGCCCAATCCAATGGAACTGAACCTGTACCATCTCTCTGATACTGAAAGAAAGAAAAAGAGTATAGAGACTTTACCAGATAGTCTCGGGTACGCAATATCTATAACTGAAGATAGTAAGCTTGTAAAGAAGATACTCGGGGATCATATATTTGAAAGATTTGTAAAGCTTAAAAAGAAAGAATGGGATGATTACAGGATTCAGGTTTCGCAGTATGAACTTGATAAGTACCTATCAATCTCCTGAAGCATCAAATAGTCAGGCCATAAAATTTAATTTCGTGTATGCGTAAAAGGATTGTTTTTTTGATGGCAGATGCTTAAAAAATAGGCGATTTTAGATATGAAACGCATCGTAGATAGCATAGAAGAAAACTTTGCAGGATTAAGCATCGGGGAAATCTATGAGAATATTATTTGTCATGTTGAAAAGATGCTTATAGAGAAAGCTCTGGACAGGTCTTTTGGCAACCAGGCTATGGCATCTAAGATATTAGGTCTTAGTCGGAACACGCTGCATAAAAAAGTTAAGCATTTAAAAATAGATGTAACAAGGTTTAAAAGATGATAAACAACAACTTGCCAAAAAAACAGGGGTTATATGATCCGCAGTTTGAGCATGATAACTGTGGTGTTGGCTTTGTTTGTGACATCAAGGGAAAGAAGTCTTACAGCATTATCAAAAAGGGAATAGAGGTTTTAGAGCGTCTAAGTCACCGAGGTGCAGTCGGAGCAGACCCTAAAACAGGAGATGGCGCAGGCATACTGATCCAGATTCCCCATATTTTTTTAAAAGAAGAATGTAAAAAGATAGGCATAATTTTGCCAAAAGTCGGTGAATATGGCATAGGGCTTATATTTCTGCCACAAGACGAAAAGGATAAAAAATTATGCATAGAGACTTTTGAAAAGATTATACAAGAGGAAGGCCAGAGGCTTCTAGGGTGGCGAGATGTTCCTGTAGACTCCTCGGTAATAGGAGAAAGCGCTAAGGGTTCTATGCCATATGTAGCGCAGGTATTTATTGGGATAGGAAAAGAAATAAAAGATATGCTTAGCTTTGAGAGAAAGCTCTATGTGATACGCAAACAGGTTGAGAATAATATACATAAAGCCAGTTTTGCACAAAAAAGATTTTTTTATATAACAAATCTTTCTTGCAGGACATTAAGCTACAAAGGACTGCTGATGCCATCTCAGCTTAAATCGTTTTTCATCGATTTAGATGATAAGAAAATAGAGAGTGCAGTTTGCCTTATACATTCACGTTACAGTACAAACACATTTCCTACATGGGACCTTGCGCAGCCATTCAGATTTCTGGCACATAATGGCGAGATAAATACTCTACGAGGTAATATTAATTGGATACGCGCAAGAGAGAGGATGATGACAAGTGAACTATTTGGTAATGATATTGAAAAGGTCAAACCTGTTATAGTGGAGGGAGGCAGCGATTCAGCAACAATAGATAATATATTTGAACTTCTGGTATTGTCAGGCAGGTCTCTTTCGCATGCAATGATGATGCTTATACCAAGTGCATGGGAGCATGATGAACACATGGACAGCAGGCTAAAAGATTTTTATAGATTCCATGCTTGTTTTATGGAGCCATGGGATGGTCCATCTGCAATAGCTTTTACTGATGGAAAGAGAATAGGCGCTGTTCTTGATAGAAATGGTTTACGCCCAGCACGCTATGTTATTACAAAAGATGGACTTGTTGTAATGGCATCAGAGGCAGGGGTAGTTGACATAGACCCAGCCGATATAAAGGTCTCTGGTAGACTCAAACCAGGAAAGATATTCTTAATAGATACTCAACAGCAATCTATTATAGGTGATGCGCAGCTGAAGAAAGAGGTCTCAGAAATAAACCCATACGGGCAATGGAATATGAATAACATGGTAGACCTTGATACCATTGTTAGCACAGAACGATCAAATA
>JBAZLY010000002.1:0-80076 GCA_041650035.1 Candidatus Omnitrophota bacterium | reverse complement strand
AAGAGGACAAGGCTTTATTTCCTCACCGGAGCTGACGTGATAAACGGTCTCGATGCATGGAAAGAATCCGAAAAGCTCTTTACGCTTTGCGATTTTGTCATTTTTAGCAGGCCGGGATTCAGACTTGGACCGAAAGAGAGCGGATTTAAAACATTGGATATCAACGCGTTGGATGTATCATCAACAATGATCCGCGGCCTGATCCTGGAAAACAGGCCTATCAATGGTCTCGTCCCCGGGCCTGTTGAGGCTTATATTGCCCGCGAAGGCCTATACCGCCAAGGCCTTAACCTGTGATCATATCATGTTAACCGTTTTTTATTTATACTGCTGCTAATGTGCCCTTAAAAGAAACAAAATTCCCCGCGATTAATTTTTTTTAAAAATTCAACATTTACTCTTTATCATATTTATTAATAATGATAAAATATAACATTATAACATTGGAGAGTATATGATGTTGCGTAATCTGAAGTTAAGCATATTTCTTGCGGCAAAAGATATGTTTAATAATCTCGGCTCGCTTGTGTTTGTTTCGGCCGCCTTGGGTTTTTTATTCGCCAATGTATTGTTTTCAAGGTTTATGTTATACGGTTTTGAAAAAAGTATAGGGGGCCTGATACCTAAGGTTAGCGGCAATCTCTACGCTACGCCTTTAAGGGGGCAATCGTATATATATGACACACAGCGTGTTATGGCCGCTATAGGCCTTAATACGACGATAGGCGAGATGACCCCTGTGCTTGAGATGCCCTGCGTTTTGGAGTATAAGGGTTCAAGGATAGTCACCATGGCCTGGGGGCTTGAGTTCGGCGAACAGGTTATGGACCTGAAGAATAGTATCGTTGAGGGCAGATATTTTTCAGGGCCGGTTTCGGAAGAGATAATATTGGGAAAGATCTTAAAGAGGCGTTTTAAATTAAAGATACCTATTAATGAGGATATCGCGCTTGAAGACACCGCGAAGGGCATATTCATCAAAGAATACAATATAGACAAGTTCAATAAAGATGTCTATAAGGACAAATATGTCAAGATAGTAGGTGTTGCTGATTTCAGGGATTACATAGCTAATAACAGCATCTTTATACCTTTGCAGACCTTAAGAAATGTTGCGACACTGCAGGATAGGTCATCAAGTGTGTTCATACGCCTTAAGGATGATATGAAGATCGATCAGGAAGGCGCCAGCATGTATAAGCCTTACAATCTTGACGTGGAGTTGAAACACTGGAAGGACCGCGATGATTACGGGACAGATGACCTTGTTTACGGTTTTAACCTTATAAGCATTATCACTTTTGGCGTAAGCATTATCTGCGCGGCAATATTGGTCGCGTTTATCGTGTTTTACAATACACAGAAAAAACGCAGAACAACAGGTATCCTAAGGGCTATCGGCATAAAAGGCAGGATATTTTTAACGTTCTTTATCATTGAGGGGATATTGTTTGCCGTGATAGGAGTAGTTACCGGGACAGGTCTTTATTGTCTGTTGCAGATGTATCTTAAAGCCCATCCTATCGTAATGCCTTTCGGGGATCTTTATCCGATGTTTGAGATAAACAGTTATATCTACGCGACCGCGCTTTTCCTGGGTGTGTCTTTTATGGCAAGCGTTTATTACGCGGTAAAGAGCGGGAAAGAGAATATAATCAAGGTTATAAGAGGCGACTAATGGTTAAGACTAAATTTAATTCCAAAAACAATAGGGTTATAATAAGCGTAAAGAATCTGAAGAAGGATTATCATCTCGGTAGTACCGTTGTGCGGGCATTAAAGGACGTTAATCTCGAGATAAAAAGCGGCGAGTTTTCGATATTATTCGGCCCATCGGGCAGCGGTAAGACTACTCTTTTAAACCTTTTGGGGCTTATAGATGTGCCTACCTGTGGCACGATCGCGCTGGACGGGCATGACACCGTTTTACTTAACCGTGTCAAAAGGGCGGAATTCAGGTTGAACAATATAGGTTTTATCTTCCAGAAGTATTATCTCCTGGATGAACTCACGGCATTGGAGAACGTGTTTTTGCCCGCCGTCGCCAAAGCAGGTTATTCATCAAGCCTTTTGGCAAAAGCGGAAGGCATGCTGGAGCTTGTCGGGATGAAGGAGAGAACGCGTCACAGGCCTGCCCATCTGTCGGAGGGTGAGAAACAGAGGGTAGCGGTTGCCAGAAGTCTTATCAACAACCCTGCCATACTTCTCTGTGATGAGCCTACCGCCAGCCTTGACTCTGATAACGGCAGGATAATACTTGACCTGCTGGCAAAGATAAACAAGGAAAGATCCGCTACCGTGTTTCTTGTTACTCATGATGACCGCCAGCTCAAATACGGCGATAAGGTGATACATATTGCCGATGGGATGGTGCAAAAAGGGGAATAAGCCTTGAATGATAAGAGGGTTGTAATTACCGGAATCGGATTAGTGACCCCAATCGGCATAGGCAAGGATATCTTTTGGGAAAATTGCTTGTCCGGAAAATCCAATATCAGGAGAATAACCGCCTTTGATGTCAGTGAGTATAACTGCAAGATAGCCTCCACAATAGATAATTTTGACCCCACTCAATACATGGATAAGATAATTGCGCGGCGCTCCGATAAATTCGCGCAGTTTGCCATTGCCGCCGCCTCTATGGCCATGGAAGACAGCCGTTTAAACAACCCGGATCCTAAATATACCGGTGTATGCGTAGGCACAGGCCTAGGAGGCATGGTGTTCGCGGAGACACAAATTGTAAATATAATAGATGGTGGCAATACTGCGGTCAATCCTGTCTCTATCCCCAAAATAATGCCAAATTCCGTCGCGAATCAGATTGCCATTGTGCATAATGCCCAAGGCCCGAATTTAACCATTTGCACGGCATGTTCGTCAGGCACTCATAGTATCGGCCAGGCATTTGACACAATACGTCGGGGAAGGGCTAAAATTATGATAGCAGGTGGGACAGACTCGCCTATAATGAGATATAATTTCTTGGGTTTTGATAAATTAAGTGTAATGAGCAGGCGAAATGATAATCCGGAATCCGCATCAAGGCCTTTTGACAAAGATAGAGATGGTTTTGTGATGGGGGAAGGAGCGGCTGTCCTGATACTGGAATCCTTTGACCACGCGCTCGCGCGAAAGGCCGACATATATGCCGAGATAAAAGGCTATTCCGTGACATCAGGCGCTTATCATATCGTTATGCCGCGGCCTGATGCTATCGACGTGGCAAGGGCTATGAGGTTATGCCTTAACGAATCGGCTGTTACGCCAAAAGACGTTGATTATATAAATGCCCACGGGACCTCCACTATCGCGAATGATAAGGCGGAGGCCAAGGCGATAGTCAATGTGTTTAAGGAAGACGCGCAACATATACCGGTAAGTTCCACTAAGTCTATGATAGGCCATACCTTAGGCGCCGCTGGAGCGATTGAGGCAGCTGTATGCGCCTTGACAATAATATCAGGCAAGATGCACGCTACGGTTAACCTTGAAACCCCTGATGAGGACTGTAGGCTTAATCACATCATGAAAAAGCATCTTAAACGCAACGTGGACATTGCCCTTTCCAATTCATTTGGATTTGGCAATAATAACGCGTGCCTGCTTTTTTCAAAGATGTAAAAGGAAATTAGGAGGACTTGTGAATATTAATATAGAGGAAACTGTTAAAGGTATGTTTTCAGAGTTGCTTGATATTGATTGCGCGAAAATAAAAAACGATTTGCTATTAATTGAAGACTTAGCTATTGATTCTTTTGGTTTCGCGGAATTATCCTTTATTGTGAAAGAGAAGTTTAATTTTGAAATTTCAACCGAAGACACACAAGGTATTAAGACCGTGAATGATTTAATTTGTTACATAAAAAATAACCTTGGAAGGGAATAGGCTATGGCAAAAAAAAATTTCTCAATCAATATCCGTGTATATTTACGAGATACCAATTTATTTGGCAATGTTTATTTCGCAAATTATTTTTATTGGCAAGGTGTTGCTAGAGAGGAATTTTTTAGGCAGGTTACGCCGGACCCGATGTTTTTTATAAATAAAAAGATCAAAATGGTTACGATAGAGGCTAGTATGAAATTTAAGAAAGAGGCTTTGTTGTTTGATGATATTGAAATAAAGGTAGAGGTTAAAAATCCAAAAATTACCACATTTGAACTTATTTTTACATTTGTTAATAAAGTTACCAACGAAATACACGGTGAAGGTCGGCAAAAAATTGGTTTTGTTGGACAGAATGGTTCAGTAATACCCATTCCTCCCGAGATCGCTATAAGAGGTGTCCAATATATATAATATGCATTTAAATTTATATTCATACCCACCTTTGTTAAGCTCAATTTTGTTTCTTCTAATGGGAATTTTTGTGATAATAAAAAATTCTCGTTTTCATACGAATCGGTTATTTTTTTTATTAAGTTTAACGACGTTTGGATGGCAATTTTCATGGTTTATATTGTTTGGTTTTCCTGATTTATTGCCTGTTGATTTGGTTATTAAAATTGGGTATTCGTTTATTATATTTTTACCGATCGTATATTTTAATTTTGCTATATCTTTTATTGGAGCAAAAAAAGAATACGTAGCGATAAGAATATTTTATGTTATTGGCTTGTTTTTTATTTATTTTCTATGGATGACACGTATTTTTATTAATGGGCATTATTCAAATATATGGGGGTATTACCCGAAAGCAGGAGTTCTGCATATTTTTTATATTATTTTTTTATTTTTCTTAGCTGGTAGAGGTTCATATAAAACAATTGGGAAATTTTATAATGAAACTAATCTTTTTTTAAAAAAACAACTCAAGTATGTGTTAGTTGCTTTTGGGCTATATTTTTTGGCAGGAATTGATTTCGCTGTTAATTATGGTTTTGAGATATATCCGCCTGGTTTTGTTTTTATTTCAATTTCGCTTATGATTATTGCCTATGCTATAATACGTCATCGTCTTATGGATATTGAGATTATTATACGTGAGACGGCGATATTCGCAGGTATATTCGGTTTTTCGATAGGACTTTTTATGCTCGCGATTATAGCCGGTGAACAATTCCTTAAGCCTTATATAGGCGATAATCGTTGGATTGTCCCCGCGTTTTCACTTCTGCTTGTAACCCTCGTAATCCGTCCGGTTGAAAAAACTATATATAATGTTGCCGGCAGATTCCTTTTTCGCAGGAAGTACGAATACCAGAAGACCTTGCAGGACGCGGCCGAAGGCATGTCGAAGATTCGTGACCCAAAAAAACTGCTAAACCTTATTGTGCACATAATATCCGCGAAGCTTAAGCTCGCAAATGCCGCTGTATTCCTGTTTGATAGCAGATCCTCTTCGTATGTTCTGAAGGCCTCAAGGGGTGACATCGGCGATGGCCTGATAAGTTTGAGGTCTGAAAATGCCCTGATAATGTGGCTTAGCGAAAAAAAAAGACCGCTCGCTTTGGATGATGTCTTGAAGTGGATGAATAATTTTAACCAAAGACGAATACCCGGGTCGCTTAAGTCTGACCTGTTCCAGATAAAAGACACTATGTCTACCCTTCACGCGGCATTGAGCGTGCCCTGTTTTTTCAGGGATGATCTTTTAGGCGTGCTTATACTCGGGGAAAAGAAAAACGGTGATTTTTTCTCGCAGGATGATATGGATCTGTTCAGCGCTCTATCCAACGAGGCGGCTATCGCGCTTAAAAATTCGCAGTTATATTTTGAGATAGACAGAAAGGCGTTTGAGCTTGAAAATCTTTACAAAAGAGAGCACAGGCTATTCATGCATTCGTCGGTGGCATTCGCCGCCGCCATAGACGCCAGAGACCCCTATACGCACGGCCATTCGCAGAGGGTCACTAATATCAGCTTGGTGATACTTGATTTTATGGGTGCCATGGATGAAATAGATAAAGATGCCTTTTTCAGGCACAGACTGCAGATAACGGGGGTCTTGCATGACATAGGAAAGATAGGCGTGCCTGACGATATATTGCATAAACCCGCGCAGCTTACGCCTGAAGAAAGAAAAGAGATAGAGAAACACCCCGTGCTGGGTGCGGAGATCGTCTCGCATATCGCGGGATTAAAGGATCTTGTCGGTGGCATCAGATATCATCATGAAAGATATGACGGTAAGGGTTATCCTGAAGGTCTCAAATCGGATGAAATACCGCTTATGGCGAGGATCATCTCCGTAGCCGATACCTATGACGCTATGACATCCGATAGACCGTATAGAAAAGGACTTCCTCCTTTAACGGCAAGGGATGAGATCCAAAAAAACGCGTCTGCGCAATTCGACCCTTATGTAGTCGCGGCCTTTTTAAAGGCCTTTGAGCAGGGCAAGATAGAATAGCGAGCCGGTTCATTATGGATATTTAAACAGGCCATAGTCCTGCCGGTTTACTTCAAATATAGGTTGAGTATGTGTTATTACAGATTACATTATTTGGCAGGTTCCGTCTTTACGCTTGTTATCACTCTTTTGCTCGGAAGCCTTATTTATTTTCGCGGTAGGAGAGGTGAGATCGTAAGAAGTTATTATCTGCTGATGCTTTCTATCGCGGAGTTTTCGTTATGTACTTTATTATTCTGCCTGTTCAACGATAAGGATTATGCGTTATTTTTTGCCAGGGTCTCTTATATCGGGGTCTCTTTTGTTCCTATATTTTATTTCCATTTTATCGTAAAACTTTTAGGCTTGACTGGCAAAAGCAGAAAGGCCTTGTCCGCGGGTTATACGATTGCGGTGATTTTTTCATGTTTAAGTTTCACGCCGTTGATTGTTAAGAGCGTGTCATTTAAACTTGGCCTGAATTTTAACGACCCCGGCATACTTCACCCGGTTTTTATGCTGTTTTTTGCCGCTTTGCCTATTTACGCGCATTATCTTATGCATAAATCGTTTGGCAAGCTTAGCGATATAGGCAAACGCCAGATGAAATATGTTACGATAGCGGGGGTATGCGGGCTAAGCGGCGGCAGCTTGATGTTTTTTACAATTTACGGTATTTCCGTTCCTGTTATAGGTCCGATGGCCCTGTATTTTGTTGCCCTCGCTAATCTTTTTGTAGCTATTGCCACATACGTGGTACGTCTTATGGGTGTTGAGGTCATAAAGAGGCGGACGCTGATATTCTCAACACTTTACGGGGCAAGCGTTGGAAGCTTCGTGGCGTTTGTCTTTATCCTTCAGCGGCACCTATCCGTTACTTTTAATATGAACAGATGGATACTGCCCATAGCCGCGGTTTTTATCCTTACCGTTTTTATAAGGACACTGGAGGAATTTCTTGCCAGATTTACCGACGCGTTCTTGTATCAACGCGGATATGATTATATGCTGGTTTTAAAAAAAGTTGCCAAAGGTATGACACTAATAACCGATACAAGAAAACTTCTGAACCTGATGGTAAGATTTATATCAAAAGAGATAAGGATCACCGGAAGTTCAGCATATATTTACAATAAAACGGCAAATGCCTATATCCGAGAGGTGCGCAGGGGTTTTAAAGGGCAGGATACCCTGGATAAGATAGACGCGGATAATCCGCTGGTTAAATGGCTCGTTGAAAAAAAAGAGCCTATAAGTTATGAGAGTGTTTTAAGCTGGATACAGGGTGACAAGATCTTTCCGCAGAGGCCCGTCCTTAAAAAGACCCTCGACCACATAAGGATGGCTATGGAAAGATCAGGCGCTGCCTTATGTGTCCCGAGTTTTTTAAGGGGCCAGATTATCGGTTTCATAGTGCTTGGAGCGAAACTATCTGGAAATATCTACACGAGCGATGATTTTTCGCTTTTATCCACCTTGGCCAATAATGCCGCCATTGCTTTTGAGAACGCACGGATGTATGAAGAACTCAAAGAGAGGATACGCAAATTAGACGCGTTGTATAAGGAAGAGCACGCATTGTTTTTAGACGCGGCATCGGCATTCAGTTTTGCCATTGATTCAAAGGACGGATATACTTATGCCCATACCCAGAGATTGAGCGATTACGCGATGGCAACGGCTAAAGAACTCGAAAGGCTGCTTCCTTACGTCAATTTTAGCGATTCTTTTTATGAGACGCTTCATGTGGCCTCGCTTTTGCATGATGTAGGCAAAATAGGCATACCGGACAGGATACTAAAAAAACATTCTGTTTTAACCGAAGAGGAAAAGGAACATTTCAAGGAGCATGTTATTATAGGCCAGAATATATTAAAGCCTATCAAGGAGATCGGAGACAGTTTTGATGTTATCCGGTATCATCATGAGAATTTTGACGGCACGGGTTACCCTGACGGATTGAAGGGTAACGCCATACCTATGGCATCGCGCGTTATAGCTGTTTGCAATGCCTTTGACGCTATGACCTCAACGCATCTGGAAGGAGAACCTATCGACAGGCGGCAGGCTCTCGAAAGGCTTAAAGAAAAAAAGGGAAGCTGTTTCGATCCTTTGGTAGTCGATGCCTTTATCGCCGCCTATGGGAATCAGGAGTATGCCGGGTTGTTTCTTGACGCCTCCAATTCCTAATGCCGGCAAAAGCGAATCAGGTATTTTACCCCGGGTCAAGGCAAAAGATCTAAAAGGCATAAAAAGCGATATTTCAAACTAAAAAATACCGACAAACTTCAATAAAAATGAATAAACTGACAGCAAGCCATAATTTTTCAGAAGTGAAATTTTTTTTGTTTTTGTTATTTGCTATTATTTGCTTACGTTTTATTGCACTAGGAGCATGCCCTTTAATGGATAAAACGGAATCTCGTTATGCTGAAATTGCTCGTGAGATGCTTGCAACGAATAATTGGATTACACCTCAAACTGACCCGGGAATTCCCTTTTGGGCTAAACCGCCGCTTTCTATATGGGCAACGGCATTGAGCTTTAAATTATTCGGTGTTTCGGAGACCGCAGCTAGATTGCCTTCTTTGTTATTTGCAATAGGCAATATGATCTTTTTGTTTTTATCAGCAAAGAATTTTAGAAATAATGTGTTTGCATTAAAGTCATGCTTAGTATTATTAACGGTGGGGTTATTTTATATTATGTCAGGTGGAGTTATGACTGATCCTGCGTTATCGTTTTCAATTACCTTATCAATGAGTGCATTTTTGTTAGCGATAGAAGAAAAGGTTAGTCGTCATAAGCTTCTTTGGGGATATGCATTTTTTTTAGGAATAGGTTTAAGCTTGCTATCTAAGGGGCCGGTTGGTGTTGTTTTAACTTTATTTCCTATTATTGTATGGGTATCATTTCAAAAAAAGTGGGCTAAGGCGATACGCAGTTTTCCCTGGATTGGGGGAACTATTTTAATGCTGGCAATATCCTTACCATGGTATATTGCTGCTGAAATCAAAACTCCCGGTTTCTTAAGATATTTTTTTATAGGTGAGCATTTCATGCGCTTTATTTACCATGCCTGGAGCGGGGATTTGTATGGCAGTGTCCATGATTTTCCTCGAGGTATGATTTGGTTGTTTTTTATTTTGGCAGCCTTGCCATGGCTCGGTATTTTCATTTTTAATATTCAGTATACTGTTAGAAAAAAGAAAATTATCGATTGCCTATTCAAGGATAGTTGGGTTTCGTATTTTTTGTTGTGGTTTCTGTCACCCTTATTATTTTTTACTTTAGCAGGGAATATTCTGATAACCTATGTGTTGCCTGGTTTACCAGCATTTGCTGTGTTGATAGTCTATCTGATTGAATATAATCAGGCTTTAAATGTTGCTGCTAAAGTCAAATGGTTTACAAGTTTTAAGGTCTTTATTTTCTTTGTGTGTTTTATGCCTTTTCTTTTTACTGTTGCCTTATTCACTATTGCGCCTAATGAAGGGCTAAAGAAATCTCATAAAATAATATGCAAGACGTTTGATAAAGCTAAGGAGGATGGCTCTGAATTAATTTATCTTTGTCAGGTGCCTTATTCGGCAGATTTTTATAGTGGCGGGATAGCAAATAAAATGCTTAATGGATTTGATGAGAATGAACTATTAAAATATGCGAATGATGAAAAAATAGATTTTTATGTGGTTATGAATAGTGATGTTGATCAAATTCCTGCTCAAGTTAATAAATTAATTTCGAAAATTAAGGTTTTTGCTAAATATTCATTATATGCGGATAAGAGCAAGTTCATAAAAGAGTAACCTAAATAGAGTGTTGGTTATATAAATTGAAAATTATTTGCTGTGACTTCAGCATTTTTTGACGGCTTAATTGCGGTTTTGTCAAAGGCAGGAGTCCCCAAAAATCTAATGCCCTTGACTTTTGGCTTTTTGTATGATATATATTGACTATTATTTGATATAAAACTATATGGAAATCTTAAAAAATATTAATTGGCTTGATGTAATAGTGCTAATCATAAGCTTGAGGGCTGTATATATCGGGGCCAAACTCGGGCTCACCGCGGAGTTGTTTAATTTTTTGGGCATATTGGTAAGCCTTGTTTGCGCGGTAATATGGTATGCCCGCACGGCGAATGTCCTTGTCGTGAATTTTGAATTGCCTGTCTGGCTTTCGCAGTTTTTATGCTTTATTGTAATCATCCAGCTTATCAGGCTGATATTCAAATATGGGTTCGCGTTATTACTAAAGATAATGAATGTGCAGCTTATACCCCAGCTTGAAAGATTAGGCGGCGCGGTGATTGGTTTTGGCAGGGGAGTGATATTATCGGGAATAATTGTGACGGCCCTGGGGCTCATCCCAAGCGATTATTTGAGAGATTCCATTGAGGAAAAATCCTGCACGGGAGGGTTTCTGGTCAAGGCCGTTGAAAGTACGTACACATCTCTTACATTTTGGCTGCCTGAAGAGACCGCTGGCACCTTTATATTTGATCTCGCCGGAAAAAAGACTAAATATAAATAAACCCATTGGAAAACTGAAGTAAAAGAGAGGTAGAAATTGAAGCTAAAGGATTTCTATGACAGTGCTGTTGCCGAAGGCATAAGGCACGATCCGCGCGGCGAAAAAGGTGTTAAGGATTTTTTATTGTCTGTTAAGAAGGAATATGACGGTTTAGACCCTGCCGGTAAGGAGGATTTCGACATGGACAGGCTTTTCAATCCTTATGGGGATACAAGGATACTTTTTGGCGAGCATGTCCATGAGATAAAAAATATTCTTGCCGGTATTGACATGGAGACCCAGGAGATAATGTTTGCCGAGATGCTTAGGGGCAAAGGTAAAGGCATAGATATGGTGCTTTCACATCACCCCGAGGGTCCTGCCCTGTCTGCATTGCATAAGGTTATGGATATACAGCTTGACCTGCTGGAGGACGCAGGTGTCTCCAGAAAAAAAGCAAAAAAACTTCTTGATGAAAGGATAGAAGAGGTCAGCAGGAGGACGCACCCCGCCAATGTTATGCGCGCGGTGGATGCGGCGGCACTTTTAGGCATCCCCTTTATGTGCGCCCATACTGTTGCCGATAACTGCGTGTCGGAATATTTGCAAAAGCTGATATCAAAAAACAGGCCCAAGACCGTTCAGGATATCGTTGATCTTATCTCGGAAGAGCCCGAATATAAATATGCCATAAAGACCGGCACCGGGCCGAGGGTTATACTGGGAAAGTTGTCAAATCCCTGCGGTAAGGTTATTGTGGAGATGACAGGCGGCACAGGCGGTTCGAAGAAAATATTTCCCGAGCTTGTAAAGGCCGATGTCAAAACCATAATTTCTATGCATATGAGCGAGGATAATTTTAAAAAGGCCAAGAAACACAAATTGAATATCCTTATCGCGGGCCATATCTCAAGCGACAGCCTTGGGCTTAACATACTCCTTGATTCTATAACCCGCGGCCAAGAGATGGAAATCACCCCATGTTCAGGTTTTATAAGGGTAAAGAGATAGCTTACAGCGGATACCGGGTTTAGGATGGCCAATGATTTAGAAGGTATTATTGAACAGATACATTCAAAGCTTAATATAGCGGATATAATAGGGGCTTATATACCGTTAAAACAGGCAGGCAGGAATTTTAAGGCATGCTGTCCATTTCACCATGAAAAAACGGCATCGTTTGTGGTAAGCCCTGTTAAGGGTATATATCATTGTTTTGGTTGTGGCGCCGGCGGCGATATGATATCCTTTGTAATGAAGCATGAAGGCCTTGAATTCATGGAGGCTTTAAGGCTTTTAGCTGACAAGGCGGGAATAGCTCTTTCCGGCATAAAAGGTAATTATAGGCATGGTTCACCGGCGGGCAGGTCTTCAGCGGGATTATATCGCGTTAATCAGCTCGCCGTGGAATATTATAACGCGGTTTTGCTGGCCTCCGCAAAGGCCGCCGCAGGCAGAGAATACCTGGCCCGGCGCGGGCTGAATGCCGAATCGGTGGGTTTTTTTAAAATCGGTTATGCCTCCGGCGAATGGGATGGATTGCTGAAATACGCCAAATCCAAGGGTGTTTCAGAGTCAGTTCTCCAAAAGGCCGGATTGGTCATGCCCGGCAAGAATAATGGTTTTTATGACAGGTTCAGGGCCAGGGCCATTTTCCCGATATTTGACATGCGTTCAAGGGTTGTAGCCTTTGGCGGCAGGACACTTGACGATTCTCTGCCAAAGTATATGAATTCTCCCGAGAGCGAGATCTATGTCAAAGGCAGGCATCTTTACGGCTTAAACCTTGCTATAGATGAGATCAGGAAAAAGGATTATGTTATTATTGTAGAGGGGTATTTAGACCTGATACTCCCATTTCAAAACGGCATAAAAAACATTGTGGCCACGCTCGGGACAGCCCTTACCATTGAACAGATAAGGCTCATCAAGAGGTTCACGGAGAACGCGGTCATAGTATATGATGCGGATGCCGCCGGTGAGGCCGCGTCATTAAGGGGTCTCGACCTGCTTGTCTCCGAAGGGCTTTTTGTAAGGGTTGCTACTCTCGACAAAGGGGATGACCCTGACAGTTATGTCCGGCGGCAGGGGGCTGAAGGGCTGATAAAGATTGTAGATTCCGCCCCCAATCTTTTTGACTATAAGCTAACGCTGCTTCTTAATAAATATAATCCGGCCCATTCGGAAGATAAGGCCCGCATAACAGCGGAAATGCTGCCGACCATAAAGAGGATAGAGAACAGCGTTCTTAGATCTGATTATATCAAAAGGCTGTCAAAAACTCTTTTTGTGCAGGAGGATGTCCTGCTGGATGAGTTGTCAAAAATAAAATCCGATTACTCTTCTATCTCTGAATCAAAAAGCGCGATATCCGTCAACAGGATACCTCCGGCTGAAAAGATAATCATAAACCTTATGATGGAGGAGGAGGCGATAGCCCGCAATGTCAGGACAGTCCTTGATATAGAAGAATTTGCCAGCGCTGATATACGCAGGATAGTGGATGTTATCTATCGACTGCTTGATGAAAACAAGATACCCAGCGGACGCAAGGTAATTGAACGCATAGGTGATGAAGGGCTTAGCAGTATAATATATGAAGCGTTTGAGGAATCTGAAAAGCTTGTTGACAGGCGTAAGACGCTTCACGATTGCGTTGTCCGCGTAAAACGCGATTGTCTCGCGCGCAAAGAACAGACCCTGACAACGATGATAAAGCAGGCGGAATCCGCGGGAGACGATGATAAGCTTATGAAGCTTATAAAACAGCTCGACGCCTTAAGCAGCGAGAGGATTTGATGGCCAAGAAAAAAGTGGTAAAGAAGAAAAAAAGTTTCACGGTCAAGAAAAAAAATAAAACTATAAAGACGCAACCTTCCACCGGGGCCGCGAATCGTGATACGGCCGAAATCGCGGACTTAAATTGTTCAAGTAAAACGCTATCCGGGCAGGCGTGGGCGCAGAGCGCTGTTCCCGCGGCCAAGATAAAAGAGCTGATAAGCCTCGGCAAGGCCAAGGGTTATCTTACTTTTGACGAGATAAACCAAATATTACCGGAAGACGTAACATCATCCGAGGATATAGATGAGATTCTCTCCACTCTTGACCGGGAGCATATAGAACTCCTTGATTCGGAATCGGCCCGCGAAAAAGACAAAGCTGCTAAACATGCGCTTTCCCCTAAGTCTGACGGGCCCATGGATGATCCTGTCAGGATGTATCTTCGCCAGATGGGTCAGATACCGCTTCTTTCAAGAGAGGATGAGATAAGTCTGGCCAAAAGGATAGAAGAGGCCGAAAACGGTTTTAGGGATGTTATATTCGATTGCAGGCTAAGCGTTGAGTATGTCAAGGAACTTACCCAAAAGATTGTCAACGAAGAATTGAATCCAGAGGATTATATAAAAGAGGACCTGGCCCCCGCCAAGATAAAACCTGTTACCCGTATCGCGAAACTTTTGAAAAAATTAAAGAGGACAAAGAGTCAAAAGACCATAAAAGAGATCTTGTGCAAATTCGTCCTTGTGACCACATTTATTGAGGAAATGGGTTTTAGGATCAAGATGCATGCCGAACAGATCGAGAGAATACAGAAGGAGGTAAACAGGCTTAAGAGGTTAAGAAGGTTTTCGCAGCTCGCGGGCCTCAATAAGAATATCAGGAAGATAGAAAAGGAATTCGGTTTCGGCCAGGATAAGATTAGACAGCTTATATTCAATATAAAGAAGAGAGAGGCAAATTTCCAGAAGACCAAAAAGATCCTTGTTGAGGCGAATTTGAGGCTTGTGGTCTCAATTGCTAAAAAATACACGAACAGGGGGCTTTCATTTTTAGACCTTATACAGGAAGGCAATATAGGCCTCATGAAGGCCGTTGATAAATTTGAATACAAGAGAGGTTATAAATTTTCCACATATGCCACATGGTGGATACGCCAGGCTATTACCCGCTCGATCGCGGACCAGGCCAGGACTATAAGGATACCTGTTCATATGACAGAGACCATAAACAGGCTTGTCAGGGTATCCAGGTCGCTTGTTCAGGAGACAGGCAGGGAACCGACCCCGGAGGAGATAGCCCGGCACATGGACCTTTCCGTCGAGAAGGTGAGGGGTATATTAAAAATAGCCCAGGAGCCGATATCACTGCAGACCCCGGTCGGAGATGAAGGTGACACGCATTTCGGCGATTTTATAGAGGATAAAAGGGCGATGTCGCCTGCCAGCGCCACCGCCTATTCGATGCTCAAGGAACAGATGGACGGTGTCCTTGATACATTGACGGAAAGGGAAAAGCAGGTGTTAAAATTAAGGTTTGGCATAGGTGATGGTTACCCCAGGACCCTGGAAGAGGTAGGGACCATATTCCATGTCACCAGGGAAAGGGTAAGGCAGATAGAGGCAAAGGCCCTGCGTAAATTGCGCCACCCTATTCGCAGCAAAAAACTCCGTAATTTTCTTGACTTGTCTTACAGTGAAGAGAGGGAGGTATTCTAATCCGTCCCGCGGCCTTGCCCGCGGCGATTTGCCCGAAATGGGGCGGCCGGTATATATGAATTTTTTATAGTATAACGCGTAAAGATCAAGGAGAGTATTATGACCAAACAAGAGATATTAGAGACAGTCAAAAAGAAAAGGATAGCCTTTTTACGTTTGTGGTTTACGGATGTCCTGGGTTTTTTAAAGAGTTTCGATATCCCGGTGCAGGAATTGCCCCATGCCCTGGATGAGGGCATGGGTTTTGACGGATCGTCAATAGAGGGTTTTTCTCGTATCGAAGAATCCGATATGGTAGTAAGGCCTGATATCTCTACCTTCCAGATTATGCCGTGGGCTACAGAGGAAGGGCCTGTGGCAAGGATATTCTGTGATGTTGTCGAGCCCGACGGTAAACCCTTTGGGGGAGACCCGCGTTATGTCTTAAAAAGGAATATTGCCGAGGCAAAAAAGATGGGTTACACTTTTAATGTCGGACCTGAACTCGAGTATTTTTATTTCAGGAATTCCGGGGGCACGGAGATACTTGATAAAGGCGGATATTTTGACTTAACGCCTATGGACATAGGCCAGGATCTGCGGCGCAAAACGGTCCTTGCCCTTGAAAAGATGGGTATTGAGGTGGAATACTGGCATCATGAGGTGGCCTCTTCCCAGCACGAAATAGACCTTCGTTATAACGAGGCGCTTCTCATGGCGGATAATGTTATGACATACCGGATGATCGTTAAGGAGGTGGCGATGCAGCAGAATATGCACGCGACTTTTATGCCAAAGCCTGTTTACGGTATTAATGGAAGTGGCATGCACACGCACATGTCATTGTTCAAAGGCAGGAGAAACACGTTTTATGATAAAAACGATAAATACCACCTATCGGATACGGCCAGGTATTTTATAGCAGGGTTGTTAATGCATGCCAAGGAGATATGCTCCGTATGCTGTCAATGGGTAAACTCTTACAAAAGGCTTGTGCCGGGGTATGAAGCTCCTGTCTATGTGTCATGGGCGCATAGGAATAGGTCAGCCCTGGTCAGGGTGCCTATGTATAAGCCGGGTAAGGAAATGGCAACAAGGATTGAGATGAGAAACCCTGACCCGGCGTGTAATCCTTATTTGGCGTTTTCGGTCATGCTCGCGGCCGGCCTCGAGGGTATAAGGAAAAGATATAAGCTCCCGAAACAGGTCACCAATAATATTTATAATATGACGGAAGATGAAAGAAATGTCCATAGCATAGAGTCTTTACCTGACGATCTCTATGATGCCATAAGGATAACCGAAAACAGCCCTCTTGTCAGGAAGGCCCTCGGCGATAAGGTGTTTGAATATTTCATAAGAAATAAAAAAGATGAATGGAATGAGTATAAGAAACAGGTCACAAGGCATGAGCTCGACCGCTATTTAGC
Organism: Candidatus Omnitrophota bacterium; assembly: GCA_041650035.1. Lineage (GTDB taxonomy): Bacteria > Omnitrophota > Gorgyraeia > JABMRG01 > JABMRG01 > JAQUQI01. The sequence continues at coordinate 63,321 of JBAZLY010000002.1, read as the reverse complement.
TATCCTTTAAGCAGGAAGGCCCTCTTATGTATGATGATGTCATAGAAAAGGCGAAGGACAAATTCGGCGCGATAATCAGGGAACAGCTGGAACGGATAGACAAGATGAAAATGCCCCGTGAAGAGACTGATTATTCCAACCTGCCGGCTATTATCATCGGTATATGCCCCGGCGATGGTATAGGTCTTGAGATATCAAAGCACGCGCGGGAGGTCTTAACGCATGTATTACGCGATAAGATTGCCGCGAGAAAGATCTCTTTTAAGGACATAACCGGGCTTACGATAGAGAACAGGGTAAGGCATAATAAGGCCATACCTGATGATGTTCTCGATGAGCTTAAGAGTTGTCATGTAATACTGAAAGGCCCAACTACAACGCCTCAAGCGGGCGGCAAATGGCCTAATATAGAAAGCGCTAATGTCGCCATGAGACGCCAGCTTGACCTGTTTGCTAATGTGCGCCCGTTCAGGATACCGAAAGAAAAAATAGAATGGGTTTTTTTCCGGGAAAATACCGAAGGCGCTTATATACTTGGTTCCAGGGGGTTTGATATTGCCGATGATATCAGTGTGGATTTCAGCGTAGCGACGCGCCAGGGTTCGGAGCGGATTATCAGGATGGCCTTTGAATATGCCGATAAGAATAATATAGACCGCGTTACGGCGGTTACGAAATCAAATGTGATCAAGGCAACGGACGGCAGGTTTTCCAGGACAGCTTACCGGATAGCGCAGGAATACCCAAATATTAAATTAGATGAGTGGTATGTGGACATAATGTCCGCCAAACTTATAGACCCGGCAAGGAGAGGCGATTTCAAGGTAATAGTCCTGCCTAACCTCTATGGGGATATACTTACGGATGAAGCGGCCCAACTGCAGGGTGGTGTCGGGACCGCTGGCAGTGCTAATATAGGGACACACTGGTCAATGTTTGAGGCAATACACGGTAGCGCGCCGCGGATGGTTGAAGAGGGTAGGCAGAAATATGCCGATCCCAGTTCCATGATCCGCGCGGGAGCTATGCTTCTAAGGCATATTGGTTATTCGTCTTTGGCTGAAAAAATGGATATGGTTCTTGACGTTTGCGGCGCCGATAAAAAAATGCTCATTACCGGAAGGGGCACCGGAATTACCGGTGAGCAATTTACAAAAAACGTTCTTAGGCTTATTGATAAGCCGGACCTGAAGGATTTTTGGCGCAAAATAATGTTGACATAATTTTGTTTTATGTTATATTAAATCGTATGTATGACAAAGGTGTCTTTTTTCGACAATGATTGTCGGAGGAAAAAGGCACCTATTTTTTATATCCCGTGTTCAAGCACCGACGTCTTTCTAAAAGGCTATCTATGAAAATATTGGAAAAGAATACTATAGCACAATGCCTTGGGACAAAGATAACCCGACTTGTTATTCACGCGCCTTTGATAGCGGCAAAGATTAAGCCCGGCCAATTTGTTGTTGTCATGGCAAAAGAACAGGGCGAGAGGATACCTCTTACTGTTGTAGACAAAGACCCTGTGTCGGGTTCTATTACGCTGATAATTCAAGAGATAGGTTTCAGCACACGACTATTATCAGCGATGAGTCAAGAAGATTCCGTGTATGCTGTAGCCGGACCTATGGGTCATGCTACCCCGATAAAGAGATATGGTAACGTAGTATTGGTAGGGGGAGGTCTTGGCATAGCCGAATTATATCCTATAGGCAGGGCTATGAAAGAGGCCGGCAATCATATTACTGTTATCCTGGGCGCAAAGACAAAAGGCCTTTTGTTATTAGAGGAAAAGATTAGGTTGGTATCCGATATTCTGCACATTACCACGGATGACGGCTCATACGGAAGAAAGGGTTTTGTCACAGGCATATTGTCAGAGGTGTTAAACTTGGCAGATGCCGGCCCGAAACCCGTTCTGGTTTATGCTGTTGGACCTATTCCGATGATGAAATCGGTTTCAGAAGTTACCAAAGTTTTTGGCGTGGAGACTATCGTCTCTCTTAACGCTCTGATGGTCGATGCCACCGGTATGTGCGGGGGTTGCAGGGTCAAGATCGGAAGCCAGGTCAAATTTAGCTGTGTTGACGGCCCGGAATTTAATGCCCATCTTGTGGATTGGGACGAATTGATTAACAGATCGCGCGCGTATATAGATAAAGAAGAGCATATATGCCGCCTGGGTAGATAGCGGATATACGGTACCGGATATCAGACATTAAAAAAACAACTGCGGATAGAATGAAGAAAGATCCAGTAAAGCCAATTGAGACAGACGCCCAAATCAGGTCCAACGGTTTCGATGAGGTTGTGTCTGTTTATTCCGAACAACAGGCCCTTGACGAGGCCTCAAGGTGCCTGCAGTGCAAGAACCCATCATGCAGTCAGGGCTGCCCTGTGGGGATAGACATAAAAAAATTTATTACCGAAATTGTTAACAAAGATTATAAGGCCGCCTATCTTACTATTAAGGAAAAGAATAATTTCCCTTCTATATGCGGCAGGGTCTGTCCTGCCGAATATCAATGCAGGAAGTCGTGCGTATTCACAAAAAAAGGAGAACCCTTTGCCTCCGCCAAGGCCATAAACATACATTTTCTGGAGCGTTTTGCCGCGGATTTCGGGCTTAAGGGCGATATCGCCTTCCACGGGCATAAAGATAAAAGTCTATCTTGTTTTAAGGCCGCAGTAATAGGGTCCGGCCCGGCAGGTTTATCCTGTGCCGGAGAGCTTGCAAGGACAGGCGTCAAGGTTACCATCTTTGAGGCCCTGCATAAGCCCGGCGGGGTCTTAAGATACGGCATACCGTCTTTCAGACTTCCTCAAGATGTTCTTGATTTTGAGATCAGGTATCTTAATAAATTAGGAGTTGAATTGCAGTGTAATATTATTGCCGGTAAAACAGTGACCATGGATGAACTTTTTAAACAGGGTTTTGACGCTGTCTTTCTTGGGCTCGGAGCCGGCGTGCCGTCATTTCTTAATATACCCGGTGAGAATTTATGCAATGTCTATTCGGCCAATGAGTTTTTGACAAGGGTAAATCTCATGGGCGCTTATAAGTTCCCAGACTATCATACGCCTGTCAATGTTGGTTCGCATATTATTATTATTGGCGGCGGCAATACGGCTATGGACGCGGCCAGGGTGGCGTTGAGGCTCCAGAAGATCAACGGCATAACCCCTGATGTGAGCGTATTATACAGAAGGACGGAAAATGAGATGCCTGCCCGCAGGCTTGAGATACATCATGCCAAGGAAGAAGGGATACGTTTTGATTTTCTTATCCAGCCCGTTGAATTTGCAGGCGATAGGACAAAGGGGAATGTAAAATTTATTAAATGCCGCAGGTGCCGGCTCGGAGAACCCGATAAAACCGGCAGGCCGAGGCCTGTGCCGATTGAAGGCAGTGAATTCACTCTTGATTGCGATCAAGCGGTGATAGCGGTGGGCCTTATGGCCAATCAGGTTCTTATACAGGCTACGCCGGATTTAAGGATAGATAAATATTCCGATATAGTAGTTGATCCCGCGACAATGATGACATCAATTGACGCGGTTTATGCCGGAGGTGATGTTGTTGGCGGCGAGGGAACTGTGATTGAGGCTATGGGTATGGCAAAAAAAGCGGCGGCGGCCATAATAAAGAGATTTCGTGAAAAGGCACGATAAAAAAATGGAGGTTTTGAATATGTCTGCGTATGCGACAAAGGTTATTGATCAGGTGAAAAAACGTAATCCAAATGAGCCGGAATTTCACCAGGCGGTTGAAGAGGTCTTGTCAAGCTTGAAACCTGTCCTTGAGCGTAATCCCGGATACGAAAAAGCGAAGATACTTGAGCGTATAACGGAACCTGAAAGGATTATAATATTCCGCGTTCCCTGGATTGACGACAAAGGCGATATACAGGTGAATAGGGGTTTTCGCATACAATTTAACAGTGCTATAGGTCCTTATAAAGGAGGCCTAAGGCTTCATCCTACGGTGTATTTGGGCCTGCTTAAGTTTCTTGCCTTTGAACAGGTCTTTAAAAATTCCCTTACCACCCTTCCAATGGGCGGGGCAAAAGGGGGTTCTGATTTTGATCCCAAGGGAAAAACGGACAACGAGGTTATGCGGTTTTGTCAGTCTTTTATGACAGAATTATTCAGGCATATAGGTCCTGATACAGATGTGCCTGCCGGTGATATAGGTGTAGGCGGTCGGGAAATAGGGTTTCTTTTTGGGCAATACAAGAGGCTCAAAAATGAGTTTACAGGTGTTCTTACCGGTAAATCGCTGAACTGGGGCGGGTCATTGATAAGGCCCGAAGCGACAGGTTATGGCGCTGTTTATTTTGCCCAGGAAATGCTTGAGACGAGAAAAGATTCGCTAAAAGGCAAGGTGTGCGTTGTTTCAGGCTCGGGAAACGTTGCCCAGTATACGGTTGAAAAACTCAATCAGTTAGGCGCAAAACCGGTCACGCTTTCGGATTCTTCAGGTTTTATATATGACCCTAAAGGTATAACCGACGAAAAACTGCGATATGTTATGGAAATTAAAAATATCAGGCGGGGCCGCATAAAAGAATATGCTGCCAAATATGGAGTTGATTATTACGAAGGTAAAATGCCGTGGGGCATAAAATGTCAGGCGGCCTTCCCTTCGGCGACACAAAACGAGATAGACAAAGATGAAGCGCAGGTCCTGCTGAAGAACGGTTGTTTCCTTGTGGTTGAAGGCGCTAATATGCCCACAACGCCTGAAGGCGTGCAGAAATTTATCAAGGCAGGCATATTATATGGTCCGGGCAAGGCTGCAAACGCGGGTGGCGTTTCAACGTCAGGTCTTGAAATGAGCCAGAATTCGCAAAGGCTAGCCTGGACAAGGGATGAAGTTGATGCCAGGTTAAAGCTCATAATGAAATCAATACATAGTTCAGCCAGAAAAGCGGCAGCTGAATATGGCCAGCCTGATAACTATGTCCTTGGCGCGAATATAGCCGGATTTGTCAAGGTTGCCAACTCTATGCTTGAGCAAGGGGTTGTTTAACGGTATTTGTTATAGACGTCAAAAATAGATATAAAATGATTTGCCAGATACTTTTGGCTATGTTATAATCACCGATTAGTATACATGAACAGGGATTTCTATGCCGAAAAGAAAAGATCTGCATAAGATACTTATAATTGGTTCAGGACCTATAATAATAGGCCAGGCTTGCGAATTTGATTATTCAGGGACGCAGGCCTGTAAGGCCTTGAAAGAACAGGGCTATGAAGTTGTCCTGGTTAACTCCAATCCTGCCACCATAATGACCGATCCCGCGACAGCAGACAAGACGTATATTGAGCCTCTTACCGTTGAGACAATAGAAAAGATAATTGAAAAAGAAAGACCCGATGCCCTGCTGCCCAATCTCGGGGGTCAGACAGGATTAAACCTCGCCTCAAGCCTTCATAAGTCAGGGATTCTTGATAAATATGCCGTTGAGGTAATAGGGGTTAAGGTTGATGCTATAGAACGGGGTGAGGACAGGATAGCCTTTAAGCAGGCCATGAATGATATAGGTATTCCTATGGCCAAATCTGAACCGTGCTATTCCATAGAGGAGGCGGAGAGGATCGCGGAGAGACTTAAATACCCCGTTGTCCTGCGGCCTGCTTATACATTGGGCGGCACAGGCGGAGGCATAGCCTATAATGTTGAGGAGCTAAGGGAGATCGCCGCAAGAGGCCTTGCGGCGAGTTTGGTAAACCAGGTTCTGATTGAAGAATCAGTTCTTGGATGGGAAGAGCTTGAACTTGAAGTCGTGCGCGATAAAAATGGACAAAAGATAACTGTATGTTTTATTGAAAATATAGACCCAATGGGTGTTCACACGGGAGATAGTTTTTGTTCCGCCCCTATGCTTACAGTGCCGAAGCCGCTTCAGACCCGCATGCAGGATATGGCATATAAAATTGTTGACGCCATTGATGTTGTAGGCGGCACAAATGTCCAGTTTGCCCACAACAGACAGGACGGCAGGATAGTGGTTATAGAGATCAATCCGAGAACATCGCGTTCTTCGGCCCTGGCCTCAAAGGCCACGGGTTTTCCGATAGCGCTTATATCAACCAAGCTTGCCTCCGGGTTAACGCTTAACGAGATACCCTATTGGAGACATGGCAGTCTTGACAAATACAAGCCTGGAGGCGACTATGTAGTTATCAAATTCGCCAGATGGGCTTTTGAAAAATTTCCCCAGGCCAAGGATGTGCTGGGTACCCAAATGAAGGCTGTCGGGGAGGTGATGAGCATAGGCAAGACATTCAAGGAGGCCTTTCAGAAGGCTATACGCTCTCTTGAAATAAACAGATACGGTTTGGGTTTTGCCAAAAATTTTAACGAATTATCCAAGGAAAAATTAACTGAAATGCTGTCTATGCCGTCAAGTGAACGCGTTTTTTTGATTTATGAAGCTTTACGTAAAGGCTGCTCCGTTGACGATATAAACAAGCTCACGCATATCCATGAATGGTTTTTAAACGAGATCAAAGAGCTGGTGGAGTTTGAGGAAGACATATCAAAATATACCTTGGATAGCCTGCCTAAAGATAAGTTTGTAAAGGCCAAAAAATGGGGTTTTGCCGATAGGTATCTTTCCAGGGTCATTAATGCGGGCGAAATGGAAATCAGGGCGAAGAGGATTGCCCTTGGCATAAGACAGGCATATGAGGCCATTCCTGTCAGCGGCGTAGAAAACGCTTGTTATTATTATTATTCAACTTATAACGGCAAGGACAATACCCCTGTCTCGTCAAACAAAAAAAAGATTATGATATTAGGCGGCGGTCCCAACAGGATAGGTCAGGGCATTGAGTTTGACTATACTTGTGTTCATGCCGCTTTTGCACTTAAAGAATCCGGATATGAATCGGTCATGGTTAACTGCAATCCCGAGACCGTGTCAACCGACTATGATACCTCGGATAAACTTTATTTTGAGCCGCTTACCGTGGAAGATGTGCTTAGCATTTATGAAAAAGAAAAACCTGAAGGTGTGATAGTCCAGTTTGGAGGCCAGACGCCGTTAAATATAGCGCAACAGCTTAAAGAAAACGGCGTAAAAATAGCCGGGACAACGCCTGAAAGCATCAAATTCGCCGAAGACAGGGAAAGTTTCAGGCAGAAGATAATGGAGCTCGGCATTCCTCAGCCTGAAAGCGGGACAGCCATGTCCCTTGATGAGGCGCTTGTTATTGCCAAAAGGATAGGGTATCCGCTTATGATAAGGCCTTCTTTCGTGCTTGGCGGCCGCGGCATGGAGATTGTCTATGATGAAGAAATGCTGCGCAAATACGCCCTCGAGGCTATTAATGTATGTCCTGAACATCCTATGCTTATTGACAGATTTCTTGAGGAGGCCGTAGAGACAGAGGTTGATGCCGTTTGTGACGGTGAAGAAACATTTGTCGCCTCGATTATGGAGCATATAGAGCTTGCGGGCGTGCATTCCGGTGATTCCGCCTGCGCTATACCCACGAAGACTATAAAGAAATCCCACCTTGATACGATAAGGGAATACACAGGCCGTATAGGCAGATCTCTGAAGGTCGTCGGTCTTATGAATATTCAATACGCGATATGCCGGGACAAGGTTTATATACTTGAGGCAAACCCCCGCGCTTCAAGAACGGTGCCCATTGTTTCTAAGGTGCAAAATGTCCCGCTGGCCCATATCGCCACCCAGGTCATGCTTGGCAAACGCATAAAAGACTTCAAGGATATCCTAAGGTCATCAAATATACCCTATTTTTGCGTAAAGGAGGCTGTTTTCCCGTTCAATATGTTTCCCGAGGTTGACCCTGTTCTTGGCCCCGAGATGCGCGCCACAGGCGAGGTAATGGGTATAGCAGATACCTTCGGCTTGGCATTTTTTAAGGCTGAAGAGGCGGCGGGTTCAAGGCTGCCCCTTGAGGGCAATGTCTTGTTAACGGTTGCCGATAAAGATAAACATAAACTTTTGCCGATAGCCAGGAAACTTAAGAAGATCGGGTTTAATATATTGACCACGTCAGGCACATCGGAGTTTTTGAATGAGAACGGTATTGACACGGTTGTATTAAAAAAGCTCCATGAGGGCCGGCCTAATATTGCCGACGCGATCAAGAATAAAGAGATACATTTTATTATTAATACGCCTGTCGGGCGGACCGGAAAATATGACGACAGCTATATAAGGATGAAGGCCATACAATACAAAGTCCCTTATATCACAACACTTGCGGCCGCTACCGCGGCGATAGAGGGAATAGACGCGGCCAAAAAGAGCAAGATCTTCCCGAAGTCTCTACAGGATTATTACAAAGATTTAGGCGCGCCAGCAAAGGCCTAAGATGATACGGCAGATGGATTTTTTCGCGCGATAATTAAGTACTCGCGGTAAGGCTATTATTTAACTTACGCTTACAATATGGGTTTCTACCGCCTCCTATGGCAAAAGACTGGATAGCGATTCTTGATTTTGGTTCCCAATATACCCATCTGATAGCCCGTCGAATAAGGGAAAATCATGTGTATTCGGAAATATTGCCTTATAATACACCTGCCGAAAAGATTCTGTCCTTAAATCCAAATGGCGTAATTCTATCCGGCGGACCGGCCAGTGTTATATCAAAAAAGAGTCCCCGCCCTGACAAAAATATTTTTTCTCTCGGCATGCCCGTATTGGGTATATGTTACGGCGCGCAGCTGATGGCTAAACTGCTTGGTGGCTCTGTTGCCAAAGCGCCTGCCGGGGAATATGGCAGCGCGCAGTTGCGAATTGTTGATAACAACGGCCTTTTGAGCGGTCTGGGGCATTGCGGGATTGTCTGGATGAGCCATGGCGATAAAATTACCCGGCTTCCCGCGGGGTTTAGCGTATCAGCAAAGACCGGCAATGCAGGTATCTCGGTTATGCAGGATACCGGAAGAAGGTTTTATGCCGTGCAGTTTCATCCGGAAGTAGTTCATACAATCGGCGGCGCGAAGATTTTAAAAAATTTTATTTTTGATATATCAGCCTGCCGCAGGAGTTGGTCTATGGGTTCATTCGCGGAAGAGGCCGTAAAAATCATACGCGAAAAAACCCGTGGCGAAAAAGTATTATGCGGTTTAAGCGGAGGCGTTGATTCCTCTGTCTTGGCGTTGCTTTTGCATAAGGCCATAGGCCCCAATCTTAAGGCCGTATTTATCGATAACGGCCTGTTGCGTAAAGATGAAGCGGCTATTGTTGAAAAGAGGTTCAAGCGTAATTACCGGATAGATCTGAAATGCGTTGATTCTTCAAAGGTGTTTTTAAAGGCCCTTAAAGGTGTTATGGAGCCTGAAAAAAAACGCAAGATCATCGGAAAGGTCTTTATTGATGTTTTCGAGAAACAGGCAAGGTCTTTTGGCGATATCAAGTTTCTCGCGCAAGGGACCCTGTATCCCGATGTTATTGAATCGAGTTCAATCGCCGGTGGACCTTCTGCCGTTATTAAGACCCATCACAATGTAGGCGGCCTGCCGGTCAAGATAAGATTCAGCCTTATAGAGCCGCTCCGGGAGCTTTTTAAGGACGAGGTCAGGCTTCTGGGGAAAGAGCTCGGGATGCCGGATGAATTGGTCTATAGGCACCCATTCCCGGGCCCCGGACTTGCCGTCAGGATAATAGGTGATATCACAAGGGCGAAGCTCAATATATTAAGGGACGCTGACGCGATATTAATAGATGAGATAAAAGGTTGCGGGCTCTACTCTAAGTTGTGGCAGGCGTTTTGTGTTTTTTTGCCTGTTAATACGGTGGGTGTTATGGGCGATAAGCGGACATACGGAAATGTCATATGTGTGCGCGCCGTTACAAGCAATGATGCTATGACCGCGGATTGGGCAAGGCTGCCCGGGGATGTTCTGCAAAGGGTATCAAACCGTATTATGAACGAGGTCAGTGGTATAAACCGGGTGGTTTTTGACATATCTTCAAAGCCTCCGAGCACCATAGAGTGGGAATAGTTTTTTGGTAATATCAGGGCATAAGGTAAGCAGCGAATAAAGATAAACATACAGGAGAACAAAATGAAAAAAGAGGTCAAGGTGAACTTGGCATTGGTAAAGGAGATGGGTTTGAGCAGGCAGGAATTTACTAATATAAAAAAAATAATGGGGAGAACGCCGAATGTTACCGAGCTGGGCGTTTTTTCGGCAATGTGGTCGGAGCATTGCAGCTATAAAAATTCAAGAAAACAATTCAAGAAATTTCCTAAAAGATCAAAGCAGGTATTGATTGGCGCCGGAGAGGAAAATTCAGGCATCGTTGATATCGGCGATGGATATGGCGTCTCGTTTAAGATGGAGTCCCATAACCATCCGTCGGCGGTTGAGCCCTTTGAGGCATCGGCGACGGGTATAGGGGGATGCCTTAGAGACATCTTTACTACCGGTGCCAGGCCTGTCGCGGTATTAGGCGCCGTAAGATTCGGCAGCCTTGATACTAAAAAAGTAAAATATCTCTTTAAAGAGGTCGTCAGGGGCCTTGTCCATTATGCCAGTAAATCGGAGGTAAGCGCTGTAGGCGGGGACACTTATTTTGATAAATGTTATGAAGGCAATCCCCTGGTCAACGCGTTTTGCGTGGGTGTCGTTAAGCATAAGAATATAATGCGCGGCGCCGCTTGCGGGGTAGGAAATCCCGTATATTATATCGGAGGCGATACCGGAAGAGATGGTGTCGGAGGAGCGAGTTTCGCCTCGCAGGAGATAACGGATGATTCCGCCTCTGACACGGGCAGGGTAGCCATCGGTGATCCCGAGCTCGGAAAGCGTTTAAGGCATGCCTGTCTTGAGCTTATTGAGAAGGGCCTTGTTGCAGGCATGCAGGATATGGGTGCCGCCGGGCTTACATGTTCCTCGTGTGAAACAGCCTCAAGAAGCGGGACCGGGATCGAGATAGATGTCGCCCTTGTGCCCCAGCGTGAAAAGAACATGACAGCCTATGAGATACTCTTGTCGGAATCACAGGAAAGGATGCTTGCTATACTTAATCACGGCAGTGAGAAAAAGGCTATGTCTGTTCTTAAAAAATGGGGCATCAATGCGGTTGCGATAGGCAAGGTTATAAAAGAAAAGACCATGCGCGTTAAAGAAAAGGGTGTTGTAGTCTGCCAGGTGCCTATAAGCGCGCTCACCCAAAAGGCCCCCTTATATGACAGACCTTCCAGACAGCCAAAGTACTTAAAACCCGCGCAGAAACTTGATCTGTCTAAGGTATCCGAACCGAAAGACATGAACAAGGTTTTATTGAAATTGTTGGATTCACCGACTATTGCCAGCAAGGAATCGGCGTATTCCAAGTTTGCCTATGTTGATAAAGATGATGTTATCCTCAATGCCGGATCCGACGCGGCTATAATAAGAGTCAAGGGGACTAAAAAGGCCCTTGCCTTAAGCGTTGATTGTAACGGTAGGTTTTGTTACCTTAACCCCTATCAAGGGGCTATGATGAATGTGGCGGAGGCCGCCAGGAATGTGGTATGCGCGGGCGCGAGGCCATTGGCAATAACCGACGGGCTCAACTTTGGAAACCCCATGAAGCCTGAAAATTACTGGCAGTTTGAAAAATGCATAGATGGACTTTCCCGCGCCTGCGCGGTGTTGAACACGCCAGTGGTAAGCGGTAATGTCAGTTTTTACAATGAGAATCCGAAAGGCGCTATTGACCCAAGTCCGATGGTCGGTATGGTTGGTTTGATAGAGGACGCGGGCAAATACGTAACGCAAAATTTCAAAACACAGCAGGATGTGATAGTTCTCTTAGGAGAAAGCAGGGGCGACCTTTCGGGAAGCGAATATCTGTATCTTATTCACGATATGAAGAAAGGCAATCCCAGCATTGACATAGAGGCTGAAAAACGCCTTCATGAAACAGTGCTTTCCGCCATTGACGCGGGCATAATTCGTTCGGCGCATGATCTCTCGGAAGGCGGGCTTGCTGTCGCGCTGACAGAATCCGCTATCTCCGATCCATCCCGGATGTTAGGCGCTTGCGTTAACCTGGAAAAGGGCGGTATGAGGACAGATGAGCTTTTGTTCGGCGAGGCCCCTTCCAGGATAATAGTCAGTCTGGATAAGGCCGCGCTTGGCAAGCTTCAGGCCATTGCCGCTAAAAACAAGACACGGTGTAGTGTAATAGGCGTTGTCGGTTCGGATGCTTTGGACATCAGGGTTGGCGGCAGGTCAGTTATTAATGCAGGGCTTTCCGAACTTAGCCAAATATGGCGCAATGCTATTAAGTCAAGACTGGAATAAATGACTATGTGTGGTGTATTTGGTGTATACGGAAACAAAGACGCATCATTATTGACATATCTGGGGTTGTATGCCTTGCAGCACAGAGGCGAAGAAAGCGCCGGCATACTATCTTATAGTAAAAACAGGATAATACAGCGCCAGGGTATGGGGCTTGTCAGTGATGTCTTTGACGGGGATTCCATACAAAAATTAAAAGGCACCTTGGCATTAGGCCATGTGCGGTATTCCACTACGGGTTCCAGCAGCGCTAGTAATATTCAGCCGTTTTTGGCAAGACACGGCAAGGGCCATATCGCGGTAGCGCATAATGGGAATTTTACCAACGCGTATTCTCTGCGCGAGGAAATGGAGCAGGGTGGTTCTGTTTTTGGGACAACCATGGATTCGGAACTCATAATCCATATGCTTGCCCGTCTGCGCCGCAAGCCCTTAAAAGAAAGCCTGCCCGAGGTTTTTTCCAGGTTTGAAGGGGCTTTTTCTGTTATAATGTTGGTTGATGGGATGTTGATAGGCGCGCGCGACCGCTTAGGTATGAGGCCGTTAAGTCTGGGCAGTATTGGTAATTCTTATGTGCTGTCAAGCGAGACATGCGCCTTTGATATCATAGGCGCTAAATATATACGCGATATTAATCCCGGCGAGATTGTTTTTATTGATGGACGCCAGCCTTCAAGCGTGGTATTCAATGATTGCGCATCCCGGGCCCACTGTATCTTTGAGTTTATATATTTTGCCAGGCCTGACAGCGATATTTTTACCAAGAATGTGTATCTTACAAGAAAGCGTCTTGGGGCGGAGTTGGCGAAAGAGGCGCCGGTTGATGCCGATATGGTCATGCCGTTTCCCGATTCAGGCAATTACGCGGCTTTGGGTTTTGCAGTAGAATCAGGTCTGCCGTTTGAGATGGGTATGATAAGGAACCATTATGTCGGCAGGACTTTTATTCAGCCGGTACAACAGATTAGGGATTTCAGGGTACGGATAAAGCTTAATCCGATCAGTGAATTGCTTAAGGGGAAACGGGTCGTGATAGTTGAAGATTCAATAGTGCGCGGGACCACAAGCCGCAGCCGCGTTAAAAGCCTGCGGCAGGCAGGGGCCAAAGAGGTCCATATGCGGATAAGCTGTCCACCCGTGATATCACCTTGCTATTATGGGATAGATTTTCCGACCAGGAGAGAGCTTATAGCCTCTAACCGCACGGTTGATAAGATAAGGGATTTCATAGGCCTTGACAGCCTGAACTACCTTAGCCTCGAGGGTATGCTAAAGGCTATGCCCCTTGCGGGTGATAATTTTTGCAAGGCCTGTTTCAACCGGGATTACCCGACACAAATACCGAAAAAATTTACAAAAAATATATTAGAGAAAGGCAGATAGTATGGCATTGCGCGGGATTGGTTTTGATAATGAAAGGTATCTGCGTGAACAGACAGATGCCATATTGGAGCGCGTGGAGAGGTTTAATGGCAAACTATATTTGGAATTTGGGGGAAAGCTCCTGTTTGATTATCACGCCTCAAGGGTCCTGCCCGGTTTTGACCCTAACGCGAAGATGCGGCTTTTGCATAAGCTTAAAGGTAAAGCGGATATTATACTCTGCATACATTCGGGCGATATAGAGAGAAGAAAGGTAAGGGCGGATTTCGGTATTACCTATGACAGCGATATACTTAAAGTGATAGATGATCTGAAAGGCTGGGGTATTAGTATACTGGCTGTCGTGATTACCCGTTTTAACGATCAGCCTGCCGTCAAGATCTTTAAGAACAAGCTTGAAAGAAGAGGGGTAAGGGTGTATACCCACCGCGCCATAAAAGGATATCCAAAGGATGTGGATACTATCGTAAGCGATGAAGGTTACGGCGCCAACAGGTATATAGAGACAAAAAACCCGATTGTTATTGTTACGGCGCCCGGCCCGGGCAGCGGTAAACTTGCCACATGCCTAAGCCAGCTTTATCATGATTACAGAAAAGGCAAGAAGAGCGGTTACGCGAAGTTTGAGACATTTCCCATATGGAATCTGCCTATTGAGCACCCTGTTAATGTCGCTTATGAATCCGCGACGGCTGATATAGGGGACTTTAACCAGATAGATCCGTTCCATCTCAAACATTATGGCCAAAGCGTTATTAATTATAACCGGGACATCGAGATATTCCCCGTGCTTAAAAGGATACTTGAGAAGATAACGGGTGCCGAAGCGATGTATAAATCGCCCACCGATATGGGCGTTAACCGCGCGGGATTCGGTATCATTGACGATAAGATTGTCGAACGCGCGGCAAGGCAGGAGATAATAAGGCGTTATTTCAGGTATTCGTGCGAATATATACTCGGCCTTGTAGAAAAAGACGCGGTAGAACGTGTTGAGGCTATTATGAAGAAGCTTAAGATAAAAATATCTGATAGGCGCGTTGTGTCGGCCGCCCAGAAATCGGCAAAAGAGGCGGAGAGGTCTGGGAAAGGAAATGAGGGTATTTATTGCGGGGCTGCCATAGAGCTCAAAAACAGGGCTATCGTTACGGGCAAGAATTCAACCCTTATGCATGCCACATCAAGCCTTATATTGAACACGATAAAGGTGTTGGCCGGTATACCTGACGGTGTGCACCTATTGTCCCCAAGCGTAATCAGGTCTATTGCCAAGCTAAAAAAAGACATATCTGACGAAAAAACGGCAAGCCTTGACCTTGAAGAGGCCTTAATAGCGCTTAGTATCAGTGCCGCGACTAATCCGACATCAAAGATATGCATGAAGCATCTTAAAGATCTTTCCGGCTGTGAGATGCATATTACGCATATACCGACTACTGGTGATGAGACAGGGCTTCGCAGATTGGGCATAAACCTAACCACTGAACCGAATTTCTCAACAAACAGCATGTTTGTGTCCTAAAAAAAGGGGAGTATGGGGGATGATGAAATTCATATTCTTTGTCTTGCTGACTGTTTTTCTTTTCTTCTCCTGCCAGGGTGTGATTATGGCGGAGGAGACAGATATGGGGATAGATATGCCCGAACAGGCCGCGAAGGAATATGTCTCGCGTAAATATGGATACGATATAGAGGGATTGACCATAACCGATGCCATGATAGGCCGCGTGTCCGCGCATGTTGATATATCTCACGAATATGTCAAGGAACGGGTCACTTTAAGATACAATGAATTTGACAGGCGATGGGAGGTTGAGGAATCCTGTCCCCTTGACAAATTTTAACCCCCTGCCTAAACCCCTAAGGTGAAACCCGGAGATGTTTTAAGCCAATTGCCGGGGGGTATTCCTAAAACCAGTCAGGAAAAAATTGCTTTCGGCCATTAACAGGCAGAGTTTATATTTGCCTCTCTGTGGTTTTTATGTCCTGTTACCGGGCCCTGGGGCAGAGATAGCCCAAAATGTGTCAGGTCTTATATAAGAGTGGGTATCTTTGGGCCGGGCCTGGCAGGCATGCGTTCTTTGCTTGACAAATAATGCTATTTTGTTAAAATATGGCAATTCATAGAGTAAGAAATACGTATCTTATCAAAGGCGCGATAAACACGCGTTTTTTATTTGTGGGAAAAATATGCCGCATCAAAAGAGAAGAAAAGACATAAGAAATCTTGCTATAATAGCCCATGTTGACCATGGCAAGACTACCTTGATTGACGCCTTATTAAGGTATTCGGGCGCTCATAAATTTAAGGAAGGCGAGTCCGCCATAATGGACTCCAACCCGCTTGAAAAAGAAAGAGGGATCACTATCCTCTCCAAGAACGCCTCTTTGCAGTATAAAGGGGTTCAATTCAATCTTGTGGATACGCCCGGCCACGCTGATTTCGGAAGCGAGGTCGAGCGTATATTGAAAATGGTTGACGGTGTACTCCTGCTCGTTGATGCCTTTGAAGGCCCTATGCCCCAGACCAAATTTGTCCTTAAAAAATCCCTTGAACTGCATCTAAAACCCATACTTGTAATAAACAAACTTGACCGCCCGCATGTTCGCCCTGACGAGGTGGCGGACATGGTATTTGATCTTTTCTGCGAGCTAAATGCAACCGATGAACAACTTGATTTTCCCATAATCTATGCCTCCGGTAAGGATGGCTATGCCATGCTTGACCTTGATGACCCGAGGGATTCAATGAGGCCTCTTTTAGAGGCAATATTGCACAGGGTATTACCCCCTATTGCAGACCCTGACCTGCCTTTTCAGATGCTGATCACAATGCTTGATTATGATTCTTATATAGGGCGTATTGCCATAGGCAGGATATTCTGCGGAGCTGTCCGTATTAATGATACCATAGCACTTGTCAAACGTGACGGGTCTATTGAGAAGGGCAAAGTGACCCGGATCATGAAATACCGCGGCCTGGCGCGGGTTGAGGCGGAAGAGGCTGCAGCAGGCGACATTATATTGATATCCGGTGTTGAAAATGCTGAAGTAGGAGAGACTCTGGCATGCGCGGATAATCCGCAAGGACTGCCGGTAATTAAAATAGATGAGCCGACGATATCCATGAATTTTTCTCATAATACAAGCCCGCTTGCAGGGTCGGACGGAGGCAGATTTTTGACCTCAAGGCATATACGCGAACGCCTTATGCATGAGGCAATGATAAATGTTGGTATAAAGGTAGAAGATGTGGCCGGAACGGAAAGGCTTAAGGTCTCCGGCAGGGGAGAGCTTCATCTCGCCATACTTATTGAGACAATGCGCCGCGAAGGCTATGAGATGGAGGTATCAAGGCCGCAGGTGATTTTAAAAAAGATTGACAGCCGGCCGTTTGAACCTGTGGAGGAGGTAGTCATAGAAGTTGAAAGCGAGTATCAAGGGGCTGTTATGCAGGCCCTCGGCTCCCGCAAAGCGCAGACACGGGATATAAAGATAACGTCAGCGGGTACATGCCGTATGGAGTTTCTTATAGCCTCAAGGGCCTTGATTGGTTTTAGAGGTGATTTTTTGATGATGACACGCGGCAATGGCGTGATGTATCAGAACTTTTTTGAATATCAGCCCTATAAAGGAGAATTGCCGTTGCGTCAAAGCGGCGTTCTTATTTCCCAGGCGGCAGGTAATGCCGTAGCTTACGCCCTTTTTAATCTTCAGGACCGTGGCGAGATATTTATACGCCCGGGAGACAAGATTTATGAAGGCATGATTGTAGGCGTCAACAATAAAGGCGTTGATTTGGTTGTAAATGCGTTGCGTGGTAAAAAACTAACCAATATGCGTGCTTCGGGAAGCGATGAGGCTATAGCGCTTACCCCGCCAAGGCAGATGACCCTTGAATTTGCCCTTGAGTTTATCGAGGATGATGAATTAGTTGAGATTACCCCAAAGTCTATAAGGATCAGAAAGCTTTATCTTGCTGAAACCGCCCGCAAAAGAGCCGGCCGCGCGGCACAGGCGGATTAACATTTTTACCGCCTTGTCTCAAATCCCTCAAGCTATACCTGCTATCCTTAATAGGAGATAATAGCGGCAGGGAAAAATAACCCGGCAAAAAAATTTCTTGTTTACTGGTTACGTTTGATGATCATAATATATTTTTATATATTATTAACATGTTTTCGCCCCATCCTCGCGCAAGAGGATGCGCGGCGCGTTATTAACCCTGCCTGTGTCTGGGGTCATGACAGATTGTTAAGGCCGGTATCTGCCGGGTTATCGCATGATGTCAGGGGTTTGACCGCTGTAACAACCTGGCCTGCAGAATCCGCTTCTTCAGATGCCGCTACGATACGGAGACCGTTATTAAAGGTATTAGGGATATTGGAAGAGCGTTTTTATGGTAGAAAAGACGGCATAACGCTTCGGGATATCCGGCAATTCTGGTATACCGGCGAGCGAGAGCCGCAATACACAATAAAAGATATCAGGACATCGCTTAGATTATTGGAACAACTGGGCATACTCTCTAAGTCTTTGAATGGCGCAGGGTATTCGTTCATGTATAGTCCTTATAAAAAGCTGAATGGGCTTGAAAGAAACAGCCTCAAACGTAAGCTTGCCTCTGTCCGGAAGGACGATGGCATATTATTTGACAACGCTGGATACGGCAGATACGTAGCCCGACAGCTTAATCTGTCTTTTAATCTATTCGCAAGTGATTCAAAAGAAGAATTTATGTTTAATGTCCTATGCAGTATAATATGCGACGGGGAAAGGCTCGACCGCTTTGCCAGGATGTTTGTAAACACGCGCAATGAATTCGAACTTAATAACATTGTTGAATTCGGCAGGGATTCGCCAGGCGGCATCAGCATGTTGTTAACACTTTACATATTCAATAATTTCGATAGAGAGGATGATATAGTTGAGGGTATGGCGGGTTTAACGCAGATGTCCGCCAAAGAAGGTTTAGGCATCAAGGCATTTCTCCTGCGGCATATGCTTGCCGACGTGAACTCTAAAAACGCGAATGAGATGTCGCGCCGGGGCATCCTGGTCATGAAAAGAGTGGAAGCCTCTGTTTAGGCAAGGATGTAAAGAGGCAGCCCGATTGCCGTTAGCAGTTTGATGCCTTAATACCTTAATATACCTTAATACAGACGCTTTGAAATTCAATCGGGCCACTGTCCCAAGATTGAGCTTCGCACTGTACCCTATATTAACCTTGACTGCGTATTTTACCTTTTCAGCCACTTGATATCATAATCATTCTTAAGCCTGTCAAGAATACCTATGATTTCATCAAAGCTATTGGCAAATGATATGGTCTCGCGGGCTCTTTTAGAGTAGGGCAGGCCTTTTGAATACCACATAGCTATTTTTCGCAGATGACCGATATAGTATTTTTCAGGGGCGGGGGAGGTTGGTTGTTTTGGTTGCCTATTTGAGGCCTCCTCGTTATGGCAAAGAAGTTTTCTATCCTTCCAGTCTTTAAAGATTTGAATGTGGCGTTTGGCAGTGTTTACTATTATTTCATAAGAAGCAAGAGAAGAAGGCAGGCCGTCTTTTAAATATTTTTCTGTCTGCGCAAATATCCAGGGCGCGCCAAAAGCGCCTCTTGCTATTAAAACACCGTCACAGCCAGTTCTATCCAGCATATCCTTCGCAAGCTCGGGGGATAATACATCACCGCTTCCAATAACAGGGATTTTAAGGGCTTCTTTGGCCTGTTTTATGGGTTCATATGATGCCTTGCCGGAATACCCCTGCGAACAGCTCCTTCCATGGAAAAACACTGCTTTTGCGCCATTATCCTGGGCTATTTTAGCAAGTAATAGTCCTTCATTCTGGTGTTCCCTGCCCCAGCCTGCCCTTAGTTTTATTGTAATAGGAGTAGAGAGGCAGGAGGAGAGTTTTTTAATGATCCTTCCTGCCTGTTCCGGTTCTTTAAGAAGATAAGCGCCGCATTTTTTCTTAAGGACTTTTAAAGCCGGGCAGGCACAATTAAGATCAATTATTTTTGAATTAGAATTGTTTAATATAATCTGAACAGCTTCCAGCACCCTCTCGGGGTCATTACCTAAGATTTGCACACCAATGGGGGAGTCTCTTTTGTCTGTTTCAAGCATTGACAATGTGCGCCTATGTCCATAGGTTATACCATGGGCGTCAAGCATCTCGTAAAAGGCAAACTTACAGCCATGCTCCCTGCATATGAGTCTAAATGGCAGGTCTGAACAGCCTGAAAGAGGGGCCAGGATGAGTTTTGATTCCAGGGTATAGTCTCCGATTTTTAGCATGGCATGATTATAGCAAAAGCGGCAGAAATGTCAAAGAGTTAAGTAGCCGGGGCCTTTAGCCGTTGCCTTTGCATATTTTTGTTGACACGTGAACAATCGTTCACTATAATATCCCTGTCATGAAAAAAGAAAAGCTTTTATTATACTTAGATAAGATAAAGGGTTTTTACTTTAAGAAAAAAAGAATGCCGTCATATTCTGAAATGCTTTCTATCTTTAGTTTAAGCTCAAAGAATGCCGCGTTTAAAAGAGTATCGGCTCTTATAAAAGCGGGCCTTTTGGAAAAAGATGACAGAGGCCGGCTTATCCCTAAAAAGGCAATGAGGGCAGTACCTATACTGGGCTCAATACAGGCAGGTTTTCCAAGTCCCGCTGAAGAAGAGCTTCAGGATGTTGTAAGCATTGATGAGTATCTCGTGTCAAATCCCAACGCGACATTCCTTGTAAATGTCCGGGGCGATTCCATGATAGAGGCTGGCATACATCAGGGGGACCTTGTCCTTATCCAGAAAGGCCTTGACCCAAAAGACGGTGATATTGTTATAGCCCGGGTTGATAATGAGTGGACATTAAAATATTTTAAGCAAAAGGCCAAAAAGGTCTATCTGCAGGCGGCAAATCAGAAGTATCCCACTATAATACCTAAGCATGAGCTTATTATAGCCGGTGTGGTTATCGCGAATATAAGAAAATACAAATAAAGACGTGTCCCAATTCATAACCCTTAAAAACTATCCAAAGGCTATATTGCATGTAGACTGCGATGCCTTTTTCGTTTCATGCGAGCAGGCCAGAAGCCCTATTTTAAAAGGAAAATCCGTGATAACGGGGAAAGAGAGGGGGATAGTATCCTGCGCAAGCTATGAGGCAAAGGCCAGAGGCATTGGAAGGGGTATACGCCTGCATGAGGTTAAGAAGATTATCCCCGACGCAATTATAATACCAAGTGATTATGAGCTTTACAGTATTTATTCTGAAAGGATGTTTTCCATATTAAGGCAATTCAGCCCCGATGTTGAGGAATATTCTATTGATGAGGCATTTTGCGACATTACCGGTATGAGGAGGCTTTATCACGCAGGCTATGAGAATATCGCGCTTCTAATAAAGAAAAGAATCGAAAAAGAGCTGGATATCACTGTCTCAATAGGCCTAAGCCTGTCAAAGACACTTGCAAAACTCTGCTCGGGCTGTAATAAACCGTCCGGCATAAAGGCATTGCCGGGCCATGAGATCCATTGCTTTTTAAAGCAGACTTCTTTTGAGGAGGTCTGCGGTTTCGGGCATAATACGGTTGAGCTTTTACGCCGTTATGGGCTTAATAATGTCTTTGATTATATCAATAAACCCTTAGATTTTGCGGAGAGTATTTTAGGCAAAATAGGCAGGGAATTGTGGCTTGAACTTAGAGGGCATTATGTGTATCGAATCAACACATTAAGAAAAGAGAAGTATTTATCAATAAGCAAGACAAAGACCTTTTCGCCGGCATCAAAAAACAGATTGTTTGTCAAGGCGCAGATTACAAGAAATCTTGAGTCTGCATGCATAAAATTAAGGCGTCACGGCCTTTTCGCGAGACGTCTTCTGGCATATCTAAAAACGCAGGATTTTAAGGCAACAGGCCTCATGGCAACCTTGAGCTGTCATTCATCATCAACGATGGAATTCGCAGATATTTTAGCAGGGCTTTTTGACGATATCTTTAAAGATGGCCTGCTGTACAGGGCATCGGGCATTGTCTTATCAGATATCACCGTAAACTTGCAGTATCAAAGGACGCTTTTTGATGATGCGATAAGAATAGAAAAGGTAGAAAAGGTCTCAAGGATGATTGATGAAATTGCCAAAAAATACGGCAAGCATACCATCCATCTGGCATCATCAAAAAACCCCTTGCGGAAGGGCTTAAAAAACCACCCAAGAAACAGCCTTTCCTGGCGCCAAAAAAACCTGCAAAAAGGGGAGACCAAAAGACAGCGCCTCAATATCCCGCTTCTAAACCTCGGCTAAAAAATATCCACAAAAAATAAGCTATTTTTTCCGGTTTCAAGCTCAAAAAAAAATTTTAAAATTTTAAATATACGATCACCTTAGCGTGTCCACAATGATAAAAGGCAGGTAATATCTGATAGTACTTGATATGTTTTAATCGCCATTAGGGGTATTATTTAGGTATTATCCACAACCGAGATGTATAACTTTATAACTTACGTAATATAATGGGTTATGGCTGGGTTTTTCACATTGCATAGTTAACATAAGATATATTATAGGACATAGAGATTGAGGCAGAAAAAGGGTTTTTTATGGGTTCTCGATTGAAGTTGAGTCTTGTCTGACAGGTTTTCTGATGGACTTAAATCGTGTTTATGAATGATTAGATTTGGTCCGATTGCTTGTTTCTATCTTTTTTAATACCCTCTCATTAGCATATGCTCATTAAGCAACCATCTCTTTTAACGAATTATAACTGTTAAATTCTTTGCCCTGGCACAGGCCTTGTCGTTTTCCCATGGCCTGATATATTCAAGAGATATTACTGCCCTGCCCGGCTTCTTTGCCCTAAATGTCCATTCCTGCCTGCCTCCCGCGCCAACAAGGCCTGTGCCAGGGCTTAAATACCGCGAACCCTCAAGCCCTAAAAGGTTTGTGTCTATTTGCCTGACAAATTGCCAGGTAAACCCGGTAGTGGCGTTTGAAGCAAGTGATATGGTAAATGTGCCGCCGCTTTTAACGGTAATCGTGTTGGATCTGTTGTTATTTCGTGCCAGGGATATTAAACAAAAAATAATAAGGCCAAAAAATAAAAATGCTGTAAGCCCGATCATGTTCTTTTTATATATGGCAATATTCATTTAGGAATGAGCTTCATTTTTTAAGCAGCCCGAGGGTTTGGCGTTTCCGGAGGGGTTTCAATCAGCGACAGCATAAACCCGATTTTTTCAATCGCGATTTTTGCCGCCGTGTTAATAGTCAGCATTTTTCGGCCGAAGTCCGTGCCTTGAGCGATTACCCTGACGGAGAAATCGGTCATATTGGATGGGTGATATCCTGCCTCTATCAATCTTAAGCATTTTTTGTATGTTTCCGGGTAGACCTCTTTTATGACCTTGCACGACCCGTATGTGTATTTTCCGTTTTTATCCTTATTGGTAAAAAAACCAAAAAGCCTGCATATCAAAGGCCTTAGTCCATATATGGTGCAGTGGCCGTTTCCGCCCGTCTTAGGAGCTTTGTTAAAAAAAACGCAAGTATTATTGCTTGTCCGTGATAACATAGACAATACCCCATCGGCCTTGCCGTTTGCCCACAACCAGGCGGATAAAGGCAGCATCTCCAATACGGTTGTCTCTATCTCTATGCTATTACAGCAAAACCCGCATCCCTCGGGGCAGTGGATGCCGGTGATCCTGACAAAATCAGCTACCCGCATATCAATCTCCGCGAAAAGCTTAACAATCTCATGTATGTTACGCCTGCAGTTGTCAGGCAATTTCTGAACAATAGTATCCATACGTGTTTGTTTGATCCCGGTATTTTCACGGCCCAAGTTATAAAGACAGAAAAACCATAAGGCCTTTTCTTATCATCATGACCGCTATAGCGGACAGCAAAAGGCTCATGATCTTGGATAATGCCCTTGACCCTGCCACGCCCAGCGTTTTTATAAGAATGTTTGAAAAAAAGAAAATAGCCCCTGCAAGCGCTATATTTACTATAACCGATAGCAGTGTGACTCCAAGCCCATAGTTTTCAAGCATAATAAGCGATGTAGTCAGGACCGCGGGTCCCGATATAAGCGGTGTCCCCAGAGGCACCGCCCCTAGGCTGCTGCCCGGCGCGCGCCTCTTTTTTTCAGGGTTGAGGATGTCGAGTATGGCAATTGAAAAAAGCACTATCCCGCCGGCTATCATAAAGTCGGCAATAGTGATATTCAGAAGCCTGAATGTGGCCTTGCCCAGGAATATGAAACCTATCGCCAAACAGCATGCCGTTATCATTGACTGAACAATTATCCTGCGCCTTTGGGTTTGACTCGCGCCTTCGGTAAGCGATGAAAATATGGGTAATACCCCTATGGCGTCAACAGCAACGAATAACGGTATGAAGGCCAAGAAAAAATTTTTCATCGGTACCCCTTTTTTAAAAACTATTAAATGTTATCTGGTGGTTTAGGAAATTTTCCATTCAAGGCGTTTAGGGCGAGCAATTTTACTTCATCACTAAAATCCTGGCTGGCAAGCCATTCCAGGTAACCACGGTCATTTTTTGCTATAGCCTTTATATGTTTTTTCCGCCTGTATTTCCCGAATGACGGGTAAAGGTCGCTGTTCCACCAGCAAAATTTCTTTTCTTTGTCATAGTAATAACTGGATGTCTCGTAATCGATATCCCTTAAAGAGCGGATGCCCTCCCTCTCTGAACCGTATTTTATTATTTGCGCGTTAAGTATCTCAAACGTGGCCTCGGCGTCGCCTAATGCCGTATGGGCGTTAGTAAGCTCTTTTTCGCAATAAAGTTGGTACGCGGCCATAAGGTCCCTTTTTTCGTGTATGTGATAAATCTTTTGAGCGTCATATATGCCACGGTCTTTCCAGCGGAAACTTAGGCCCGCCTCGATTAATTCACGCTCAAGGACCGGCAGGTCGAACCGGTATATGTTAAAACCTCCGAGGTCGGCGTCACCAATAAATTCCAAAACCTCCGCCGCGATTTCCTTAAAGGCCGGAGCATTGCTGACGTCGTCGTTTGTTATACCGATTATCCGTGTGACATTGACAGGTATTGGTATGCCGGGGTTTACGCGTTTTACATACTCCTCTTTGGTGCCGTCAGGCATGAGTTTTACCATGCCGATCTCAACAATCTTGTCTTTTTCCACCCATGTGCCCGTTGTTTCAAGGTCAAAGACTACGAGAGGGGTTTTTATTATCATGGGGTTCTCCTGTGTTTTTTTATCTCTTCTTGCGTTATCTCGATGATCTTATCGTAAACATCCTTAAAATCCCCGCTCTTGCAATTGTAATCGGCCATATCCGAAAGGGCCTTGTTGGATGAATTGAACGCTATAAAGTAGCCGGAATTTTTTACCAGCGGTATATCACCCGCGCTGTCGCCAACGCTTATGACCTCATTTCGCTTAAGCCCAAACCGCTTTATTACCTGCCCCAGGGCCCTATTCTTGGCGCCATGCGAGATATTGATTCTTACGTCGCCTGTCATAACACCGGCGCGCGCGGTTAGGATATTTGTCAGGATAAAATCAAAACCCACATCCTTTGCTATGGCGTCAGCCGTATATTGCAGTCCTGTCGAAAGGGCCGCCAGCTTAAACCCCTTTTTTTTCAGTTTTTTTAGACATGATTTAGCGTTTTTTATATATTTGACCGGGTGGAATATGTCCGATATCCTTGCCTCCGGCAGACCTTTCCAGCAGGCGGCATCAAGGCGGCAGAATTGATCATAACTTATTTTCCCCTGCAAAAATCTCTCTTGATACCGGCTGGCAAAGTCATTCCATAGGCCGAGTTTTTCATGTATCATTTGCCATGAACTGATATGTTCGGTTATGGTGCCGTCTATGTCAAACGCTATCATTCTGAACATGCGGTATTACGGGCGCCTTGCCGCCAACTGGCCGCAGGCCGCTTGTATATCCTTTCCCCTGGATTGTCTTGTGGTTATATATTTGTGTCCCTTCTTTACCCTGCTGGTAAAGATGTCAAGCTCGCGCGGTGTGGGGACATTGAACCTTAATCCCGTGACCTCGCTGTAGGGTATAAGATTGATCTTTGATTTAAGTTGTCTGGCAATCTGGGCAAGGCCCTCCGCGTCGGAAGCAGAGTCGTTTAACCCGGGTATTAATATATATTCCAGGGTGATTAGCCTGCCGGAGCGTTGGGCATATCCAGCCATGGCATCTATAACCTTTTTAAGCGGGTAGAGCCTGTTAACAGGCATGATCTTTGAGCGTTTTTCATCGGTCACGGCATGCAGGGATAATGATAGATTGACCTGCATGTCAAATTCGCCAAGCCTTTTTATACCGGGTACAATGCCGCAGGTTGATATAGTAATTCTCCTCGCCCCTATGTTGAAGGCATCCTTATCGTTCATTACCCTGATTGCCTGAACAAGGTTTTCATAGTTATCAAGGGGTTCTCCCATGCCCATAAACACATAGTTGGTAGCCTGGATATGCAGGATATCGCGGATATGCAATATCTGGCCCAGTATCTCCGACGGGGACAAATTTCTTGTAAAACCTTTCATCCCGCTGGCGCAAAAAACGCATTTGAATTTGCATCCGGCCTGTGTCGAAAGACAGATTGTATTTCTCGACCTTGACTGTATGACAACGGTCTCAACGCAAGGGCCGTCTTCAAGCAAGAATGATACCTTTATGCTCGAATCCCTGCTTACAAGTTTTTGTCCCTGCCGCAGGGATGATATGTAAAATAAATCCTTAAGCTTATGTATGAGCGGTTTCGGAATATTGGTCATCATGTCAAATGATGCGGCGCCTTTTTGAAAAAGCCACAAAAATATCTGCCTTGCCCTGTAGGCGGGATGGCCAAGCTGTATTATTATTTTGTTCAATTCCTGAAGAGTTAAATTTCTTACATCAGTTTTTTTCATAAAGCCTTTTGTCCCGTTTCGCTATTTCAAGCGCCTTTAGCGGGTTTTTCTCCTTACCCTTAATCTTAAGCGTTATATCAAAATCGTAAGGCTGTCTATTCCGCAAAAAATCCTTAAAAACACCCGGCCTGATATGCTAACGGCATGGGCCCCTTTTCTCGCTCCTTAAGCCTTAAATCCCCTTTGCCAGTTTATAAGCCACGCCTTGTGAGAGACGAAGGGCGCAAGTCCTTAAACCGATCCTGAAAAACATTATACCATGTTCCGCGTTGAATTTCAGCACGCTTAATAGGTATTTCAGGTTTCGCTGCGTGACAAATCGATGCAGTTCTTTGGAAAAAGAACCCGGATTTAAGGCGCTGATATCAAACAGCCTCTATGGTTGAAGGGGGTTTCGTGGTTATGTTATAGGTTACGCTTACAACGCCGGCAATCTCGGATGTTATCCTGTCAGCTATCTTGCGCAGTATTTTAAACGGCAGGTTTGTAGGTTTGGCCTTTCTGGCGTCCGTGCTATCCCAGCACCTTATTTCTATCTGCGCGCCGAAAGCCCTTTTCCCGTCCCTTACGCCTGTGACCTTGTCGTTATGAAGTATGGCCATATACTGAAAAGCCTTTATCCCGCGGCATTCTTGTTCAAGAATGCCGGTTGATTCCCGGGCCAGTTCTATCCGTTCGCCGGTTACCTCGCCAATGATCCGCGCGGCAAGCGCAGGACCTGGAAAAGGCTGACGGTTATATATGTCTTCCGGCAGACCGAGAGATTTTGCCAGATACCTGACGCTGTCCTTGCGAAGCCGGACAAGAGGTTCCAATATCTTGTATCCGAAACTTTTTTCAGGGTCAATACCAAGCTGCTCAAACACATTATGCTGTCTTTTTATCCCAGCGACAGTCTCATCAATGTCTGTCAGGATTGTCCCTTGCAGGAGGAAGCGGGCATGGCTGTTTTTTACCAATCGGCCGAATACATCCTTGTAAAAGGTCTGCGATATGGCCTCTCTTTTCATTTCCGCGTCTTCTATTCCACGAAGGGCATTTAAAAATATATTTCTGGCGTTGATAACATTGACCTCAACGCCGAGTTTTTTGAAAATATCCTTTACCATTCGCGCCTCGTTCTGGCGCATCAGCCCGTTGTCTATAAAATATGTCTTAAGTTTTTTGCCTATCGCCTTATGGCCGAGCATGGTGACGGCGGCACTATCTACTCCGCCGGAAAGTGCGTTGATCGCCTCCGCGCCGCCTACAATAGCGGATATATTGGCGCATTTTTCTTTGATGAATTTATCAATATTCGTTTTCTTAAGGCGCATTTCCTTGGCTTGATTCATTAGGCGCTCCTGTCGTTATTCGCTTCTGCTAAGTATCTGTATAAGGTGATAACCGAAATCTGTTTTAATCGGGCCATGGACCTTGCCTATTTCCCCGCTGAAGACGATTTCATCAAATTCCTCTACCATTTGCCCGGGTTCAAATTCACCGAGATTTCCGCCGTCCTGTCCTGACGGGCATTCCGAATAAAGTCCGGCTATTTTTTCAAAACTTTCACCGGATTCAATTTGTTTTTTTAGGTTCTCGCACCTTTCCCTGCTTGAAACCAGAATGTGCTTAGCCTTTGCCTTCGCCATTTCATCCCCCGTGTGTTTATAGATTACAATTCTTTTATTATAAAAGTTCCGTCTCCATCCCGTCTATAATCTTTTGAAGATCGTCTATGGCTTTCGATGAAAGCATATTTGACGCCCTTGCCTCGTCAACCAGGCTTTTTAGCGTGGTCAAAAATCTTTTTAACAATGTAAGGCGCTTTTTTTGCCATACCTCTTCCGGCTGCAGCTGCTCGCGCTGTCTTATAAGGGCTGTCAGGTCTTTTTTGACTGATCCCGCGTCTTTGCCCATCTCAAGCACAGATTTCTTTATTTTCGCGTAATCCTCTTTACTTAGGTCCTTCTTATCCCTTGCCAACCGCAGAACATCAACTGATTCATAACTGGGTACCAGCGCGGTATCAGCCTCATCATTATAATCTTTCTTAAGGTAAAGGGGGTCTTCCTTTTCCAGAAAGCAGTATGATCTTAATAGCTTCACGGCCGTTTGTTTGCGTATACCTATCTCCTTTGCCGTATATGCCTCAAATTTATCATAACCCCAGCCTTTGTATAATTTATCTTTCCATACCGTGTAAAGCGCCTGGCCGAAACTTATCCATGAGGTCTTAAAGCTTTTGGCGGATTCGAGTATGCCGCGTCTTATATCGGATTCCTCAAGGTGTGACATCTTTTCTTCTATAGTCCTTATGGATTTGGTTTTTATATCGTTCATTTTATCCTGTGTAAGAGCCTGTTTTTACAGGGCCTTTCTATTATTGTGTAAATGTTAAGAAGCGTGAAATGCGTATCTGCAAACAAGCAATGTCCCCATACGGTGTTTGACGCGGGGATATTTATCATCGCATAACCCAATCTATGCCGCCTAAGCTATGCGTGTCTAACGACGGATAACATGCCTTTACCGGGGCCCGCCCGCTGCCCGCGAATACGGGGAAAAACGTTCATTTAAAAACAACCACGCGGATCGTATTGCGGATATCCGCGCGGCCCTATCTGTTACCACGATAGCCTTTAAAATCGCGGGAAAGACCCCCGCCTTTATTGATAATAGTTCTCATCCTCCCTGCTGTAGCCGTCATAGCTGTTGTTACTGCAATCCCTGGCTCTATCGCCGCCTGAACATTCATTGTATTCAGGACAGCGGGGACAACATTCATCTTTTGTCCGGCCATCTTCTAAACATTTTTCATAGCGTATACATGACTCGCAGCACACAGAAATACCCTCCTTATATTTTTGGCGCGCACAACGGTTGCTTAAAGATTAGTCTTCCTCAAAATTCTCGAAATCCTCAATGCGGTCAACGAATATATCTCTTGCTATGTTTCTGCCGTCCTCCGAAACAATGAACTCAATATCCACGAGCTCGCCGGGGGCAATCTGCTGGGCCGATTCTACCGAGTCAAAAGACGTCTCTTTGTCGATATGATAAACAGCCTCTTTTTCATCCCCTGTCACATAATCGAATTCCTTGATAAGGATCTGATCAGCTGATACGCTCAACACCTCGCCGTAAGAATAAAAAGATTGCGCCTCTTCACCCGGCATATCTTCAGCTTGAACTAACGTGGCGCAGGAAAACAGCATAATGGCAACGCATGCCAACAGGATTCTCATACAGGTTCACCTCCTTTCGATATTGATTATTACGTATCTTAATGTGCCAGCGGGCACAATAATATCAACAGTCTCGCCTTTTTTTTTGCCGAGAAGGGCCTTGCCTACGGGTGACGATACCGATATCATACCTTTTGAAAAATCAGACTCTGCTTCAGAGACGAGGGTATAGGATTCTTCCTCCCCGCCTGCGGTAATGTCCCTGACGGTTACCGTGGCCCCTATAAGGGCCATGTCCGCGGTCATACGCGATTCATCTATTATCTGGGCACGGGACAGCTTGTCCTCCAGTTCAAATATCCTTTTCTCGTTTAGGCCCTGGGCATCCTTTGCCGCGTCGTATTCGGCATTTTCACTTATATCGCCGAGGGCGCGGGCCTTGCCTATCTCTTCCGAGAGCTGGCGCCTTTTTTTTGTCTTTAAATATTCAAGTTCATGTTTGAGCTTGTCATGACCTTGCTGCGTAAGATATATTTTTTCCATCGCGATTACCACCTATTACGCGTTTTTGACAGCAGCCTTAAGATCTCAAGGTAAAGCCATATCAAGGTGACCATCAGGGCAAAGGCGCCATACCACTCCATATATCCCGGCGCATTATAAGCGGCGCCTTTGACAATAAAATCAAAGTCAATAACAAGATTAAGCGCCGCTACAATGACGACAACTGCGCTAAAGGCTATTCCTATGGGTGTGCTGCTGTGGATAATCCCCATATTGAACCCGAAAAAGCTCATAATCAGGCCTGTTAGATAAAAAAGCGCTATACCGCCTGTCGCCGCTATTATGCCTAACCTGAAACGTTGCGTAGGATTGATAATGCCTGTTTTATACGCTATTAACATGCATATCAAGGTTGATATGGTAAGCCCAACGGCCTGTATAACGATCCCAGGATAGCTTTTTTCAAAAAAAGCCGATACGGCGCCCAATACGACGCCCTGTGTCAGGGCGTATATCGGCGCCGTGTAAGGGGCGTATTCTTTCTTAAATACCGTGACAAGGGCTATAATAAAACCGACGGCCAATGAAGGTAGTAGAAGCCCGGCAGCGGCCGAAGGCCTGTTCCATACCAGGCTTGCCGAAAAAACGACAAGCAGGGCCATCAGAAAAGACTTATTCACGGTCCCCTGCACGGTCATGGCATTATATGCCCCCGCGTTGGACAACTGGCTGAATACGTTGTCTCTAAGCGTGGGGTTGCCTGATCTTATCATGTCCGGGCCTCCTTTTTAATATGGCGCGCATCCCCGCGGCAAACCATTGTCTTATCTTGATCTGCGTTCTGTACCGCCTTCTGCACAGGCTATGCCGTAAAAGCTTCATCTAATTTGCCTTTTATAACAACTTTTCTAATTAGCTGGAGAAAAATTGGAAGAAGGTTGTTTTTTTACCCGGGTATTTTTATCCGTGTATTTAACCGGTTTGGCCTTGAGGTTCGCCTGACCCTCTGCCTCCGGCGCCTTTTGCGCCCGGTTTAAATTGAATTCCGACTTGCTTTTTTTATAGTCTGACCGTACCTGTTCTATGTGGGATTCGATTAATTGTTTTTCCTTTTGATATTCCATTCTTAGGGCGTGTTCTTTGATTTGAGCGTCAGCTAATATCTGGTTCTTTATCTTGCTCTTATTCGCCATATCGGTGATCTGCTCTATCTTGTCCCCCGCCTCATTGTATATCGCGGCAATGCCTGAATGTAATTTATCTTTTGCTGCCTGCGCATCCGCCCTGCACGCGTCCATCTTTTCGATATATGATTCGTATCCGGGATCGCCGGCAAGACGGTCTATTTTTTTATCGAGGGCTTTTATGCGCCTGGAACATCTTTTATGGGCATCTTTAAGTTTATTATATTCTGATTTTACAGGGGCGTATTTAACCTGAAAATCCCCCTTAAGCTGTGATTGCCTTCTTTTGGATTCGCGGATAAATGTCTTTTCATCCATATGAGCCTTGCACAGCATAAGGTCTTGCCTTAAGGAAATATCCGCTTCGTTGAATTTCTTTGTCAATACCTTGATCTTGTTTTTATAGTCAGCTATTTTTTCTTCAAGCCCCGCGAGTTCCTTTTTTGCCGCCTCCAGATCGCCTGTGTAATCTTTCTGCGCGCAGGCGTAAGAAGCGATGCCGAATAACATCACGGCGATAACAGCAAAGATCTTTTTAAACATATATCCTCCCAGGTTTAAATTTATAAGATATTTTACCCTTGTCTTTGGCCAATTACAAGAAAATTCCGTTACGCGGACAATATAACGACAAATAATGCCTGGACCCCTTAAGGCACGTAATACTTGTAAACCGTCTCCGCTATGGCCGCTATAAATTTCCTCGATTTATAAGAATTGGTATTTCGATGCGCGGTAAGGACGCATATGAGAAAGTTGCCGTTTTTCGTGAATACTATGCCCGCGTCGTGGCAGACGCCGTTTTCAAGGCCTGTCTTATGCGCTATTACCGTGCCCCGCGGCAGTTTTGCCGGTATCCTGTTGCGGGTCTTTTGTGTTTTTAACACGCGCAGGCATTCGGCGGAGGCGTTTCTATCAGGCAGGCTGTTTAGATATATCTTGTCAAGTATTAAGGCGATATCGTCTGCCGTAGTGTAGTTTTCAACGCCCCTTTTCCTTGCCGCCATATCCATCATCAGCCTGGACAGATTTGTGTTCTTCAGCCCGGCCTTTTTCATCCACGAATTAAGGAAATCAAAGCCGAGAAATTTAATTAGTATATTTGTCGCGGTATTATCGCTTATGGAGATCATCAGTTCCATGAGTTCTTTTATGCTGAATTCCTTCCCTGCCCGGGTATTTTTTAGAGTTCCGGAGCCTCCGGTTATGTCTTTCTGTTTGAGTTCTATTTTATCGGATAACGAAAAGCCTTTTTCTTTTTGAGAGCACAATAAAGCCGCCATAATGGGGATCTTTACGATACTGGCGGAGGCGACTTTTGTTTCAGGATTGATCTCGATACGCCGGTTGCGGTTATAATCTTTAATGACAATACATGCCAGTCCGCGGAATGCGTTGCTTTTTTCCCGGAGAGACATTTCGAGACCCGCCCACCGCGCTCTTTCTTTTTTATAATCCGTGAAAAAATGGAAGGTTGCGCCCGACACGGCCGCGAGAAGCAGGATAATTAATGACGCCTTTATCACTGGCCATTTTCTAAAAACAGGGGTCATTTCGCGCTTTCTGCCTGTTTAGAGATCTCATGGCAAAATATGGCGCCTGCCATAGCCACATTAAGCGAAAGCGGCTCGCCTTTCATATTTAATGTTACGAGCAGGTCAATATGTTTTAGTATGGCTGGTTTTATGCCCTTGCCTTCGGAACCGAGCACAAGCGCGAATGGAGCTGGGAATTTGAAATTCGCTATATCATGGCCGCCATCAATGACCGAGGCCCCTACCCAGTAGCCCGCTTTCTTGGCCTTGGTAATAGCGTTTAGCAGGTTGTTTACAAGGGCTACAGGTGTAAAATTTTCTCCCCCTGAAGCGACATGGATAACTGTATCGTTTACCTGACAGCTTGAATGTCCCGGGATGACAACGGCAAAACCGCCGAAACAGGCGGTTATCCTTAAGATGGAACCGAGATTATGCGGGTCGTTTATATCATCAAGGAATAGCACGCATGGCCTGTTGATTTTATCCGGGTTTAGGATGCTCTCAAAAGGCGTGTATTCAAAACTTGTTACCTCGGCGACAATACCCTGCAGCCTGTCCGCGCGCTTGATCCTTAACAGCTCTTTTTCACGCACGACCCTGTAAGCTATGCTGTTTGTTTTCAAAAGCTGGATTATGTGAGGGGCATTGAAATTTTCCTGCACATACACGCTTCTAATGGACTTAGGATTTACTTTTAAGCGCTCATAGATAGAGTTTTTGCCGTATATATATGTTTTATTGCGGGCCATTTTCCTTACCTCGCCTTGTCGCTTATATGTCTTTATTCAAAGGCCAATAAGCGGTGTGCTGCCTTCAGCCGGCAATAAGATCAATCTATTTTGGAAAGGGCCTCTTGTATAATAGGCAAAAGGCATTGCATCTCGGATTTTGATACCCTGCCCAACTTGGCGAATTTTAAATTATCCTGCTGGTCCCTGGACTCTCTTGATATCTGTATTTTTTTCGGACCGTTATTATAGGAATACACGCTTACGCTTAGCCTTCCATTGTCTGTTTCGCACGATTTTGTGAATAACTGCTGGTCCAGACTGCTGTCATACGGCATCTTTGCCTCCTTTTTGTTAAATGAAATATCAGCTTACATTATTGAGTGACGATTGTCAAGGGTATTTAGTCAGACATTTGGTTATAGTTCAAAGGATTTTATCATGTATTTAAAGGGCGATTTGAAGTTAACCCTTGCCTAACACGATTCTTTTATGAAAAAGACCTTATCGTTTACATGCGCCTTGAATGGGATCTTTATACCTATCCGCCAGCCTTTTAAGGCTGTTTGCAGGGGGTTTTTTTCCATCTGCATTTCTCGAATGAGGCAATATTCGGCAGGCGTATGTTTGCCTGATACCAGGATTTTATCCCCTATTTTTAGAGGGCCTTTTTCTACCAGGACATCGGCTACGCTTATCTTTGAAAAAAAGCGCATTATCCTGCCGGCGTATATCTTTTCACCGCCCTTGCGCGGACTGTTATCCAGCCCACCGGGTTTTTCGAGGTAAAATCCGCCGTCCAGGCCCCTGTTATATGTTGACCCAAGCCGCTTAAGAAGTCCCTTTTTAAGCCGCGTGTCTAACCGACGGCCATAATAGGCAGCCATCGCCTCATGATAACAAAGGGTCACCTCTTTGACATACTCCGGAGAACGGTTCCTGCCCTCTATCTTGAACACATCCGCCCCCGACTCCATCATCTTTTCGATAAAAGGCATGACACATAAGTCCTTGGGGCTTAACAGATAATCAGGCCCTATTCTGTAGCCGCTTTCATTATCAGTGTCCTGTATAAAGAACATGCGCCTGCACGGTTGAAGACATTCGCCTTTGTTGGCCGATTTTTTAAATGACTCATGCGATAAAAAACACCTGCCTGATACGCTTACGCACATGGCCCCGTGTATGAATACCTCTATCTCGCACGGGATATGCTCTTTTTTTATGAATTCGGCGGTTTCCGTTATGCCGTCAAGGCCGCATTCTCTGGCAATGACTACCCTTTTAGCGCCTGACTGGGCATAATATTTTAAGGCGTTTTTGTTGGCAACACCTGCCTGCGTGGAGAGATGTATATCAAGGTTTAAGTCTCTTGCCATGGAGAACAGTGACATATCCCAGCATATAACGGCATGGACACCGTGTTTTTTAGCCTGGATTAGTATCGTCTCGGATTTTTTGATGTCGCGGTTAAGGATTATGGTGTTTAAGGCAAGATACCCTTTTTTGTCTTTACCGCGTAGAAAATCCATTATCTTGCCAAGCTCGAGCATGTCAAAATTGTCAGCCCCCTGCCTCATATTAAGCCCCCTGATGCCGAAATAGACACTGTCGGCCCCGGCCTTGACAGCTGTCCTTAAAGCGCACCAGTTTCCTGCCGGCGCGGAAAGCTCTATCCTTTTAGGTTTTTCAGGTTGATTTTTTTTGCGCATAACGAAACACGGTCAAAATCCTTTTTAAAGATGAATACGGCCCCGGGAACCGCCGCCGAAGACGTGAATGCCTGCTGATTTAAGAGAACCCGTTAATATGTGTTATGTGATTAAGGCTTCTCTTGGGGACGTTTAAGGTATTATTTTTATCAAGGAAATATTTAACAGAGCCTTTGAATCTTACGGCCTTTGAGGACGCGTTAGGATACCCCAGGGCGATAACAGAGTCTATCGTTATATGTCCGGGAAGCGAGAATAGCCGGCTTAACCCTTCTTTATCGATAGCGCCCAGCCAGCAGCTGACTATATTGTTTGCCTGGGCTGTCAGCATTATATTTTCAGCCGCCGCCCCGATATCCCGCAAATCAGGCGTAAGCACTTTGTTATCCGATGAAGCCGGCTTAGACGAGTTGGTCAGTATAATGATATACGCTTTTGGTTCATGCCCCGCGCGGGGGTTTAATCTTGGCGCGAGATACCCTGCCCATCGCAGGCATTTGAATACCCCGCCTCGTAAACGCTTTGATGTGACTATGATAAACTCCAATATCTGCATGTTGCCCGCGCTTGGGGCAAGCCTGGCGGCATTTACCATACGGCGCAGGTTTTTCATCTTGACCGGCTTATCGCTGAAACTGCGGATAGATCTTCTTTTTAATATTGTATCATACGTGTCCATGCTCAAGGCCTTTTTTCCGGATGCATCCGGTATTACCTCGCGAACAATATCATAAAAAGCCCCGTAACCGCCTGCGCAAGGGCCACTACCCTAAAAAACAAGAGCGGCTGTTCCTGCAAAAAAACAGAGGTCTTGCGCGCAAAATTAGACTTGACGGTGAATGTGAATTTGACGATTAAAATAATGCCTATTGCTATAAAGAGTTTTACCCGCATACCGCCGGCGATTTTAAGCCCTGTTGTCATCAAGGCCGCGATAATGACAAGCATAACGGCAAACAGGTATTTCCTAATGATCTTATTACCCTTCCTTAGTATGCGTTGGCGCAGAAGGCCTGGAAAAAGCAATAGTATAATACCAACGCAAAACCAGATCCAACCCGTGATCTTGATTACCATAAAGGCTTCTTAAGGCATGATTTACCCGCGCCCTTAATATTTTATTGCGCGGAAAAACTCTTTTGTCATTTAGGATATTTTTCAAAATCCACGAGGCAGGCAGACCATTTCTGCGGATGTTTTTCCCCGCGGGCCTTGCTATGTGCAAAGTTTATTTATTCTCGGATACTATACCGCTATCGCGCCCCTCTTTCAAGTAAAAAATAAAAACGACCGCGTAACTTAGACTTACTAAGCTAAACGGCCGTCTTTATATGCCGGAGACGTCTTATCCGGTTATATCTTTGTTACATTTTTGGCTTGTTCGCCTTTAGGGCCCTGTTCTATCTCGAACTCAACATCCTGGCCTTCCTCAAGCGACTTATATCCCTCACCCTGAAGAGCGCTGTAATGAACGAATACGTCCTTACCGTCTTCAGGAGTAATGAAACCGTAGCCTTTTTGGTTATTAAACCATTTAACTTTTCCTTTTGCCATTACTCACTAACCTCCTTTCTTAAGAATTTAATGCTAGTAAATAATGGCACAGATTAAAAATCCGCAAGGCGAGCTGTTTCTTTACCTTGCGGCTACAAACATTTCTACTGCCTTATTTACTTTCATTGTCATTGTAATACAATTAAGCGTATCTGTCAATAAAAAAATACCATTTTTGTAAAATTTTTTAACAAGCCCTCTTTTGGTTCCGGGCAAAGAAAACCAAAATTTTCCCGATTGTCTTTTTACCCCCTCATACTTGACAAGTTTATCCCTGCCACGGTATTATGTCAAGGATTTTCAGCGCCTGCGGTGAAAAAATATGCCGGATATTTTTATAATGATGCCATGAGTATGGATAGTATGTCATCTTTATCGAGAGGGATAAATGATCCCAGATGCACCCCATTGCCGGCGGCACCTTCTGCCATTTCCTTAAATCTGCTATCATCTATGCCCATCTGCCTTAAGCCCGACGGCATACCGAGAGAATTAAAAAAATCCCTTGTCTTGTCGATGGCGTAATTAGCTATATCCAATGAGCTGTTTCTCGGGTTGGCGGACCAGATGCTCCTGCCGTAATCGGCAAATCTGCAGGCCGTCTCTTCGTTGAGGACATGCCTCATCCAGTTTGGCACGATAATGGCAAGCCCCGCCCCGTGACTGATATCGTAAAAGGCGCTTATCTCATGTCCTATGCCGTGAGAAGACCAATCTCCGCGCCGGCCCACGCCGAGCAGGCCGTTTAATGCCAGCGTCCCAGCCCACATGATATTCGCCCTAACATCGTAATTTTGCGGTTCTCGCAGGACGATGGGGGCGTATTTTACGCATACATTGAGTATGCCTTCGGAGAGCCTGTCCTGGATATCACAGGCTTGTGTATGGCTGAAATACTGTTCAAAGACATGGGTCATGATATCGACTATGCCCGCGGCGGTATTGAACTCATCAACTGTAAACGTGTATACCGGGTCTAATATCGCGAATACCGGCCTTAGTGTATTGGCGCACAATGCCGCTTTTTTTACATGTTCCTCATGAGTTATGACAGCGTTCCCGTTTGTCTCTGTGCCTGTGGCCGCAAGGGTCAATACACAACCTATTGGAAGTGATTTTTGGCACACAGCCGTTTTTTTAAAAAAATCCCAGCAGTCACCGTCATAAACAGCCCCAGCCGCGATTGCCTTTGAGGTGTCTATCACACTGCCTCCGCCAATACCGAGGACAAGGTCTATATTATCGCGCCTGCATATCCGTATGCCTTCATAGACCGTTTTTATCTTTGGATTGGGTTGTATGCCTGAAAGCTCAAAATAGCGCGCGCCGGCCTCCTTTATCCGTGAGACGGCCTCATCGAATACGGAGTGTTTTTTCGCGCTTGACATGCCGGTTACAATGAGTATATTTTTGAAGCCTTTGTCCATGATCTCGCGCGAAAGCGATTCGATCTGGCCTTTTCCAAAATATACCGTTGTAGGAGAGTGGTATTTGAAGTTGTCCATTGTCAGGATATCTCCCCCGCCGCTTTAAGCGATAACTTGACAAAGATTGAACCGATTATCTCCGATAGTATGGTGCCCCCTATCACCACGGCTATTATGATGTCCGCGAAACCGGCAAAGGCCGGCTCCTGTTTCATTAAAAGCCCGAGGCCTACAACAATGCCTCCGTATGGTATCAATCCGGCCGGCGTGTATTTTTTCACGTTGTCAGATGTCCCGGCGGCTATGGCACCGCACAGTGTGCCGGCGTATTTTCCTAATATCCTGAAGGCGACAAAAAATACTATCAAAACCAGAGCGGTCGGTATTACTGAAAAGTTTAACTGCATGCCGCTGACGACAAAAAACATAAGAAATATAAGCTCTTCCGTGCTCTGTTCCAGGACGCTGAATATCCTTTGTTGTATCGGGTTAAGGTTTACCGCGACGATACCCATGACCATTGTCGCCAGCAGGGCGTCAAATTTCAACGATTCGGTGACGCCGAAACACAGTGTTAAAATCCCTAAGAGCGCGGCGATAAGCGCGCCGTCCGATTTTTTATCAAGGAATACCGACATGGCATTCAGGCAGAGCCCGAAGACTATACCGAATCCCACGGAGCCCGCGATAATGCCGGCAGGCACTGCTATTGATTGGTAAAGGCTGAAATTCGTGTGCATCGCGAAGGTTGCCGCTATGACCATAGCTATGCAGAAATTCATAATGCCTGCCGCGTCATCCAGGGCAGAGACCCCGAGTATGGTTGATGTGACATCGCCTTTGGCATTATATTCATGCGTTATGGCAAGCGCGGGCGTGGGGTCGGTCGGTGACGCGATACAGCCTATCAATATACTAAAAGGTATATATGTGTTGAACCAGCCTATACCGGGGCCTTTTAAAAATAGGTGTATCAGTGCCAGGAAGCCGAATGTGACGAAAAGAAAAGCGAACTGCGCCTCCAGTATTGTTATCCAAAGTATGCCCTTGCCGAGTTTTTTAAGGTTTGCCAGAGAGAGTGTCCCGCCGATAGAAAATGTTATAAAACACAAAGCGAGATTTATGATAAGATTGGCCGCCTTTGCAGCTGCGTGGGGCATAAACGTCATTACATCCGGGTTTAGAAATATGCCCGCTAATATAAAACCCGT
Source organism: Candidatus Omnitrophota bacterium (assembly GCA_041650035.1). Taxonomy (GTDB): domain Bacteria; phylum Omnitrophota; class Gorgyraeia; order JABMRG01; family JABMRG01; genus JAQUQI01. Next base: position 23,677 of record JBAZLY010000002.1, on the reverse strand, counting down.
GACCCTTGGAAGACCCGCCTTTTGGGCTAACTCGCCAAAAATAAAACCCACAACAACGATAATCCCGATTACCAATACCGGATTCATATTAACGTCTCCTTGATTAGGTGATCGCTCTTATCGTCTGCAAGAGGTTAAAGGCCCTTTATTATGTCGATTACACGGCTTAACGCGGGTTTATCTTCTCCGGCCCCCGTCTCTTCAGCGCTCTTTCCGGAGGCATCCGCGCTATCTTTACCCGCTCCCAAGATAGCGCCCGCGATCTTATCTATGACCATATATGTCAGGGCCTGTTTTGTCTTTGGTCCGGGGTAAAATTTGGGCTCGTTAACAGGCCCCTTTACATTAAAATCAAACAGAATATCCCCTCTTTCGGAAGAAAAATAATTATAAAGGTCACCCACGCCTGACGGCCAAAACTTGTTGAAGCTATGGTCTTTTTTGGCCTCCAACTCAAGAGCTGAAAATAACAGTTTGTTCGAAGAATCTATACGGCCGTTGTCGATATTGATAATAAGCCTGCCGCTTACTTTGCCGGAATGGAATATGAACGGAGAAAACCTGTCGTAGTATGGCTTGAAGGGTGGTATGTCGGTATTATTGATATCTATGGTGTTGTCCAATATTATTCGGTCTTTGGAGAAGTCATACCTTGCTGACAATGATAAACCCTGACCCGGCGTGTTATTCACGATGCCCCTGCCGTCGAATGTCAGGAAATTTATGCCACGGTATCCGCGTTTAAAATCCGCGTCAGCTTTCCCGTTTATCATATCTATGCTTGTCCGCAGATACTGGTTGCCGATAAAATAGTCATCAAATATAATGGCGCCATTGCTTATGTCAAATACAGGTTTTACGCGCAGGATATTATCTAAATCGATCCTGGGTATAAAAAGGCCCGCTGCGCGGGCGATCACCCTTGACCATATACCGCCGCTAACCCGGGCATCTTTGGCGCCGATAACAGAGTCCATCTTCATCGCGTTGACCAGGCCAAACTTATTCCTTTCAAGAAAAAACCTCGCCCCGGAGACCTTGATGCCTTTAAGCCTTACCCCGCGAAGTATATTCCAGTTGCTTATTTGTTCATATGATGAGCTGACGCTGTCTATCTCGATAAAATCAGCCCTCTTAAACCCCGGCGGGTTTGCTATGCCAATTCCTTTAACCGTTATTGACCGTGACGGCATGTCAAGCTTTAGTTCCTGCATCCGGATATAATCAGGTATGCCCGCGCGAATTATTTTATCTATATTGGCGTTAAGCAGTTCCTGCCTGTTGGCGTAAATATAGATACCCGCGGATACGGCGCAGGCCATGATTATCGCGCATATCACCAAAAAGGTTTTCATAAACGGCCTAGCTCCGCGGTGATATCCTTAACGATATCATAGGCCGCCCGCGGTCTTGAGACATACCTTAAATGCCTGCGCATTATAGCCAGTCTCCTTTTGCTGGCGAGAAGATCGGCTATCTTCCTGCCGCCTGTCTCCATATCGTGTATCCTTATGGCCACGCCTGATTCCAAAAGATAGTCGGAGTTTCTTTGTTCCTGTCCCGGTATAGGGTCTATGACAGCCATCAATGTCTTACTTGCCAAAACCTCGGATGTGGTAAGCCCGCCCGGTTTCGATATTACGATATCGCAGGCCGCCATGAGCTCATGCATATTATCCACGACCCCGTATATGGAGACCTTTTTGTTCTTTAAGCCCTTGGTAATTTGTTTCATCTTTATCTCAAGCAATTTATTCTTGCCCGCGAGGACTATTATATGGCAATAATTCTCCACGTCTTTAAATGATTCCAGGAGTTGTTCATAACCCTGGAGATTATACCTGCCGCTTATCATAAGGACGCAGGGCGCGAGCTGCTCGATGCCTAATTTTTCACGCAGGGCCGCCTTATCAAAATCCGCGGCAAATACAGGATTGACGGGTATGCCTGTTATCAATATATCGCTCTCTTTGATATTATGCAGTTTGAGCACCCTCTTTTCACCCTCGCTTGCCACGTAATATTTGTTAACATATTTATTAATCCAGAGGGCGTGCACGGCGAAATCGGTTACCACACAGAAAAACGGTATATTAAAAAGCTTCAGGCTTTTTAAACTGCCAAGGGCGTCCCATCCCAGGAAATGCGTGAATACGATAGCGTCAGGCCGAAACTCTTTAACATATTTTAACAGTGGAGCAAGATGCATATTGCCTACGGCGTGGTGCAGACGGGTTGTGATAGTGGGTTTTTTGAATTTATAGGAACGGTCATAAAGATATCCCCATAATTCGGGTATTCTCTTTACAATCTGAAGATAACTGCCTTTATAGAGTTGCTTAAAGTAGGATGGCGTATAATCAAGGATATCTATGGCCTCCGCGTCGGCATAACCGTTTTCGAGGCAGACGGCCTTTAGCGCCTTTGCCGCCTGCATATGCCCGGCCCCTGCCGAGGCATAGAGCATAAGTAATTTAGGTTTTTTCCCGCCGGTCATGAATGTTACCTCCGGAATTATTATATAAAAAAACCGGCGGATAATAAAGTCAAATCAGCCGATTAGGGAATTTTTTTATAATACCGCGGCACGGGGCAGAGGTTATGCCTGGTTATAGGCTGGGCCTTTCCGCGGCCGCGTTGCAGATATCAAGTATCTCGAGCCCAGCCTTATTGAAGAGGTCTTTAAGGCAGCCCATGGGAAGGCCTAATATATTAAAATACGAACCGCGGATATCATCATAGAGAAATGACCCTATCCCTTCTATGGAGAAGCCCCCCGCCTTATCATAAGGCTTTAAGGATTCGAAATACCTTCCAAACTCATGCCGGAGAAGGCGGCGGGCATAGAGATAACTTGTCTCGGCCCCGCATACCTTTTTGGCCGCGGCCGTGTCCATAACGCAGAGCCCTGTGCAGACGGTCAGTTTCCTGCCGCTGAAACTATAGAAAAGTTTCTTTGCCTCGTCTTTGTTTTTCGGTTTGCCGATAAGTTTTTTATCGAGCACTACAAGAGTATCGGCGGCAATAATGATATTATTTTTGTATATCTTCGCGCAGGCAAGGGCCTTTCTTCCGGCGTTTTCCATCACGTTCCACCGGGCCGAACGATTTTGAAGATGCGCCTCTTCGGCATTGGTGATATAGACCTTATGCCTTATCCCGCACGAGGACAGTATTTGAGAGCGTTTCTTTGAGCCCGATGCCAGTATTACAGCTTTCATCGGGAGGCCTCTTCGGTATTATGCTTCAGGCAGGATTCCAATATCCATGCCTTTTCTATCCCCACAGCCATCTCTGTATACCGGGATACGTATAAAAATTGCACCTCTTTCCATGTATTGCCTTCATATTCGCGTGATTGGCCGCTTAAGATGACAATTGTATCAGGGGCAAGTTGTGTCATCTTTGATCCGCCCGGGGAGTTATACACGGCCACATCCATATCCATATAGAGCCCGTCTCCCGTATGGACCCTGCCGTTTACCGTTGCCACGGGATGATTTTTAAGCAATTGTTCAAATTGTTCATTAAGCTTTCTGTCGGAGCTGTAGCGCCTTATCCCTGTAAGCATGGATTCCCATGTCTCCTGTGAGCCCGAGGTCTCGGCGGACGCTTCAACGGGATATAAACCTATTAGGGCAGCGGATAATAATATCAATTTAACCATTGTCTTTGTCTTTCCCGCGCGGCTTATGATATATTAGCACGATAATAAATGTTATGGTAAACAACAAGAAATTTGATATGGTAAAACAGCGCAGGACTATCTCATCCGTGATAAGCCCGTGCGGGAGCATGAACAATAATGAGGTCCATACCCCTATACCCCATAGCAGGCTTATATCTTCGGCGGACCTTCTTTTGATAATGCGCGCGATAAGCGGTATGTTCCAAAAAGGAAGCGCTATGCCGGCGATCAATGATATTATTGCCAATAAGCTCATTGCCTTCTCCTTGAATACGCGCAGTCATATGGCAGAGCGTCTTTTTTTATAAGTTCCTTGATAGGCACGCACGTGAAGTTTTTCCCTGAAATGGTTTTATGCCTGCCGAGCCTGTTTGCGTATATCCTGCAAGTGTATAAATTCTTGTTGGTTTTTTCAAGATGCACGCACGGGTCATCCGCTGTCCCGCAGCATTTGCCGCACCTAAGGCACAATGATTCATATGCTTGTTCTTTCAGTGCCAGATACGCGGCGTAATCATCCGTCTCCATCAGAACGACTCCCAATGGATGACATCATTAAGCGGCCTTTTCTTTTTTCCGCCGGAGGCTTTCTTAGAAGGGAAACCAAGCGCTATAATACTTACCAGTCTGTGGTCCTTAGGGCAGTTCAAAAGCCGCGCGGTATCGCGGGCGTAGTCTTTTTTATCGCCTGCTATCCAGCAGGCGCCTATGCCGGCGTCGGCTGCCATAAGCAATATGTTCTCTGTGGCTGCGGAACAGTCCTCAATATAATATTTTGTATCTTGTGATAATACGGCGATAGCGGCGCGCGCGTTTTTGATAAATACCCCATTTGGCGCAAGGCGGGAGATCTCATCGAGTGTTTTTTGTTTTTGGATGACCACAAAATCCCACGGCTCCACACCTCTGGCGGTCGGGGCAAGTCTGGCCGCGTCGATAAGCCTTGTCAAGAGCCTGCGGGAGAGGGGCTTTTTTCCGTATTCCCTGACGCTTTTCCTTTTCTTTATCGCTTGAAACGTCTGCATAAGGCCTCCTATGATGACCTTCTTTTTCTGTCAATCTCGTCCAGGATATTCCTGATATCCCTGTCCGCTGACCGGGCGGCCATACTGCATATATAAATAAGGACAGAAAACTGCCAGCAGTCTTCAGGGCCCATGATAAGCCCTGTATGCACGTCCTCTTTTTTCTGTAATGCCCCCCTGAATTTGTCTTCAGCCCTCTTGAGGCTTGCTTCCATAACATCAAGGGATTGGGCCATATTATTGTATCTATATGAGGGAAAGCGTATGCCTCTGATGAAGAGGAAATTTGTGACCATAGATTCTGTGGTATCCATTTCTTCCTCAAATCTGAAACCTTCAAAATAAGGCATATCCCCCGGCAGTATAATAGAAGGTTTTTCGGCGTAGACCTTGCCTTTTCTTACGACAGTATCCCCTATATTGACAGATGATTCGGCCAGGAATATATAAGGCATCTCGGTGGCCGCGAATGTAAGAAGCGGCTGGATCCTGGGCCTGATGATCTCTGTCTGCTTGAGGGCCTTTTCCCATTTGTCCATCATATCCATGCGTGATCCCGTGTTTAAACGTGATACTATATTCTATAGAAAATCAGGGTTTTGTCAACTCTAATTAAAGGGCTTGTCAGCAGGTTTGAAAGATCCCCGCATTAAGGGGCTAAATGACCAACGCCCTTATTTAATGTTTCCAAGATAAACATTTTTAAGGCCTGCGCCGGCGCCTATCTCTCCGGCCTTTTCCATAAGCGCCATAGGCGTGATATCAGCGTTAAGCATTTTATGGTCAGGGTGGAACCTGCTTATATGCCAGGGTATATTCTTATCAATGTCCGCGATAAAACGGGCAATATCTCGCAACTCGCCGGAAGAATCGTTCTCCCCGGCGATAAGAAGGGTCGTTATCTCTATCCATATACCTTTAGACCACATACGCTCTATGGTCTTAAGTACAGGCTTAAGCCGCCCCTTGCAAATGTCCCGATAAAAGCCGTCATTAAAGGATTTCAGGTCTATGTTAGCGGCATCGAGATATGGGCCTATGGTATCCAGGGCCTCTTTACCCATATATCCGTTGGTGACATATACATTGCGCAAGCCCTTTTGTCTGGCGAGCCTGGCTGTGTCATATGAATATTCAAAGAATACCGTAGGTTCGGTGTAGGTGTATGAAATAGAAGCGCACCCCGACCTAATGGCCGCCTGAACTATGTCATCAGGCATAAGCCTTGAAGATGTGCCGCCGTTTTCCGCGGTTTGCTGTGATATCTGCCAATTCTGGCAAAATCTGCATCTGAAATTACAGCCCGCCGCGGCGATTGAAAATGTCTTTGTCTTGGGCAGGAAGTGATACAGTGGTTTTTTTTCAATGGGGTCTACATGCGCGGCCGCCGCCATGCCATAAGCAAAGGTAAAAAGTTCACCGTCAATATTTTTTCTTACTTTGCAAATGCCGAAACCCCCCGGTATTATCCTGCAGTTATGCGCGCAAAGATAACATTGGACGTAATTATTGTATTTTTTAAAAAACATCGCCTGATGTTTCATGGATATCTTTCCGCAAACCGGCATAGCTCTCTTATGGGACATATACCGCACAGGGGATGCCTTGCCCTGCAGACCGCGCGCCCGAAATTTACCAGCAGGTAATTAAACTCAAGCCAGTATTCGCGCGGCACAGCCCGCATAAGGTCTTGTTCTATTTTTGCGGGGTCCGTGTTAGAGCTTAGCCCCAAACGGCGCGATACTCTCGTTACATGTGTGTCAACCGCGATGCCTTCAGAGGTCTTAAACACGCTTGAGAGGATGATATTGGCAGTCTTGCGTCCAACCCCGGGCAGACTAAGGAGTTCATCCATGCCCCGGGGCACGCGGCCCTTGAATCTTTTTAGTATTATATTTGCCGCCGCTATTATATTACGCGCCTTTAACCTGTAAAATCCCGATGGATATATGTCCTTCTGGAATTCGCGTAAATTTGCTTCCGCGATCCCCGTTATACCTTTATATTTCTTGAATATATCAACGCAAACCCTGTTGGCGGTTTGGTCAGTTGATTGCGCCGATAAGATGGTGGCGGTCAAAAGTTCAAACGGGTCGCGATAGTTTAGCGATGTTTTGTTTTCCGGAAGGAAGGCTTTTAGTTTTTTTACGATAAGCCCGGCCCTGTTATTGTTTCTCATAACAGACGGAGGTTATTCCCGGTTTCCTAATTCCTCGGTGAGCCTATCTATCTCATCTTCAAGGGTAAAGAGCATCTTCTTTGATTCCGTTATCTTAAGCCATTTGGAAAGCCTGTGCGGGTCAGCCTTGTCTTTTTCCATGTCGTGCCGGAGTTTTTTTAAAATTATCTTTCTCTTTTCCTTTTTAGCTCTCATGTCTTATTCCTTTTCCCTGTCAACACCCCGGCCCCGCCGGGTTTAAACGCGCGCCCTTTAGGTGCTTGACAAGGCATATTTAAACAGGGCCCCCGGATTGTAAATATGCTAAAGGTTATTTGGAATATTTATCAATGGTCGCGATAAGCGCCCGGCCTTCAGCGGTAGGCTGGACCTTATTGGCCATGAGTATGTCGTATGATGTAAGCTTTTGGTTGTAATAGTTTTCGTTGGCATCCGCTATCGGGGATAATACGGCGCCGTCAAGGGCGATACCCGCGAAAAGCCCCTTGCTTCTTGAGTAAGAGAGGATACCTGCCTTAAGAAACAGGTCTGTGCTTGCCTCGGCATTACGCCCTATGGGGCCTGCCGATACAGCGGCATCGCCTCCAAGGGTAAAATTATTCTGCAATAGGCCCTTCATGCCGCGTTCATTCGTTATTACCAGTATTAGGTCGATTATTTGCCCGCCGATTTGAAGGCCCCAGCTGCCGCCCGCTATCCTGTAAAAACAAGGCGCGCTCCATTTACGGGTATTTTTATCCCTGTGAAGGGCCACCCCTGTTCCGTATCTTGCCCCGAATATAAATCCGCCCTTAAGGACAGACGGGAATATTGCTATCCCCTCGGCCTTTGATAAGAGGTCGGCAGGTATACTCTGTTCGGGCATCTGCATTATTTCGCGTATCAGGTCATCCGCCTCACTTATTTTAATGTTCAAACTTGTATTATCGGCGAACACGCATGGTATGGCCATAAACGATAATAACATTACTGAAACGCAAAAAAAACCGAATGCAGTTCTCATAAATGTGCTCCTTGTCTATTTTTGAGGGTATTTCCGTGATAAACCCAAGCGGCCTCACCCCTGTGAGGCCAGCAGGGCCTCGTCATCGTTTAGGACTATGCGTTTGAATATAACCCTGTGGCCCCCGCATTGCCGGCACCATTCCTCAACCGGGCCCTGGACAATATTTCCGCATATCTGGCATTTGTATAACGTTTTCATATTCCCTCCTGATGGTCATTTATAGATACAACCCTTAAGAGGAAAAATTATTCCGTTATTTTTATCTGAAGGTATAAACCTTGCGGATATTCTCAAAAACCCGCCAGTCGCATACCGTCCCTTCGGGCAATTTTACCAGATCGCCCTTGCCGATGCTTATCTGCCTGCCTCCCCCGATTTTTATTACAGCCTTGCCCTCGATTAAAAAAAACCATTCTTCTTTATCGTATGTCCTTTGAAATTCCGAAGGATTGCATTCCCAGGGGCTCCATTTACCGATATCAAGCTGGAGTATTTCATCCTGCGAAGGCTGTGTAACCTCTATATCCCGCATAAAAATTTGTCTCGGCCTTATGGCCTTAAACCGATATCAGCTATCCTGATATCGCCGCAAAGTCCTGGCCCGTCGTTTTGATAAAAACCTTTTTTTGCAAAACCCATTGTTACGGTCATATCGGCTTTTACCGCTTCCGCCCGTGCCCTGCCGGAATCCGCATCCAAGCCTGAAGGTATATCCGCCGATATTGTGTATGCCAAACTTTCATTGATGAGTATTATTATATTTTTATAAATACCCCCGGGTATACCGTTAAAGCCTGTGCCGAATATGGCATCAATTATTATATCTGACTTAAGACGTTTTTTCAAGGTATTAATATCGCGGGTTGTTAGTAGTTCATGTATACGCCGGTTCATTCTTTCCAGGGCAATCAGGTTAAAGTATGAAATACCAAAGATCTGCGGTTTCCGGCACATAAGGTATATATCAACGTCACAACCCGCGCTTAAAAGATATCTGGCGCATACCAGTCCGTCGCCGCCGTTATTGCCCTTGCCGCAGAATATGCCGACAGATGCCCGTTTCTTGTTTTTGCCTTGTTTCCGGATGATGTCAAGCCCCGCGCGGGCGATTGACATGCCGGCATTTTCCATAAGTATGGCGGCAGGTATGCCGTGCCTGTTTATGGTTTTTCTGTCAATTGCCCTTGCCTGGCTTGTCGTTAATGACCTTTTAGGTCTATGGAATTTAGGGATAATCATGTTCGGCTGTCAAGTCTTTGCCTTAATTCCTCTATCACGGCTTTTAAGTCTTCTATTTGTCCTTGAAGCTCTTTTACGGCATTTACCAAAACCGCGTTAAGAGGTCCGTAAGAGATACCTTTATTGCCGTCGTTTCCGCTAACTACTTCAGGGACTACCCCTTCTATCTCCTGCGCGATAAACCCAATCTGCCGTGAGCCGTCTTGTTTCATGTTAAATTTTCTCGGTTGTATCAGCATGACCTCTTTTAGGCCGTAGTCCAGGTCGGTTATATTTTCCTTAAGCGCTATATCGGAGACATTTGTCCATGCCCCGGCTGTCGAACAATATGCCCCGCTCCCCATATGCAAAGGGTATGAGGGGGTTGTTGTTCCTATGCCGACATAACCCGAATTTAAGATGGCCACCCTTGTCTGCGGGCCGGTGGCGTAACTATTTGTTGTCGCCAGATACATATGCGTGCCGGCGGCATTGTCCTGATGGACATAGATGCCTGCCTGCGCGCTGTCTGTGCCGGCCGGACTAAATGTTATGGCGTTTCTTGTATTGCTTGTAAGGCTTCTCACATGTATAGCGCCCCTGTTGGTACTGCCGAAATTAGGCGCTGTATAAGAACCCTCTCCTCCGTAGACTACAAGTGGGGCATTGGGTGTCTGCGTCTTAATGCCGATACTGCCTTCAACGGTAAGCGTGCCGTCTGTGGTTGAGGCGGTATAGCCGCTTCCTATGGAAAGCGAATCGTATTCGCCGTAGGGAGCGGGGTAATAAGTGGTCAACGATATGGTCTCTTCAGCGTAAAGGTTTGCGCCAGCTGAAAATGACAGGCAAAACACTAAAGATATTAGCAACTTTATTTTTTTCGCCATATACCCTCTCCTTTTTTAAAAGATGTTTACACGCCTGTTTTAAAGCCTGTTGATACGTTCGTCAATATAGGGATGAGACCTTAATATATAAGTAACAGCTATACCTTTTTCTTCGTCTGATTTTAGCACCTCAAGGGCCCGTTTCATGCCCTCCGGATCAAAACCCGCGGCCGTGGTATATTTTACGGCAAGCCCATCGGCTTCGTATTCATCCTTTCTGCTATAGCCTAACTGAACAAGGTTAAAGGCGGTCGCGCCAGCGTAAGCAGCATAGCCTGCCTGCTTATTTTTTTTATCATCTTGATTGTTCGTGTATGCCATAAGCGCGATTGTTGAAAGCAATTGGTAGCCGAGGCCCGCCTGCATTTTCTTTACGATATGCCTTGCCGCGACATGGCCTATCTCGTGCCCCATAACAGCGGCCAGCTGGTCGTCATCAAGCCTGTTATAAAGGCCTCTGTGGATATATACATGTCCTCCCGGTATTGTAAAGGCGTTTAATGTTTCGTCTTCTATCAGGTAAAATTTGTAATTAAGGTCCGTCCTGTCGGATGCCGCGGCTACCCTCTTGCCTATGTCCTCAAGCCGTAATACGGCAAGCCCATCTTTGCTTATTTTGTATTTCTGCCCGATCTGCGAGGCCGCGCTTTTTCCTATGGCAATCTCCGACGCGGTGTTTATAAATATGGCCTCATTGCGGCCTGTGGCGGGATTAAATGTTGTCGCGCATCCGCAGGCTAAAAACCCCGCGCAAACGGCAATACCGGTAAAAAAAATATAAAAATTTTTTCCCATATACTATACCCGAGTTCGCTTACGGTGCTGCATTACCACTGTTACTTAAGCAGTGAAAGCATATTTTTCTTATACGCCTCAACCCCGGGCTGATTAAACGGATTGACCTTAAGCATATACCCTGAAAGCCCCACCGCTCGCTGGAAAAAATAAAATATCTGCCCCAGACAAAAGGCGGATCTTTCTTTCACGGACAATGTCATATTGGGCACGCCTCCCTGCATATGGGCCAGGGACGTTCCTTTATAAGCCATCTTGTTGATAAAGCTTAGCCCCTTTCCGGAGAGGTAATTTAAGCCGTCAAGGTTGTCGTCACAGGCAGGCAGGCTGATATCTTTGCCTTTTTCGTCTATGGCAAGGAAGGTCTCGAAAATATTTCGTTCACCTTCCTGTATTAATTGCCCGTTGGCGTGAAGGTCTGTGGAGAATATCGCTGTGATGGGGACAATGCCTTTACCGTCTTTTCCTTCGCTCTCCGCGTAGAGCTGTTTCCACCATTCAAGCACATAGAGCATTGACTGGTGAAAACTTGCCCCTATCTCTATTTTTTTACCCATCCTGTAGAAGAGGTTTCTGTAAACGGCGTATTTATAGGAAAGGTTTTTATCCAAATCGCAGGACATGCTCATGTCTTCCGCCCGGGCCGCGCCTTTGATGACCTCATTAATGTCTATGCCCGCTATGGCCATAGGCAAAAGACCTACGGGTGTCAGGACGGAGAATCTGCCGCCTATGTTTTCAGGTATAAAGAAAAGGCCGTATCCGTTTTTTCGAGCTATCTCAAAAAGCGCGCCCTTTGACCTCGTCGTCGTGCAGACAACGCGTTTTTTAAGTTCATTCGCGTCGTAGCGTTTTTTCATTTCATCCATGACGACCCTGAATGCCGCGGCGGGCTCCAGCGTTGTGCCTGACTTTGAGATAACATTGACCGCTATGTCCAGGCCTTTTAATCCGTCAAGCCTGCGGCTTAGGTAATCGGGATCTATGTTATTGCCAGCGAATACGATCCTTATCCCGCCGGTGATATCCATAAACTCCATGGCCGCCCGGGCCCCCAGGTATGAACCGCCTATGCCAATTATAACGCAGGCGGAGCAGGAGTTCTTAAGTGCCGCAGCCGCCGAGTCTATTTCTTTAAGAGATCCTTTATCTGTTTGTGACGGAAGATGCAGCCAACCCAGGTAATCCGCTCCCGGGCCCAAGCCTTTTTCGAGCATATTATGGCAGTCAACAACCTCGGATCTAATGTCTTCCAACGCGCCGTTTTTGATAAATTTATCGGCATAAGCCGTGTCTAATTTCATTTTCTCCTCTAATTTTTATATCTTATCGCCCGCGCGGCCTCTTACAGCATCTTTGCCGCGATGGAGGCGAGTTCGCTTCTCTCACTGCTCGTTAATGTCACGTGTCCGAACATGGGTTGGTTTTTCATTTTTTCAACGCAATACGTCAAGCCGTTGCTTGACGAATCAAGATATGGATTATCTATCTGATAAGGGTCGCCTGTCAGGACCATCTTGGCGTAATTTCCAGTCCTGGTTATGACGGTCTTTATCTCGTGAGGCGTCAAGTTTTGCGCCTCGTCGATAATTATAAATTGTTTAGGTATGCTCCTGCCGCGCATATACGTGAGCGCCTCGAGCTGTAAAAGCCCTGTGCCAAGGAGGTCGTTAATTGTTTTAAATTTCCCGCGCTGTTTTTTGCGGTGCATTGACAGGATGAATTCAAGATTGTCAAAAATAGGCTCCATCCAGTTTTCGAGCTTTTCCTCTTTTGTGCCGGGCAGATACCCGATATCCCTGCCAAGAGGCATTATAGGCCTTGATATAAGAAGCCTGTCGTATGTGGCGTCATCAAAGACCTTTTGCAGGCCCGCGGCCAGGGCAAGCAGTGTTTTTCCTGTTCCCGCGCTGCCCACCAAGGTTACGAGCTTTATGCTGTCATCGCAGAGCAGTTCCTGCGCCATAACCTGTTCCTTGTTGCGGGCATTGATGCTCCATATCTGCTTGCCCCCGTGCCTGATTTGCTGGAATGTCTTTTTTTCTGCGTCGTGCCTGGCCAGTGCCGTGTGCTTTTCATTATCAGCGTCTGAAAAAAAAACGAATTCATTCGGCATGAGATCGGAAGATACCCCTTCCCGTGTTGACTTGTTCTCGTAGAATTCATCTATCTTTTCCTTTTGCATCTTGACCGCGCGCCAGCCGGTATACAACTTATCAAAGTCTATTTTTTCCTTTTCAAAATCCATTGCCTTGATGCCGATGGCATCAGCCTTGACCCGGGCGTTTATGTCCTTTGAGACAAAGATGACCTTCATCTGCTGGTTTTGCAGAAGATACGCGGTCATCAGTATCCTGTTGTCCGCCACGTTAGGCGAAAGCCCAAGCTCTCTTATAGCCTGTGTTAGGTCCATGTTAGCAATGACGCGTATAAGCCCGCCGTTTTCAGTGGCAACGCCATTACCCAGTTTTCCTTTTCTCCTGAAGTTATCAAGCTGTCTTATTGTTTCCCTGGCGTTGCGGCCCTTTTCGTCATGGTCTTTTTTAAACTCGTCAAGTTCTTCTATGACTTCTATAGGGATGACAACCTCATTGTCCGTGAATGCCAGCAGTGAGGCAGAATTATGCAAAAGGACATTCGTGTCGAGCACAAATATTTTTTTCATCTATACCCTATCCTTTCATTAGATTTGAAAATCAACCTTCGGAACGGCCTTCGCGGCCGACTCGGCCTCAAAGTACCCTGCCGGCTTATCAAGCCCGCGTATCCGGGCGAATATGCCCCCTGCTATAGTTCTTATATAACTGTTAAACATCTGGACAGCCCTGTTATACCTGTTTCTCTCAACCGATACGCGGTTTTCTGTCCCCTCAAGCTGGGCCTGCAATGAGAGAAAGTTTTGATTGGCCTTCAGGTCGGGATAGTTTTCAGCGACAAGCAAAAGCCTTGATATGGCGCCCTGCAGGCCTTCCGCCGCCTTTATCTTATCGTCTTTTGTCGCCGCCGATGCCCATTGACTGCGCAATTGCGTGACCTCGGTAAATAGGCCTTTTTCGTGGGCGGCATAACCTTTTACCGTATTGACAAGGTTTGGTATCAGGTCATTGCGCCTTTGAAGCTGGTTCTCCACCTGGCTCCACGAGGCTGTTATTGCCTCGTTAAGAATAGCCACTCTGTTAAGCCCCCCGATCAGCCACCCGGCAAGCATGATAATTATAACGCCTATCACGATCAATACAACCCACACGGTTTTCATCTATTATCCTCCTGTTAGTTTATATATTAATACCATATCCCGTTTTATATGTCAGCCTTTGTTACCACTGGCCCGACGCCCCGCCTCCTCCGGACATGCCTCCGCCGAAACCTCCAAACCCGGAGCCAAAACCCCCGCCGAAACCGCCGGAGCCATACCAGTAACCTCCGCGCCTGCGGCCGTTTGGCCCGAGCAGAAAGTAAAATAATAAACCCGAACGCATGCCGAATATGAAAATAAATAATAAAAGGTATGCCAGGGCCGATAACGGTGTCAATCGTCCCGCCGTCTCCTGACGGATAGCCGACATGTCTTTGTCAAGGTTTAGGTTGACGTTATATTCCCGCGCGATAAGATCGGAGACAGCCAACAACCCGGCCAATACCCCTTTTTCGTAATGGCCCTGCCTAAATTGCGGTATAATAACACCGTGAATAACATTGCTTGCCACGGCGTCGGGTATGATGTCCTCTATGCCATAGCCTGTTTCTATCCTGATGCCCCTGTCGGCCATGGCAAATAAAAGCAATATCCCGTTATCCTCGCCCTTTTGGCCTATACCCCATTTTTCAAAGAGCCCTGCCGCGTATTGTTCAATCTCAAGCGGTTTGGTCGTATTAACGATAAGGACGGTTATCTGCGCCCGGGTCAATTCTTCTACCTGCTTAGCGATAGAGTCGGCTGTCCGGACAGCCTGCTGGCTTAATATGCCGGCATAATCGCTTACATAACCCTTGGGCGCCGGGTATGACTCATCCGGCCCGGCGGTAAGCCCCGCGGGAAAGATCAAAGAGCATAAGCATATAACTGTTAAAAACAGCTTATTTGTCCGGACGGATAAGCGCGCTACGGCAGGCTTATTCATAAGATATTATCCACTATTACAGATAATTTTTCAAGTTGTTCAATAAAACGGAACAATGACTCCTCAAGTTCATACCCGCTGATCCTCCCGTCGTTTCTTTTATCCGCGAGTATGGCGAAAAAAATACCTGTTTCAATACCGAACGCGGTCCCGAGGGCATTAATGTTATCCTCTTTTGTTTTTAAGGCGGGGACACCCTTTATCCTTAACAGCGCTTTAAAGACAGGCAATAACCCTGTAAAACAATCCTTTATCAGGGCCTCGATGCCTTTTCGTCTTTGACCTATCTCCAGATAACCCTGCCGCAGCCTGATAAGCCTGCCCTTTATCTGCTCTTCGCAGATAAAACGCAGGTGCTTAAGATCGATGCTTATGCCGGAAAGGACATCCTCTCCGTATATGAGCACATTATGTTCCTTCATTTCAAGGAATTCTATAGGAAAGGTATCAAGTGATGACATGATATAATCATGCGTGAGAAAAAGAGGCGTATTAATGCCGCGCCGTATCCCGGCATTAACCGCGCCAAGGCTCTTTTTAAGTTCCACGGGGCTTACTTGCTTAAAAACGGCCGCGCTGTTTATGTCGGATGAGCCTTTTTTGAATTCACTGCTGGCGCAACTGCCGTATATGAACACGGAGACGAGAGCGTTGTCATGCAGAGTCAAAAATTTTTCAAAATACGGCCTGATCAATTGTCGGACATAAGGGTCTAACAAGTCTGTGTTTTTTAATACCGGCATAAATATCCTTTCTTGCGTTAGTGCATGTATTATATAATAAATATAGCATACACTCAAGCACCAAATTATTTATTGAGTATTTGCCGCACGTATTCACATGGCGGATACGCAAGCCGTATTGTTTTCCGTGATGATATTTTATCAGATTGACTTGAGCAGTTGTTTTGAAAAAATATTGTCAAGTCCCAGTATGCAGGAAGCATCAAGCTGTTTTTTAAGCCGTGCCATCTGTGATACGGCCTTTTTCCCGTAAAGTATTTCAAGGTAGCGGTGTTTAACCTTTCCGATGCCATGCTCGGCGGTAGGCGTCCCGCCAAGCGATACGGCTTTTCTAACCAGCTTATCATATACAAGCCTTGCCTTTTGATCCTCGGCGGCATCTTTGGGCAGGATGTTTATATGCAGATGGGCCTGGCCGATATGGCCGAAACATAGATATCTAAGTCCTGCCCGCGTAAGCATATCATTACAGTATTCCATCATAAGCGGCAGGTTCTTATGCGCCACGGCCATATCAGTGCCTATCTTTGACATATTATGTCTTTTTAAATACTCGTTTACCATATCCGGGACATCATGTCTTATAGCGGCAAACCTTTGTCTGTCTTTGTCCGTCAGGGCGAGCCACGTCTCATCCGTCAGGCCGTTACAGCGCGTTATAAGGTCCGCCCACGCGTTTATGAGCCTGTCATCGTTATCCCCCGGCATCTCTTGCTGGAAATACACGGCGCTCTCGGACGGGACGGGTATTATATCATGTCTCTGTCTTAAAAGTTTTAGTGTGTTAAGATCAAAGAATTCAATGGAGGCGGCGTCAAGCGCGGAGTCCTTGTTGAGGCTGTGTTCTCTTGCCTTTAGCGCGAAAAAAACAGCGTCTTTGTAATTTCTAAAGAAGGCGTAACAATCCATGAACGGGCAGGGCCTTTTTATCAGTTTAAGCGTAGCGCTTAATATTATGCCAAGCGTTCCCTCTTGTCCGATGAAAAGGTCTATGGCGTCCATGTTGTCTTTTATGTAGTATCCTGCCGCGTTTTTTACCCGGGGCATATCGTATGCCGGTAGAGTCAGAGCCAGCCTGCGGCCGGCTTCGGTAATAATGTTAAGGCGTCTTTTATCGGCAAAGCCCTCTCCGCGTTTGAGATTGAGCGTCTGACCGCTTGAAAGCATGATCCTTAGCCCTGTGATGAAATCTCTCGTGGTGCCGTATTTGAAACTCTTTGCCCCCGAAGCTGATGTCGAGATGTTTCCCGCGACAAATGATGTTTTTTCCGTAGGGTCCGGCGGATAAAAATAACCGTTCTCGTCAGCCTTTGCCAGCAGGTTTTTCAGCGCGCATCCCGGCCCGAGCGTTATTTCAGCTATACCGTCCGGCAGTTTCCTGATGCCGCTTATGGTATTTAACTGTTCAAGGGAGAGGACATTACCTCCAAAAGGTATCCTGGCGCCTGCCACGCCTGTGCCGGCGCCGGTCACGGTCAAAGGGGTATTGGAAGAGGCTGAATCTAAAAGGGCCTGACGGACATCATCCTCCGTTTGAGCGATATAAACGCCTTCGCAAAAACCGGACTTGAGGTTGGAATAATCCTCAAGATAGCCTTTGATGATATCAGGGTCTTTTTTTATTATCATGGCATAAAAAAGGGCCCATCGGAAAAGATAAACTATAACCAACAGGCCCTTCTCGGTGGGCTGAACCATTTAAATTTCAAGTATGAATATAACACATTTTAGCGCTTGATGCAAGAAAAAAATAAAAAATCTTGCTCTTTTTATGCAAGCATCTTGATATGCTTTTTTAAGATAGCTTGATACATTGGCCTGTTTATGTCTCCAACATCCTTTGAATAGGAACATGGGGATATACTACATCTACAACCGAATACAGGTCTCCTGCGCCGTCTATGCTTATAAGCTTTAAATTACCTCCTTTCAACTTTCTATGATAAAGGTTATTAAACGGGTCTGTTCGTCTGTGATGGTTCCCCGAAGTTGGCGCAAAACTAACTCCACAAGTCCGATACTGTCAATTACTCATAAGAATTAAAATCTGGCATAGTGTCGGCAATAAGAAATTTTTAGAGCTAAGCTATTAATCAAAGACTTTATTAGCTAATATTAGCTCAAAATCACATTAATTATTGAAATTATATCTTTCCTATGGTTTTCGCTTAAAATGCCAAATATTTTTAATACTTCAAGAAAAACTTGAATATTTGATGAATTAATAATAAAATCCGCGTTTTCTTTCTTTTCCGCAACCCTGCCTACTAAGGGAACAGCGGTTTTCAATTCTGTAACCGGAAAACAAAAATATAACATAGGCTGGACACCTGCAGCATATTGTTTTTCGGTAACTTTGATTTCCGTAATAATTTCAAATGGATCAAATTTGTGAATAAGCAATGGGTATTTCACTTGAGTATACTCAAAATCAATATTAAATAACTTCTTAGGTATAGGGTGCCCTCTTTCAATCATATAATCTTTGTTTACATCCAACAATATATCCAAATCAGTAGTTTCAAGAAAATTCTTGATGCCGGTTAGTTCTTCATTCGAGACTACATTCCACTTATAAAAATAATAGATATATTCTGATAATTCATACAATGTTTTTTCTTTACCATTTGCGCCGATAAAACGCTGGTTCTTTAATGTAGTCTTGGATAATTTATCCGGCTCATAAACTACAACATCATATCCTATTTGCCACTCAACGTAACATTGTTGACAAAAAGCATCCGTTCGCGTCGCAACTGGAAACCCATACTCATTAAGTATTCTTCTCTTTTTAATGCGAGTTTTTTCAGTTCCTTTTGTTAATGGTATTGCAATAATAATTTCTTTTTTATTATCATCTTTTGTTTTAATAGACATAATGTTCTCCCAGCAATTTCAAAAAATATTCTTCAATTTTATCCATGCTAAATTGCGCTCCATAGTTTAAATGTATATCCGACCTTAAATATGGATGACATTTTAAGCTGAATATTTTAAAATCATCTTTAATTTTTAAAAAATCTTCATTATTAATCATAACGTCACAATTGCCAAAATAATAAGGAATACGGGAAATGAATCTTTTAAAAATATCGACATAACAATAATAATCGAATAATTTCTTTGTAACAAATATGGTATTTGTTGTGGTTTCTGTCACAAAAGTGCGGCTTCTTTTTAGCGCATTGATGTCCCTCATTGTCCAAAACTTAGCAACAACATCTTTTGGGTTGACATATTTTTGATTAGGATATTTCGTTAGGTAATTTGATATCGAATCGAAATCTGACAATCTAAACGTTTTTCCTTCTTTAGTTCTAAAAAGATAATTCGTGATAAATTTATAGTCCATTCCTAATTGATCCCTTTTGTATAAAGCAATAATAATGGGAAATGCAGTTATTTTAGATGTTTGAGTAAACTCTCCGCTACTAATAATAACAGAATCTATCAATGTGTATTTATCTGCTAAGGGTTTAATTAAAGTAAAATTGGCTTTTTTTATTAGGTAAGATAACGGATGCAGTACGCAAATATAATCCGCAAATAGTCTATTATAGGAAAGAAGAAATGACATCCCGAGATCTCTTGTTTTTAGTGATGGTTCAATATCCTCGAATGATTGCTTTATATTATTTCTTATAATAGAGCTTGTGTCGTTATAGGGGGGATTGCCTACTATTATGATTTTGTCTCCAGCAGACAATTGATAATGTTCCCGTGAAACATTATTAAGGGCATTCTTATGAATAAAAAAAACATCGGGGCTGATAGACGCTGCTTCTTCTAATGCGCTTTCATCAATATCTGCGCCTATTCTTTTATTGTTCCAGCGCTTTTCCTGGAGAAAAGAGCCATAGCCACAAGATGTATCAAGCAAGATATGCTCTTGATAATCTCTAACATTTTTTCTAATTAGATGATACACCAATGATACCAATTCAGGTTTTGTATAATAACTACCTAAATTAACTCGCTCTTTATATTGAAGATGACACTGATCTATCATAATACCCCTGCTTGCCATAGTGTTGTTATTACAACTCCCCGCACCTTAAAATCACGATCTAAAATAATTGGTTTATGTTCTTTAACCCAATCCCCACTTTCTTCAGTCTGCTGTTGTAAGACAAGAACCAAACCTCCATTATTGATCCCGGCTTTATTCATTGAATCGCCCGGCACTCTTAACAAGAAATACTTTACGTCAAGTTTCGCAAGCTTATTCGAGAAAAGTCCCTTTAGATTTTAAGCGGCCAAACATTAGAGAAGATGATCGGGGAGATTTATACTGTAAAAATGCCATAAGCTCGCGAAGGGAAGGCAAACGCCCTTTGCCTGCAATAGGGTTTAGTATTGCCTTATTAGCTTCTAACTCTTTTGAGGATAACCTTGCTTGATTGTTCATGGTATGCACCAGTATTCACTTGGTGAGTACATTTTCAAGAAAATTTTCAAAAAAGTTAAATCTACAAACAAAAATCAATGACCGTAAAAAGCCAAATCCTTAAGCCCCATGTCATTGACATATGCCGCGTAAAGAGGTATTATATCACCGGAGATTATTATGAGAATAAATATCAGATCCTCTATTGCGCCGGTCTTGGTCATGATGATACTTTTATCGGCCGTCCAGTGTTCACGCGCGGGCCAGGATCACGTGGAAACCCGCGATGATTATTATAATGAGGATGAATCCCGCGGCTCAAACCTGCCTTATCAAGGCCAACAGGTCTCTTCACCAGGTATGCCGTCTACGTGGTATCAACCGGTGTCATCTCTGCCTGCCGGTGATATAGGAGTAAAGACCCCTGAAGGTTCAGGGACTACTGCCGGTTACAACTACGAGGATTCCTGTAAAGATTGTCAAAAAACATGGACAGATTAAAGCCTTATAAAGCCTTTTGGGATGTTTTAAAGCAAATTTTTTATTTGCCGCTTCTCTCGACACCCTGCCTGAAGCCCGCGTTATAACCGGCCTCATAACCGGCATTGAAACCAGAATCGTAGGAACCGCCGGATGAGCCTTGCGTAGGCCGCATGCCGCCGGTTACATCATCAATGATATTTCCCTGTCTGCCTGTTACCACCTTGGCGCCTTCGTATATTGCAAGACCTTTACCTATATTGGCCCATGTTTTATTTGACCCTGCGTAGGAAATGTCACAGCATGTTTGTCCTATGGCAAATGATAATATTATGACCGTTATAAATATTTTCATTCCTTTATTTCCTCCTTGCCGGACTTTATTCATAAATTATATTATCCAGATATATTACAGCGCCGTCCGGATTGGAATTTTTATCGGTCATCCAGTAAAACCCGCCGCTGATATAGGTAAGGTCTTTGCCGGAGAGGTCTATCTTGTACTCCCTCCAAGTATTTGACAATACTATAGGCCCTATCTCGGTCTTTACCGAATCGGGATATTGCCCCGTAATACCTCCGACGCCAAACCGGACTATGGTTTCGCCGCCTTTTTCCCCGCGCGCCCAAAAGCTTAAGCGTCTGGCGCCGGTCAGGTCATAACCGCCCTGGACATCGCCCCAATTATTGACCGGGTTTTGCCAGTAAACTCCTACCCACCCTGCCCCCTGCGGCGTCTTGCCCGTGTATCTGAAACGCAGGCAATCCTTGCCTGAATGTGGATCCTCTTCCCATGTCAGCCTTCTTATGGCGTCATAATCCCCAAGCCAGCCTGATGGGTGATAGTGGTTTTTAGGGTCATTTTCATCAAGATATACATAAAAAGGACGGAACATCTTATATACCAGCTCACCCTTCCACCCTCTCCATTTTTCCATATCCTCTTCACTTAACGGCCTTGGTCTTTCAGGGGCCTTTGATTTATAGATAATACTCTGATTGCCTTCGGTAACAATGACCTCTTTGCCTATAACGGATTGTATGCCTGTGCCCCTGACATAGACTCTCCCCTCATAGACCTTTAATACAGTCAGGTCATCTTTTGCCACAGCCTCAAAACTTGTGCCCAAGACCCCGCAGACGGCCGTGGGTGTCCTTACCTCGAATTTACTGCCCGGGTCAAGGCCTTTTAGATCCGACATCAATCTCCCCTGTTCAAGATTTATGTTCTTGTCTCCCGAGAGTTTTATCCTTTTTATCCCAAGGGCTGTATCCTCCGAAGCGGATATGATATTTTTCATGTCCTTGCCGAATTTGATATCAACGGTGGAGCCCTTGGCTGTCTTTAGATAGTCGCCGTCGGATATCTCCGTATCAAGGGTCAGGGCAGACCAGTCTCCGGCCGCGCCTTTTTTGTGGCTGACATAGCCTGAAACATAAAAGGCCTCATTTCTCTGGGTTGTTTTGCCGGCGAAGTTCTCTTTATTTTTTTGATGATAAAAATAGGCGCCCGCGGCGCCGGTAATAATTACCGCGGCAATGGTTATTAACGCAATTGGTTTTAGCATGATTGCCTCAATGTTATTCGTATTTTATATCATCAAGATAGATTACGCATCCGTCGGGATTGTCCATGCGGCTTGCGGCAAACACGAAACCGCCGCTGATATAGAAAAGCTCGGCGCCGGCAAGATCAATGGTGTATTCACTCCATTCAGATGTAAGCGCGAGAGGGCCTATGCCTACCGTATCCGAATCAGGAAATTGCCCTGTTATGCCGCCTATCTTAAATTCAAGCATCTCCCCGCCTTTGGCGCCGCGCGCCATGAGGGTCAGCCTGCCGGCTTTAGACAGGTTTAATCCGCCGTCTTTAGAGCCCCAGTTGTTTTCAGGGTTTTGCCAAAATACACCGACCCAGCCGGCGCCCTGCGACGGCTCACCGGTATAGGTTATCTCGATGCATGAATTGCCCGAATAGGGGTTGTCCCTGCATGATTGATTTATCTTGATTGAACTAAAATCACCCATCCAGCCTGACGGCACAAAATGATTTTTCTGGGAATTATTATCGTAATAAACGAAAAAAGGCATCTCCTCCGCGGTCTTAGGTTTTAAGGCTTGCGCGTTAACTGCTGACAATAGGACTATTGCAATGGCAAGACATATCGCGGCTTTATTCTTCATACGCTCCCCTTTCGATTGATACTATTACTATATAATAAATAGTATCAAATTTAGGACTAATAAGCAACATAAATTATAAAGAATACGGGTTTCGGGGATATATTAGGCCGGTATGTCTAAACCCCGGCCTATTCCTCTGATTCGTATGAAGCGCGGCCGGCGCTTGAACGGGAAAGCTCCCACTTGTCAAGGAACCTTTCCTGAAATTCCTGCATATAGAGATATATGCCGGGTGTTACAAAAAGTGTGACTACCTGCGCGAACATAAGCCCTCCTACGACTATTAGGCCGAGAGGCCGCCTCGAGGCGCCGTCCGCACCATAGCCGAGGGCAATGGGCAAGGCGCCTATTATAGTTGATGCGCCGGTCATTAATATGGGCCGAAACCTAACCAAGCAGGCGTTATAAATGGCCTCCGCGCTGCTCTTCGCGCCCTCGGAGAGGTTTTGCTGGGCGAAGTCAACCATGATAATGCCGTTTTTAGAAACAATGCCCAGCAGCATAAACACGCCTATATAGGCGTAAAGGGACAATTCAGACCTGAACAATAAAAGTGTTAATAAGCCTCCAAAAGCCGCTACGGGAAGCGTGGTAAGTATGGTGAATGGGTGTATATAGCTTTCGTATAAAATACCAAGCACTATATACATTAAAAATATCGCCGTTATTAACAATCCCGACATGCTCTGCAGTGCCGACTGGAACTGCTGTGCCTCTCCCTGAAATGAGCCTGATGCCCCGGGCGGTAAAAGGGCCTGCGCCTGGCCGGAGATTGCCTTTGTGGCATCCCCAAGAGGGACATTGCCCTTGAGGTTAAACGATATGGTTGCCGAATTTAACTGATTATAATGCGGGACATTCTGCGGCCCGACGCTTTCCTTTATGTCGATAAGCGAGCCCAGGGGCGTGAGCCTGCCGGTGGTCTTTGACCTGACATAAATTCTGTTAAGGTCTGCCGGGTCGC
>JBAZLY010000001.1:0-101994 GCA_041650035.1 Candidatus Omnitrophota bacterium | reverse complement strand
CGGGTAAACAGCGCGCTAAGGCCCCTGATAATAAGAAGTCTATTACAAGGGTAAATTCAAATTTTGGTCCGTCGTGATTTTTAACAGCGTATAGAACGCGCAAGGGCTTAAAAAAGATTGGAGAAGTCTGCATGGCCTTAAAGACAGTATTTTCATGCCAGAATTGCGGATACCAAAGCGCGAAATGGGTCGGCAGATGCCCTGAGTGTGAACGTTGGAATAGTTTTGTCCAAGAGCCCGCGGCTGGCTGCGACTTACCCTTAACGCCCCGCGGTATAGCAGAGCTGACCGATAGTTGTCCTCCCCGGAAATTGTCGGATGTCAGGACAGAGTGTCCTTTGAGGGTGGCGACAGGTATTGGGGAATTGGACCGCGTATTAGGCTCCGGGATCGTCGAGGGTTCTGTTATACTTTTGGGCGGTGAACCGGGTATAGGCAAGTCAACCCTAATGCTTCAGGTATCGGCTGTTATGAGCCGCGATAGAAAAATACTTTATGTCAGCGGTGAAGAGTCTGCCAACCAATTGAAATTAAGGTCTGAGAGGATAGATGCGTCTTTTGATAAATTTTATATTGTCAATGAAACAAATGCCTCGCTTATTATATCTTACATGAAACAGCTTCAGCCGTGGGCGGTTATAGTTGATTCTGTGCAGACGCTTTATAGCCCTGAATTCGGGCAAAGCGCGGGTACCGTGACCCAGATCAAGGAATCATCGGCCCTGCTTACTGCGGCTGCCAAGGCCTTGGGCATCTGTGTTTTTTTTGTGGGCCATATCACCAAAGAAGGCGTTATAGCCGGACCTAAGTTATTAGAACATATAGTTGATTCCGTTGTTTATTTTGAGGGTCAAAGGGAATCCAGCCTGAGAGTGCTAAGAGCGATCAAGAACCGGTTTGGCGCTACAGATGAGGTAGGGATATTCTCGATGACGGATCAGGGCTTGAAAGAGATAAAGGAGCCTTCGTATATTTTTACCGCGCGCCGGCAGAGTTTGGTGCCGGGTTCATGTGTTATGGCCGCGCTTGAAGGTATCAGGGTGATCCTGATAGAGATCCAGGCCCTTGTGTCACCGTCTAACTACGGTATCTCAAGACAAAAAGCCATGGGCTTCGATCCAAACAGGATGTCTCTTCTTGCAGCGGGCCTGGTGAAGAATATCGGTATTAACCTTATCAATCACGATATATTTCTTAATGTGGTAGGCGGTGTCAGGGTGGATGAGCCTGCGTCGGATTTAGCCGCCTGCGTGTCTATTTGCTCGAGTTTTAAGGATAAACCGGCGCGTAATGATACCGTTGTGGCAGGGGAGGTAGGGCTTTGTTCCGAGGTAAGGAGTGTTCCACAGATCCGCTTAAGGATTAACGAGGCCAAAAGGATGGGATTCAAGAGGATTGTCATGCCCGCCTCTGACCTGAATGATGCCGGTGTGCATAAAAACATGGAACTGATAGGTGTTGATAATGTGCAGCAGGCTCTTGGTGAGGTCTTTGCCTGAACGGGAAATATATAGATATTCCGAATAAGTTTTTTATGTATTTGGGGTTAACCAGGTCCTGATGGTGCCTGTTATGTCTTTACGGGTATCAGGGCTGCATCTAAAAGGAGGTGTCTGTATGCAGGGCATAAGAAGAGCGCGAGGCAATGCGTCAGATAATGAAAAGATCTTGGATGTCAACGCGACTATGCAGGGGACTATGATCTTTAAGGATCCCGTGAATCTACGGATAAACGGTGAATTTGAAGGCAAGCTGGACACAAAAGGGGTGTTGACTATAGGGTCGAATGCCCAAGTTAAGGCTGATATCGACGGAGAGGATGTCACTATCGCAGGCAGGGTTTCAGGGAATATAACGGCTACGAAAAGGATAAATATTATCCCTCCCGCGCAGATCACAGGCGACATATCGGCGCCGGTAATCGGTATCTCGGAAGGGGCTGTCCTAAACGGCAGATGCACCATGAATTCGTCGTTGGGTTATGCGCCCTCTTCGGGTAAATCCAGGTCCATGGCATTGGATGAGGTCGCGCGCTATCTTGAGGTTGATGTATCGCTTATCGAAGAATGGGCGTCACAGAAGAAGATACCCGCGGTGAAAGAGAACAATGCCTGGAAATTCCACAAACAGGAAATCGATAACTGGCTGGCAAAAGAAAAGGTCGGCAGGTAAGCCTTATCCGGTTATGCGGTTTCTTGGCCGCGCAATAAGGTTTTGCATGATCCGGGGGTTGCTGTTGATGATCTCAAAAAGACATATTCCATGCCGATAGGTCCAGGGGCTGAACATGACCGATAGACTGCTGACACTTCAGGAGGCGGCTGATTGCTTGAGCCTTACGGAAATGGAGGTGCGTGAGCTTGTAAGCGAAGGTAAGATACCGGCGTATCAGGTTGGAGGCATGTATCTGCGTTTTGAAGAGGAGAGTATATTGGCCTTAAAGGCCGAATTGTTATCCAAACGCGCAGGCACGGTATTTATGACTGATAATAAGGCGCGGCAGGCGGGTTATAAGAATAAAGCCGTATTAGGGGTGAGGGATTTTTTGTATTTTAATGATTTTTATATAATCGCCTCGGCGTTCATACTGCTCCTTCTCTATGTCATAATAAGGGTAATCTATTAGATGAAAATAACAACGATTGTGAAATTTTGCCTGCTCCTTTACCTCCAATTTGCGGGGCTTGTCTGCATATTTTCAGGTTCTGCCCGCGCGGACACGGTATATCTTAATGACGGTGCTGAGATAAAAGGTATAGTAGTTGAAAATTACAGCAGGCATATTATCTTAAGTACTTTTGAAGGCGAGAAAAAGATAGAGAGATCCCTTATAAAGGACATACTTTATGATACGGTAGAGCAGAATCTGTCTAAACTCGGGGACTATCATCAGGAAAAGGGAAATTTTTCCAAGGCCTATTCGTATTATAAAAAGGCATATGATGCCAACCCCGGATTTAAAGAGGCCAGGGAAAAGTTTATATTTATGAGATCTACCCTTTTGAAGAATCCTGAAAAGAAGTTTAAGGATGATATGGAACGCAAAAAGGGCCTGTTTATGAATTCCGGAAGGCTTTATACCCCGGCGGCAAATGGTAATACGTTCACCCCGCGGGACAGACTTAAGTCAAGTATTGGCATAACATTGCACGATGTTAATTATACGCCCAAAATAGTCTCTGTTGCCGCTTTGTCACCTGCCGACCAGGCCGGGATAAAGGAAGGGGATATCATTTATTCAATATGGGGTAAGATGGCCGGCTATCTCGAACCTGATTCGGTTATTGATCTGCTGATCGGCGGCTCGTCCCCTGAAATATCACTTGTGATAAAACGCGGTATAACCATACCAACGTCCAAGGGCCAGGCGGGAATCCAGAATGACTGCGGCATATCCCTTGGAATGGAAGAGCAAGGCCTGATTATAAGATCGTTAAGGTTCGGTTCGGATTCGCAGATAAGCGGTTTAGCGGCGGGGGACATGGTTGTAAGCGTAAACGAAGAAGCCACCCGTTATATGCCTGTTAATACCGCCGCCGCGAAAATAAAAGAGCTTTATTCATCCGATAAACTGCGGCTTGATATATTACGGGAGGTGTCTTTATGGAGAAAAGAAAGTTAAGGCCATGGCACTGATGAAGAGAAAAACATACCTGGTAAAGAAATCTTTTCAATTTCGCTATGCCTTGGTAATATCGGCTTTTATCCTACTTACGGCGCTATTGTCCAGTGCTATGACATATCTGGCATTGTTTCCTTATCTTTCAGAAAAACTGGCCAATGTCTATCCGCAGGGCAGGCTAATTGTGCTTCTTAGGGATGCTAACACCAAGGCGCTTGTCTCTACATTTATAATTTTTCCTTTTGCCGTTTGGTTTGGCATCATACTCTCGCACCGGGTTGCGGGTCCGTGGTATAAGCTGGAATTGGCGCTAAAAAAACTGGCTGACGGAGACTTAAGCCACGATATCTATTTAAGGAAGAACGATGAGCTCCAAAGCCTGGCCTATTTATTGAATGCCGTTATGCGTAATTTAAGAGAGGTTGCCCAGGCCAATATAAAATACGCGGCAAGCATAGATGAGGCTATCACCGGTATTAACCAGGAGCTTAGCAAAGAGTCTATTGACACGATGAAAATACGTCTGATGATCAGTTCGGCACAAGATATTATAAGTGATTTAAAAGAGTCTTTAAGAAGACACAAATTGAATTAACCCTGTTATCTTATAGCCTTGACAACCTGTCGTGATTTGTGTATATTATATGCAGATGAAAACCGCCATATTTAAGTATTCAATCTTAATAATATTATCTGTAATACCTAATCTTGTCATTACCGGTGCTGGTGTTGCCTTTGCCTCGTCAATAAAGGGCAATCTTGCGGCGGATTGTGCCGCCGAAACGCAGTCCGGACAAAGGTCTTCCGGTGTTTACGCCTTGTCCCAGGAAGGTGTGGTCAGGGAATATGCCAGGATAGCGGACGCGAAACAGAGGCAGTTCCAGGAAAATGCGGAGACTATTAACAGGTATTATAGCAAGGGTAAGGGGTATTATGACACAAAACAATATGGCCACGCCAAAGTTTGTTTTGAACAGATCCTTGAGATAGCCCCTTCGCATGAGCCAGCGAAACTTTTTTTAAAATCCGTTATCCTGCACGAACAGGTTTTTCAGGCGCGCAAGAGAATAGAGCAGATAAAGATACAGCTTGCCGATGTGATGGCTGAATATGACAAGCGGGTCCAACGCGTGGATAGGCTCGCGGTTAAGTACTTTCTTGAGATGGCACAGAAGGAATGCCAGATAGGTAATTTCAAAGCAGCTGAAGGTTACTACAATCTATGTTATAAGATACACCCCTACAGCAAGGATGATATTGAGTGGTTTGTAAAGGCTACGCATGATCTTATGTTTTTATATGATAAGCTTGACCAAGAAAATATAGGAATGGAGGAGCTTTTGAATTCTCTTGAATAACGCGCCGTTTGGCCCGCGTTCTTTCCTTTAAGTGGTTATCCTGGTGTCCCCTTTCCGAAATTATAACCCGTGATATAACTGCGGAATTGTATTATAAATATGGGCAAAAAGAGGTTGTTTTTAATTGATGGTAATTCATTCTGCTATAGGGCTTTTTACGCTATAAGGGATCTTTCCAATTCCAAGGGGTTTCCCACAAATGCCGTGTATGGGTTTGTCTCGATGCTTAAGAAACTTATGGAATCTGAGCATCCTGAACTCCTGGCGATAGCCTTTGACCTTAAGGGTCCGACATTTAGGCACGAGAGATATAAGGCGTATAAACTGCACCGGAGGCCTATGCCAGAGCCTCTCGTGGCGCAGATGCCGGTTATCAAGGATATTGTTAAGGCTTACAGGATACCGATATATGAAAAACAGGGTTTTGAGGCGGATGATATAATAGGGACCATATCATTGCGTGCCGATAAGGATGGCATTATGACATTTATTGTCACGGGGGATAAGGACGCGTTTCAGCTTGTGTCAAAGAACACAAGGGTTTATTCAACGCACAAAGAAGGCGTTATATATGATGAGGACGCGGTCATATCCCGTTTTGGCGTGGGCCCTAAACATATAGTGGATATAATGGCCTTGATGGGGGACAGCAGTGATAATATACCCGGGGTGCCGGGTATCGGTGAAAAAACGGCCATAGACCTTTTACTCGAGTTCAAGACCTTGGATAATTTGATAAAAAATGTGGATAAGCTTAAAAGTTTGTCTAAGAGCAAGATGATCAAAGAGAACATTGATAAGGCATATTTAAGCAGGGAGCTTGCTGAAATAGATAGGGCGGTTGATATAGATATTGATTTTGACGCTATGCGGATAACACAACCTGACGCGGAATCACTATTCAGGATTTTTAATGAACTTGAATTTCGCAAATTGGCCGAAGAATTTTCTCCAAGGCATCAACCCGAGGGGGCTTATAGTGTTGTATCTTCAGCCGCGGAGTTCGATTTGCTGATAGAGTTGTTAAAAAAGAACATGTCCTGGGCGTTTGATTTTGAGACTACCTCAACAGATCCTATGAGTTGCGAGATCGTTGGCGTGTCGTTTTGTTTTGTCGCCAAAAAGGCGGAATATATCAGTTTTGTCGGAGGTGGCTGGTCTGCCGCCCGGAGGCAGTTTATATTAGACAGGCTTAAAACCGTTTTTGAGGATCCTTCCATAAAAAAGATCGGACAGAATATAAAATATGAATGTGTCTTGTTGCGTAACCTGGGTATTGATCTGAAGGGCATATGTTTTGATACCATGGTGGCGTCGTATCTATTGAATCCATCAAAGCCCAATCATAATCTTTCCGATATCGCCATGGAACACCTTGGGCTTACGATGACGGATATAAGCGAGCTTATAGGAAAGGGCAAGGCTAAGATTACTATGGCCCAGGTCCCGTTGGATAGTATAGCGAGATATTGCTGCCAGGACTCTGATGTCACTTTCCGGCTGAAAGCGGTGCTTGAAGAAAAATTAAAACATAAGTCCCTGGCTGGACTTTTTGAGGATATTGAATTACCGCTTATCAGGGTATTATCGGATATGGAGTTTTGCGGAGTAAAGATAGACGTGGATTTTCTAAAGGATATGTCCGGGTCTTTGCAGGAAAGGCTTGATGGTCTGACGAAGCGGATATATGAGTCCGCAGGTTGTGAATTTAATATAAACTCCCCGAGGCAGCTTGGCCAGGTGCTTTTTGAAAAATTAGGCCTTCCGGTAGTGAAGAAGACAAAGACCGGCATATCAACAGATGCGGCCGTGCTTTCCATTCTTGCCGTAAACTATGATCTGCCCAAGATAATACTTGAATACAGAGAACTTACTAAGCTTGTATCCACTTATATTGACGCCCTGCCCAGGCTTGTTAATGGCCGCACTAAAAAATTGCACACATCATTTAACCAGACCGTAACGGCCACGGGCAGGCTTAGTTCATCGGACCCTAACCTGCAGAATATACCTGTCAGGACAGATATCGGTAAAAAGATACGGGGCGCGTTTAAGCCGTCTTTTAAAAGCGGGGTAATACTCTCATCGGATTATTCGCAGATTGAATTGCGTATCCTGGCTCATTTGTCGCTGGATAAAGCCCTGACAGAGGCCTTTATGGGCGGTTTGGATATACACAGATATACCGCTTCATTAATATTTGACAAGCCCCTTGGGGATATTGATGATGTCATGAGGAACCAGGCCAAGACGGTGAACTTTGGCATAATATACGGTATGAGCCCTTACGGTCTTTCAAAGGAATTGGGGATACCGGTTGATGCGGCCAAAGGTTTTATAGATGCCTATTTTTCAAGATATCCGGGTGTGTATGAGTTTATGCAGGGTCAGATTGAGTTTGCCAGGAAAAACGGTTATGTTCTTACCATGTTTAACAGAAGACGGTATATACCTGAGATAGGCTCTGGCAACCAGAGCATAAGGCAGTTCGCCGAGAGAACGGCCATAAATACGCCGATACAGGGTACTGCCGCTGACATGATTAAGATAGCCATGATAGACGTGTCAAACAAGCTTAAGTCCAACGCCTTGAAGGCCAATATGATATTGCAGGTGCATGATGAATTGGTATTTGATATGCCAAAGACGGAGCTTGACAAGGTCTGCGGCATAATCAAAGGGTCGATGGAAGGCGTGGTTAAGCTGAAGGTGCCTATAAAGGTAAATCTCGCCTGCGGTAAAAGCTGGCAGGACGCTTAGTTATCACATAATTATTCGTGGATGGTGAAGATCATTATGAAGATATTGTTTCTTTCAAGTGAAGTAGTACCTTTTGCCAAGACGGGCGGACTTGCCGACGTGGCCGGTGCCTTGCCTCTTGCCCTGGAGGGTTGCGGGCATGAAGTGCGTATAATTATGCCCAAATATGGTTGCGTAAAGACGGATGAGAATTCCGCTTTGCTGGGCAAGGATATCAAGGTTCGTTTTATAATAAATGATAAGCTTTATAAAAGAGAAGGCATATATGGGGATAAGGATGGGGTTGATCACCCGGATAACTTAGACAGGTTTGCCTATTACTGCCTGAAGGCGCTTGAGTTGACGAAAGAAGACGGTTTTAGGCCCGATATCATACATTGCAATGATTGGCAAACCGGCCTTGTGCCGGTGTATTTAAAGACCCTGTATCGCGATGATCCGTTTTTTTCCGGGACAAAGACGGTATTTACTATCCATAATATAGCCTATAATGGCAGTTTTGACGCTTGCCAATGGCATAAGACGGCCCTCGACAGGTCTTTGTTCAATATAAACGGTTTGGAATATTACGGAAAATTCAGCCTCCTGAAGGGAGGGTTAATGTTCTCGGATATTATCACAACCGTGAGCCCCACGTACGCGAAAGAGATACAGACCAATGAATATGGTTGCGGCATGGAAGGGATATTGCAATTCAGATCTTCAAGTCTTTTTGGCGTTCTGAACGGAATAGATTATGATATATGGGACCCGCGCCGGGACATATACATTTACAGGAATTATTCAAGCGAGAATATCGAGTTGAAATACGATAATAAAAGGATGCTGATTGATGAGCTGGGTCTGGATATGAGTTTGGATATGCCGCTTATCGGTACTGTTGGCAGGTTGGCGTACCAGAAAGGATATGACATGCTTGCCGATGCCGTAGCGGACATATGCGGCATGAAGGCTGGGTTCGTGCTTTTAGGTTCGGGAGAGCTTAAATATCACAATATCTTAAGTGACACCGCCAAGAAGCTCGGTGAAAAGGCGTCTATTAACCTCGTCTTTGATGCCGCGCTTGCGCAGAAGATATACGCCGCTTGCGATATATTTCTTATGCCGTCAAGATATGAACCGTGCGGTTTGGGGCAACTTATTAGTTTTAAGTATTCCACGGTGCCTGTTGTAAGAAAGACCGGCGGGCTCGCGGACACTGTTTTTGAATATGACCCGGATACGGAAAAAGGCAATGGTTTTGTTTTTACAGGTTGTTTTGCGGAACAGATGCTGGAGGCGGTGGCAAGGGCTCTAAGGGTTTATGGTAACAGGCAGAAATGGACAAGGCTTATCAGAAAAATAGCCGGTTATGATTTTTCGTGGGACGCGTCTGCCCGTGAATATGTCAAGATATATCAGAAAGCCTCTGATGCCCGTGCTTGAAAACAGCAGGCCTGTGATCTTGGCATCGCGTGTTGCGCTGCGGACAGTTTATTCTATGCGTGAGTATCTGTAAAGAGTTATTGGACTGGCCTTGGAGACGTGGTATGATTATCGGGATAACAGGAGGCATGTCTACAGGGGTATCCGCGGCGGCAGGGTATATAGCGCGTTTTTTGAATGCGGATCTTATACGTGCTGACAAGGTCGCGCGCAGCCTTCTTAAGCGCGGCAACCCTCTGGCAAACCGCCTTATATCATATTTTGGCAGGGGTATTATCGGCAGCGATGGCCTTATTGACAGAAGGATGTTGGCGGCCAAGGTGTTTTCCTGCAGATTGGGCTACCGTAAGCTGTGCGGCATAACTTACCCTGCTATAACGGCCGACATAGATAACAGGATTAAAAGATTTTACGAAAGGGGCAGAAAAAGAATAGTTCTTGACGCTCCGATGCTGATAGAGTCGAGATTTTATAAAAAATGCGATTATATCGTGGTTGTTATGGCGTCATTGGCTTTACAAATACAGCGTTGCAGGGGTAAGAAGATGTCCGCTAAGGAGGCGCTGGCCCGTATAAGATTTCAAATGCCGCTTCACGATAAGGTTAAAAGGGCGGATTATATTATACATAATGGAGCAGGTCTTATGGATCTGAAGGCCCGCTGCAGGATTATCAGTGAAACGATAAAAAACAGGGAGAAGGTAAATGGCTATAGACGCAGCAGAATTAAAAAAAATGAAGGTCTCGGAACTGAATAAGGTTGCCGGCGATCTCAAGGTCAACGGTACAAGCGGGCTTAAGAAACAGGATCTTATATTCAGGATACTTCAATCCCAGACTCGCAACGAGGGCGCTATGAACGGCGGCGGGGTGCTCGAGGTGCTGCCTGACGGGTTTGGTTTTTTGAGGTCCCCGAATTATAATTACCTGCCTTGCCCGGATGATATCTATGTATCTCCCAGCCAGATCAGGAAGTTTGATTTGAGAACAGGTGATACCGTGCACGGACAGATACGTTCTCCAAAGGAGGGTGAGCGTTATTTCGCCCTGCTTAAGGTTGAGCAGGTGAATTTTACAGACGCTGAAAAGGCGAAGGATAAGATACTTTTTGAAAACCTTACTCCGCTCTATCCGAGAGAGAGGTTTTTGCTGGAGAATGACCCGAAAGAGCTTTCAACAAGAGTAATGGATCTGCTGACGCCTATTGGGAAAGGCCAGCGCGGGATGATCGTCGCGCCTCCGTATAGCGGCAAGACGATAATACTTCAAAAGATAGCCAATGCCGTGACGAAGAATTCTCCCAATACCATACTTATAGTCCTCCTGATTGATGAGAGGCCCGAAGAGGTGACGGACATGGAACGTTCCGTTAAGGGCGAGGTGATCAGTTCTACCTTTGACGAACCGGCGGAACGTCATGTGCAGGTTGCTGAGATGGTGCTTGAGAAGGCGAAGAGACTTGTCGAGCATAAGAAGGATGTGCTTATATTATTGGACAGCATAACCCGTCTTGCCCGTGCCTATAATACTGTTGTCCCTCATAGCGGCAAGATACTCTCCGGAGGCGTTGATTCAAACGCCCTGCATAAGCCTAAGAGGTTTTTCGGGGCCGCGAGGAATATCGAAGAGGGGGGCTCCCTTACCATTATCTCTACCGCTTTAGTTGATACCGGAAGCAGGATGGATGAGGTCATATTTGAGGAGTTTAAGGGAACGGGTAACATGGAACTGCAGTTGGACAGGAATCTTTTTCAAAAGAGGATATACCCGGCTATTGATATCAAGCGGTCCAACACAAGAAAAGAAGACCTGCTGATGGACCCTGAAGAGTTGAAACGCGTATGGATATTGAGAAAGATATTGAACGAGCTGCCGTCAGATGAATCTATGCAGCTTCTTATTGAAAAATTATCCAAATCAAAAACAAACGCGGAATTTTTAATGGGTATGAATCAATAAGGTCTGCCCGGTCAGGCTGCCGGCTGATGACAAAACCGTTTATAAGGAGGAAAGGTAAAATGAAGAAAAAGATACACCCGGAATATAAAGAGACTACAATAACATGTGCTTGTGGTGAGGTAATCCACACGCGCTGCACGAAACCGAATATAAAAGTCGAGATCTGTTCCAAGTGCCACCCATTTTTCACGGGCAAACAGAAATTCGTAGATTCTGCCGGCCGGGTTGAAAAATTTATGAAGAAATACAGGAAACAATAATAAAGAGGCTGTGTCTGCCGGGCAGGCATTTTTTCAATGTCCTTCCCGCGCTGTCCGCATTATTATGATTGGATTATTGGAAAAGAAAAAAAAGCGGTTTGAAGAACTAAAGACCCTGTTGTCTGATGACAAAGTCATAAGTGATAGGCCGCTATATCAGCGATACGCCAAAGAACTGTCATTCATGTCGCAGCTGCTCGACAGGTATGACGCGTATATGTTTTGTGAGAATGAAAAATCCGGGTTGCAAGCCATGCTTAAGGAAAAGCATGAGTCTGATTTTATCGAGTTGGCCAAGGCGGAGATAGCGGAAATAGAGTCGCGGCAGGCGGTAATCAAGTCTGAACTTGAAGGCATGCTGATTGATGATGACCCGGACGCTTCCCGTAATATAATAATGGAGATAAGGGCGGGGACCGGCGGACTTGAGGCGTCTCTTTTCGCTTCGGATTTGTTCAGGATGTATACGAAATTCGCGCAGTCCAATAAATGGAAAGTGGATGTTATGAATACGTCCCCGTCCGAGGCAGGGGGGCTGAAAGAGGTAATATTTTCAATCGAGGGCCATAATATTTTTAGAAAACTTAAATACGAGAGCGGGACTCACCGGGTTCAAAGAGTGCCGTCTACAGAGGCCCAGGGCAGGATTCATACATCGGCGGTGACGGTTGCTGTTTTACCCCAGGCCGAAGAAGTGGATATCAAGATCGATCCAAAGGATCTGCGTATTGATGTGTACCGCTCAAGCGGTTGCGGAGGTCAAAGTGTTAATACCACGGATTCAGCTGTCAGGATAACCCACATACCTACTAATGTGATTGTGTCCTGCCAGGATGAGCGTTCTCAGCTTAAGAATAAGATAAAGGCCATGAAGATATTGCGTTCGCGGCTTTTTGAAAAATTCAGGCAGGATCAAGCTGATAAGATAACCAGACAGAGGAGAATTCAGGTTGGTACGGGAGACAGGAGTCAGAAGATAAGGACATATAATTTTCCCGACAGGCGTGTTACGGACCACAGGATAGGCCTTACTATGCACAAATTGGAAGCGATCTTGGCAGGAGATCTTGACGATCTGATAGGTGCTCTTGTTGAGGCGGATAGGAAAAAAAAGCTTGAAAATCTCTAATGCCGGTATTGAACATCGCGCCTCACCGGCAGGCGCGCGAGAACCCGAGCAAGAATTCCCCGTAATGATTGAGGCTATCAGACGCCTAAGGGATTCAGGGGTAGATTCTCCTGCCGCCAACGCGCAGGCGATATTGAGTTATCTGCTTAATAGGCCTGTAGTGGAGTTGTATATTAATGAGATAAATCTCTGCGCGGACGATCTTCTGTCACTTGAGCAGATGCTTAGCCGCCGGATCAAAGGAGAACCCTTACAGTATATAACAGGCACGGTGAATTTTTTAGGCTATGATATTGGTGTAGAAAAAGGGGTTTTTATACCCAGGCCTGAAACGGAGATACTTGTAGAGACGATGATAAGCCTATTAAGTGGTCTGCGGCGGGCTGACCTGAATATACTCGATCTCTGTGCAGGAAGCGGGAATATCGCTATATCATTGACAAAGGCATTAACCCATTGTAAAATAATAGGTTCTGACATTTCCGATTTGGCAGTTAAGACAGCGGGAGAAAACGCGGCGCGAAACAGCGCCTCCGAAGGCATTGTTTTCATAAAGGCAGATTTGTTTTCTCTTGCCGATGAATACAGAAAGTCGTTTGATGCCATAATATGTAATCCGCCTTATATCAGCTGCGGAGAGATGAATAGTCTTTCCATTGAACTTAAACATGAGCCGGTTGAGGCCTTGTGTGGCGGTGCGGATGGGATGGATTTTTACCGGCGCATAGCAAAGGATGCCCCGGATTTCTTGAAAGAAGGCGGTATCATAGGTCTGGAGATACCTGATAATAGCGTTGATGCGGTCAGGGCCATTATAAATAGCTCTGGTAAATTCTCCGATATAATGTTTTTTAATGATTTGAACGATATTGCAAGGGTGGTTACGGCTCGTTTGAAATAGGGATATACATAAACATGCCCGGATATGCGGTCTGGATTGGCACGTATGGCCGGGCAGGAGCCTTTTCTTTATTTGATGCACGATTTGGAACAACACAGGTTTGAGGATAATGGATAGGCTTATTATAGAAGGGCCTACAAGATTATTGGGTGAGGTCAGGGTGGACGGCTCAAAGAATGCCGCGTTGCCCATAATGGCCGCCTGTATTTTGTCGGATGAGAAATCCCTGATCAAGGGTGTGCCTCAATTGAGTGATGTCTTTACCATGTGCAAGATATTGCGCGCTTTGGGGGTAAAGACGAATTTTTCTAACGGCGCGCTTGAGATCGATCCGTCGGGATATAAAGGCAATACAGCGGCATATAGTTATGTGAGTACTATGCGCGCGTCTATATGTATACTTGGGGCCCTCTTGGCAAAACAGAGGTACGCCAAGGTATCTTTGCCCGGGGGTTGCGTGATCGGCCCCAGGCCGATAAACATACATATAAAAGGGTTAAGGGCGCTTGGCGCCGAGATAACTATAGAGCATGGTTATGTGATAGCCCAGACCGAGGGTTTAAGAGGCAGCCCTATATATCTTGGAGGTTCTTTTGGTTCCTCTGTTTTAGCTACCGCTAATGTGATGATGGCCGCGACGCTTGCAAAGGGTAAGACGATAATAGAATACGCTGCCTGCGAACCGGAGATAGTGGATCTTGCTAATTTTCTTATTAAAATGGGCGCTAAGATAAGAGGGCATAACACTCATACCATAGAGATAGAGGGTGTTAAATGCCTGCATGGTACCGAGCACAATATTATACCTGACAGGATAGAGGCTGGGACATACATGATAGCCTCTTGCGCGAGCCGCGGGGACATTACTATAAAGGGGGCTGAAATAGGCCATCTTAGGGCTCTTACCGACAAACTCTCCGAGGCCGGTGCTATTATCAACGCAAAGGCTAACGGGGATATAAGGGTTAGGGCTTTGCGAAGATTGAAGACAATTGATGTTACAACATTGTCTTATCCGGGGTTTCCAACAGACCTGCAGGCACAGATGATGGCCCTTATGTCGGTTTCAAAAGGCATAGCGATAATAACCGAAAAGATATATCCCGAGCGTTTTATGCATGTTGGTGAACTCAACAGGATGGGGGCGCATATACTGCTTGAAGGAGAAAGCTCTATAATACACGGCGTAAAGTATTTAAGCGGAGCCGAGGTGATGGCATCCGATCTTAGGGCCTCCGCGGCCCTTGCAATAGGCGGACTGGTTGCCAAGGGCAGGACAACTATCTCCAGGATATATCATCTTGACAGGGGTTATAAGAATATGGAAAATAAACTTTCTGCTCTCGGGGCAAGGATAAAGAGGGTTAAGGCATAGGCAGGCCTATGGCCTCCTTCGGGCAGGCTATTGCCGCAGGTAAAATGGGTCAGCAACGTAACAATTTAAAAAAGAGGAGCGGTAAAATGGCAGTTTCAATAAGGCTAAAGAGAATGGGTACAAAGGGGAAGCCGCATTTTAAAATCGTGGTTTGCGATCACCACGAAGGCGTGAATGCGAAGTCGATAGAGGAGATTGGTTTTTATGATCCGTCAAAAAATCCCGCTTACGTAAAAATAGATAAGCAGAGGGCCGCGTATTGGCTTGGGGTGGGGGCAAAAATGACGGAGACCATCAAAAGCATAGTCAAGAAAGCGTAATAATATATTATAAACATTGGCTTGTCTTATATGACGGATGCCAGCTTATCAATTTACCGTATTATAATAAAGGTCGGTCAGCGTGAACACGATGGATATACATGTCCTTACGCTCTTTCCGAATATGTTTGACCCGGTGCTTTCGGAATCGATAGTTAAACGCGGCAGAGATTCGGGCAGGCTGCGAATAGGCATACATGATATAAGAAAATACTCCCTTGACCGGCATAGAAAGGTAGACGATAAACCGTTCGGCGGCGGGCCCGGCATGGTTTTGCAATGCCAGCCGGTTTTAGATGCCTTGCAAAGCGTAAGACGCGCATGCCCGAATGCTAAGGTTATGCTCATGGGCCCTAAAGGCAGGGTTTTGGACCAGGGGTTATGTAACAGCCTCGCACAGCAAAGATCACTGGTATTGATATGCGGGCATTATGAAGGAGTAGATGAAAGAATAAGGGGGTTTATCTCGGATGAAATATCTATAGGCGACTATGTCTTGACTGGCGGAGAGCTTGCCGCCATGGTCTTAATCGATGCGGTGGCACGCCTGGTCCCTGGGGTGCTTGGGGATCTCAACTCAAATGCGGACGAGAGTTTTATCGGTGGTTTATTGGAATACCCGCATTATACCAGGCCAGCGGATTATAAAGGCAGAAAGGTTCCTGCCGTATTATTATCGGGAAATCATAGAGCGGTAGAAAGATGGAGAGAAGTCGAATCTATACGCGAGACTATAGATAAGAGGCCTGACATGATAAGGCATATAAAACAATTAGAAATAGGAAAAGGCGTATGACCTTTTGCGGGATAGAGGATACCCCGGTCAATGGTATATTACGCGTAAAAACAATAAAGGAGTAAATAAGATGGATAAGATAAAAATGGTTGAGGAAAAATATATAAAGAAAGGTTTGCCGCAATTTTCAATCGGAGATACCATAAAGGTATTTATCAAGATCGTTGAAGAAGATAAGCAGAGACTGCAGGCCTTTGAGGGTATTGTTATAGCCAGAAAGGGTTCCGGCACGGGGGAGACATTCACGTTAAGACGTGTTTCTTATGGGGAGGGTTTGGAGAGGACGTTTCCCCTTCATTCTCCAGGTATCGATAAGATTGAGTTGGTCAAGCGCGGCCGGGCAAAACGGGCTAAACTCTATTATCTTAGAAACAAGATCGGTAAAAAGACTGTGATCGAGGAAAAGGTTGGCCAGGATACAAAACAATAATCGGCTGATAGACGAAGAGTTAAAGGCCAAGGCCGATGGTTATAGATTAGTAGCCGGTATAGATGAGGCCGGCAGGGGGCCTTTGGCAGGGCCTGTTGTTGCGGCCTCGGTAGTGCTTAAGGATTATAGTTTCTCTTGCGTGATCGATGATTCGAAGAAGCTTTCCGCCCGCGCCCGTCAACTTGCGTATGGGCAAATATTAGATAAGGCATTTGTGGGTATCGGTATAGTCGCGGAAGACGATATTGACAGAATCAATATATACC
This sequence comes from Candidatus Omnitrophota bacterium, assembly GCA_041650035.1. Lineage (GTDB taxonomy): Bacteria > Omnitrophota > Gorgyraeia > JABMRG01 > JABMRG01 > JAQUQI01. The sequence continues at coordinate 85,393 of JBAZLY010000001.1, read as the reverse complement.
GTGCCACCTTGGCTGCGATGCAGATGTCTGTGTTGGATCTATACGTAAGGCCCGATCTCTTATTGATTGACGGTAACATGCGTTTGCGTCTCAAGGCTGATCAGAAATGCATAATCCGAGGTGATCAGAAAAGCCTATCCATAGCCTGTGCCTCTATTGTGGCAAAGGTAACCAGGGACAGGCTTTTGGAATTTTATGACCGTATATTTCCCGGATACGGTTTCGGACGTCACAAGGGGTACGGGACCAGAGGCCATATGCTCGCTATCAGGCGTATGGGGTATTCCCCGGTACACAGGCGAAGTTTCGGTAGCATTATTGATATGACCAGAGGATAGCTATGATTTCAGATATTAAAATTGCTCAAAAGGTCTTGCCCAGGCCGATAACCCAGATCGCGAAAGATGCCGGTATCGATGATAGGGAACTCTTCCTTTATGGCAGACATATCGCCAAGGTCTCGCCTTCTGTATACGGCAGATTGAGAAGCAGACGTGACGGTAAGATCATATTAGTCACATCCATGACCCCTACAAAACACGGAGAGGGTAAGACCTCTACTGCGGTTGGTCTGGCCCAGGCTTTTAATCGGTTGGGGAAGAGAGCTATATTATGCCTGCGTGAACCATCCCTGGGGCCGATGTTCGGCATAAAAGGGGGAGCCTGTGGGGGCGGTTATTCCCAGGTAATACCGATGGAAGATATAAATTTGCATTTTACCGGTGACGCTTATGCGGTCTCCGCTGCCAATAATCTTTTATGCGCTATGCTTGACAGCAGTATCTATTTTGGCAATAAATTGGCAATTGACAAAGACAGTATACAGATAAGACGTGCTATTGATATCAGTGACAGGACGTTGCGCAGTATACGTTTCAGCATAAAAAAAGGCCTTTCATATAAAAGCGGATTTGATATAATAGCCGCTTCGGAAATTATGGCGGTTATAGCCTTAAGCAGAGACATACCTGACCTTAAAAACAGGTTGTCCCGTATTATAGCGGCTTTCTCAAAGGCGAAAAGGCCTGTTACGGCAAAGGCATTAGGGGCTGCCGGAGCAATGAGCGCCCTTCTTGTAAACGCCCTTATGCCTAATCTGGTCCAGACCCTGGAAGGCGGGCCCGCGTTTGTGCATTGTGGGCCTTTTGCCAATATCGCTCATGGTGCCAATAGTCTGATATCCATTCTTACCGGGCTTAAATTATCCGACTACGTGATTACAGAAAGCGGTTTTGCCGCCGATCTTGGCGCGGAAAAGTTTTTTGATATAGTATGCAGGCAAGGTAATATTAGACCGTCACTGGCAGTGCTTGTCGCCTCAAAGAGGGCTATCGATATTCAGGGTCTGTCAAATCTCGAAAGGCATATTAATATAATAAGGGGGTTCGGCATAGAACCTATAGTTGCCATAAACAGATTTCCGTCCGATACCGTTAAGGATCTTGATGATATCAGAAAGGCGTGCGACTCATTTGGCGCGGAAAGCCATGTATCGGATGCCGTAAAAAAAGGCGGTAAGGGTGCCCTGTCCCTCGCGGATGCCTGTGTAAGGTCTATTCAAAACAGGCCTGCCGCGTTCAAATTCCTGTATAATTCTTCATCAAGCCTGTTAGACAAGATCAAGATCATAGCGACAGGTGTATATGGCGCCGAATCTGTGTCAATAAGTCCCAAGGCAGGAAAGGCGCTGGATTTGATCGAGAGTGTCGGCTTAGGAGGTCTTTTGGTCAATATCGCTAAAACCCAGTTTTCCTTTTCCGATAATCATATGCTTAAAGGTGCACCAAGGGGCTGGAAGCTTAAGGTGAATGACATAAGGATATTTGCCGGCGCGGGCTTTGTCGTGCCCGTGTGCGGTGATATATTGCTATTGCCCGGTCTGCCGCAACACCCCGCGGCTTGGGGTATTGGTGCGGATAATCTTGGAAAGATCAAAGGCTTGTTTTAAGACAATGTAAAACGGGTGAATTAACCCTTGAGTTATTCCACTATTTGAGTATAATAAATAATTGATGACGGCTGTTGCAAATAATTATAATTTTAGGCAGGATACATGGGGTATGCGGACAAGAATATAAAGGTATATCTGGATTGTCTTGCCGGGCCCATGCCGGTTCCGGGCGGAGGAAGCGCCTCGGCGCTTGTGGGGGCATTGGGCTGCGGGCTTTTGAGTATGGTGGCCCATTTTACCTTATTAAGCAAGGGTTTTAACGGCTACAAAGAGAGGGCGCAAAGGGCCCTGAAGAAATCCGAAAACTTAAGGTCGCGATTTACCTTGATCATTGATGATGATGCCAAGGCCTATAAGGCCCTGGCATCGGTTTTTAAAAAACACTCCCGGGATTCAGCTGATTTGCAAAAGGCCCTTAAGAAGGCCATTATCCCGCCGCAAAGGGTATGCGATTATTGTTATGAGGCGGCGATAGTGGCCCTTGAACTTTCTTATACGGGCAAGAGGTCTCTGCTGCCGGATATCGTTTCAGCTATACATAATTTGAATGCCGCATTCGAGACAGGCCTGATAAATATAAACGCCAACCTCCATTTTATTAAAAACAGGCCGTTTGTCCGCTCAAAGACGAAGGCCTGTTCTGCCCTGCAAATAAATATGAAACAGATTAAGGCCAAGGTATTGTCGGTTGTGCTGGAAAGGATGGATACCTGATGCCGGCTAAAATACTTGATGGAAAATTAAGGGCCAATGAGATTAAGAGGTGTTTAAAGAAAGAAATAATCAGGTTAAGGGATTCTTTAGGTTGCGTCCCGCAGCTTGCGGCCCTTCAGGTGGGAGGGGAAACACCCTTTTCGGTATATGTGAATTCCCAGAAAAAAGTTGCGGAAGAAGTAGGTATAGAATACAGGCTCATAAAATTGTCCGCATCCTGCGCAGAGAAAGACCTTATTGGTAATATTCTATCTCTAAACGATGATGAATCGATAAGCGGTATTATCCTGCAGTCTCCTTTGCCCGGCCGATTTGATATGGTAAGGCTTTCGTCTTTTATATCTTCTGATAAAGATGTCGAGGGTATTAACCCGGAAAACAAGGGCAAGCTTCTTCTTAACTCTTATAAGGTGGTGCCTCCTACGGCATCGGCTGTCATGGAATTGCTGGCGTTTTCCGGAGAGGAGCTAAAGGGCCGAGAGGCGGTTATTATCGGCCACAGCGGTATTGTTGGAAAGCCGCTTGCCATGCTTCTGCTTGACAGGTTGTGCACGGTGACCGTTTGCCATATAGAAACCTATAAGAGGGGCCTGCTTGCTGAGCACATCAAGAACGCGGAGGTGCTTGTTGTCTCTGTTGGTAAACCAGGTCTGGTCAAGGGCGAGTGGATCAAGGAAGGCGCCGTGGTTATAGATGTCGGGATAAATATGGTTAATGGTAAGATAGTAGGCGATGTGGAATATGACAAGGCCCTATGCAGGGCATCCCACATATCTCCGGTGCCCGGGGGTGTTGGGCCTCTGACGACAGTTATTCTTATGAGAAACTGTCTTGAACTGTTTAAACAGCAGATTAACGCGCGATGATAGTTACAAGGAAAAAAGAGATCGGATCCGTTTTGGACATGCTTAAGGACTGCAAGTCCGTCTTCCTGATAGGCTGCGCGCAATGTGCCACTGTCTGTAAAACCGGAGGTGAACAGCAGCTCTGTGATATGCAGGCGCTGTTGGAAGCAGAAGGCAAGCTTGTGACAGGCAAGGCTATACTTGATCCCGCCTGCCACCTTGTAAAGGTTAAGCAATTGGCTTATCAGAACAAGGCTTTTATGAAAAATTCGGATGCTATATTGGCCCTTACATGTGGTGACGGGGTGCAGGTGATAAAGGACGGTTTTCCCGACAAGATGGTTTTGCCGGCGCTTGATACATTATTTTTGGGTGAATTTGAACGCGGCGGGTATTTTTCTCAAAAGTGTGTTCTCTGCGGGGATTGTATCATTGACAAGACGGATGCCGTGTGTCCGATAACGATGTGCGCCAAAGGCCTGCTTAACGGACCCTGCGGCGGATCCAAGAATAGAAAATGCGAGGTTGACAGAAGTACGGACTGCGCATGGATATTGATATATGAAAGGCTTAAGGCCTCGCGAAGGATAGAGGATATGGAAAGGATAACCGGCCCTCGAGATTATTCATTGCAGTTAAAACCTCAAAAGGTGATAATATAAGATGGGCCTAAGAGAAGCAATAAAGGCAAAAAAATTTATAGTAACAAGCGAGACAGCTCCGCCGAAAGGTATTGACGTTTCCGGGATGCTTGAAGACGCGAGGCCTCTTGTCGGAAAGGTTGATGCCATTAATGTTACCGATCTTCAGAGCGCTGTTATGAGGATGGGATCGCTGGCAGGCTGTTATATGTTAAAGCAATTGGGGATTGACCCCGTATTCCAGCTTACATGCCGTGACAGGAACAGGCTGGCCCTTTCCTCGGATATACTTTCCGCGTCAGCTCTTGGAATCAAAAATATCCTGATGCTTACAGGGGATCATCCCACAAGAGGCGATCACCCCGGGGCAAAACCGGTCTTTGACCTAGACGCTGTCCAGCTCTTAGGGACTGCCAGAAATCTCTGTCAGGGCCGGGATATGTCAGGGAACAAACTTAAGGGCTTGCCTGATCTTTGCCTGGGTGCTGTTGTCAACCCGTGCGCGGATCCTATCGAACCTGAATTGATCAAGATGAAAAAGAAGATTGCCTCCGGAGCGCAATTCTTTCAGACACAGGCTGTATTTGACACGCGGAGATTCGGTCTTTTTATGGATAAGGCCGCGAAATACAATGTGCCTATAATCGCGGGTATCGTATTGCTTAAATCGGCCAGGATGGCATTATATATGAATGATTATGTCGCAGGCATATATGTACCGACGGCGCTTGTTGAACGTATTGATAATGCCCCTGACAAGCATAAGGAATCTGTCAATATAGCATGCGGTCTGATAGATAAATTAAAAGACATGTGCAGCGGTGTGCATATTATGCCTATAGGATGGGAAAGGCTTGTGCCTGATATAATTGATAAAGCCGGTATATGAGGCCGTGCTTGTTTATATCCGAGACGCCTGCGGCGGCAGGCGCGATCACCTGCCATACTAAATGACTTTGCGCTATAGCCGGAGGGCAATGTGAATCCTAAAATAAAGATAGATAGTCTGTCCGCGACAAGTCTGCATAGAAAATTCAGCGTAGCCTTCGTACTCATGTCCTTAGTCCCGATATTATTGATACTTTTTATTATTCATTATTTTCAAATCGTTCCCTTAGTTGAGCGGCAATTGCCTTTTTTTAATATTACTATACTGCTTGTGGTATTATTGAGCCTGGCATCGTTTGATCTTGTCAGAAGGAGTATGGTTTCTCTGTCTCGTATCAGCAGAAATGCCGCTATGATTGCAAGCGGCGATTACGATAAAAGGGTTGAGCATGCCAAGGATGAGGAGATAGGGCAGCTCGCACATTCATTTAACAAAATCACCGCCGAATTGCAGGATAAGATCAAACAATTAGAACAGTCTAAAAAGCTGCTTCAGCATATACTCAATAAGATAGGTTCAGCGGTTACGTCAACTAAGGGTATAGAGAATCTGATGGAGCTTATACTGCAGACCCTGGTTGAAGGTACCGAGGCCAGGTCAGGGGCTATATATATTATAGACAAAGAAAAGGCAAGGCTCGTGATGAGGGTCAGCTTTGGAGTGTTCGACCCTGCCGGTAAAACCGAATTGGCCGTAGACCAGGGTATTATCGGCAAGGCCCTCGAGTTAAGGAAGATGGAGGCGGTATTCGATGTCAGGGAAAACAAGCAGACGCGTTTTGAGTATGAGAATAAATTGGCCCAAGACTCTATTGTTGTATCGCCGCTGATCTACAAAAACGATGCATTAGGCGCGATCATATTGTGTGATAAGGCTCGCAGACAGTCCTTTAACGGTGATGATATGGTATTATTGTCCAATGTATCGGCCCAGACCGCTATAGCTATAGAGAACTTTTTGCTTAATGAGGATGCTGAAAAGACCTATCTTGAAACCATAACCGCTTTGGCTGTCGCGGTTGAGGCGAAAGACCCCTATAGCAGAGGTCATATTGACAGGGTGTCTGGTTATGCCCAGCGTCTTGGTTATGAGATGGGGCTTGATGAAGAGATGATGAAGATACTTAAAAACGGAGCCATCCTCCATGATGTAGGTAAGATAGGCGTCAGGGATGAGGTCTTGAAAAAGCAAGGCCCGTTGAATGAAGAAGAGCAGAAAGAGATGAGGCAGCATGTTATAATAGGCGTAAATATCATAAAGCCTATAAGGAGTATGTCGGCCTTGTCCGATCTGGTGCGTTATCATCAGGAGTTGTATGACGGGACAGGCTATCCGGACGGGCTTAAAGGGGAAGAGATACCTTTGTCGGCGAGGATAATAAAGATCTGTGATGCCTATGACGCTATGACAACCGACAGGCCGTATCGTAAAGGTATGAACAGAGAGGACGCCAGGAAAGAGATTGAGAAAAAAAGCGGTATAGAGTTTGACCCCGGCATAGTAAAAAGTTTTTTGAATATCATATGAGCAAGATCACGCCCGAGATAATAAAGCAGATGAAAAGCAGGCAGGAGCCCATAACCCTCTTGACGGCTTATGGCTATCCGCTGGCCAGGATATTTGATGACGCAAGGATCGATATAATTCTTGTAGGTGATAGTGTCGCTAATACCGAATTAGGCTTGGAATCCACGAAATATATCACAATGGATGAGATGATACATCACGCCAAGGCGGCCGGCCGGGCGGTAAGGAACAGCCTTCTTGTGGGTGATATGCCTTTTGAGTCCTATCAAAAAGACATATCAAAGGCTGCTGCGAATGCCAGGAGATTTATTGATGAGGCAGGCTGCGACGCGGTTAAGGTTGAATGGTTTAAGCAATGCCCCGCGGTTGTCCGGGATATCTTAAATTCAGGCATTCCTGTTATGGGACATATAGGCCTTACGCCCCAGACAGCGGATGAAATGGGCGGCCTAAAAGTCCAGGGTAGGGATGCCCATACCGCGAATAAACTTATTGATCAGGCGGTGGTTTTAAATAGTTTAGGTGTTTTTAGCCTTGTTCTTGAATGCGTGCCGGATGTGTTAGCGAAAATTATTACCGAGACCGTTGATATGCCGACTATCGGTATTGGCGCCGGTCCTTATTGCGACGGGCAAGCGCTGGTCTCTTACGATATGCTTGGCATAATAAGATCGCGCAAGCCAAAATTTGTGAAGCAATATGCCGATATTTACTCTCAGATAGAGACCGCGGCAAAAAAATATAAGGATGAGGTCAAGCTCCGCATCTTTCCTGATAGAGAACATATGTATACCATGGATAAGGAAGAGGCGCTCAAATTACGCCGGCCCGGGACCGGTAGACGGCACGATGCTTAAAACATGCTTTCGTGAAGTTTATATCTTCGCGCAGACATGCCCGGACATATAACAAAGGTAATATATGAAGATCGCAATAGCGGGTCCCGGAGCAATCGGGTGTTTATTAGCGGCCTTGCTTTCACGGCAAAAAGGAAAACATGATGTATGGCTGTTGGATAGGCGCCTTGAACGGGTTAAAAGGATTAAGGAATCGGGTATTACCGTAGAGGGCTTGACAAATATCAAGCACCATGTAAACATAGTGGCCGATGCTAAGCTGATAGGGATATCCGAACTGGTTATTATAGCCACCAAATCATATGATACAGAGCGCGTGCTTGCCTCGATCAAGCCATTGCTTTCTGATACGACGGGTGTGATGTCATTACAGAACGGTATCGGGAATTTACAGTTGATATCGGATGCGGTTGGACAGGATAGGGCCGTGTGTGCTGTGACATCACATGGCGCTATCCTGGTCTCTGACGGCAGGGTAAGACATACCGGTAGGGGTGAGACGGTGATAGGAAAACCGGATGGAAAGATTTTCAGGGACCTGCGCCACATATCAAACGCGCTGAATGATGCCGGCATCATAACAAAGACGTCTAAAGATATATGCAATGTCTTGTGGAGCAAGCTTGTTATAAATGCCGGTATCAATCCTTTATCCGCAATCTGCCGTGTCCCAAACGGCGTAATTCTCAAATGTGAAGGCATAAAAGAGCTGATGCGCCAGTTGGTTATTGAGGCTGCGAAGGTTGCAAAAAAACATAGGATAAGGCTTATTTTTGATGACCCGCTCGCGAAGGTTGAGTCCGTGTGCCAGGCCACCGCTGATAACATCTCGAGCATGCTTCAGGACGTGCTTAACAAAAAACGCACGGAAATAGATTTTATAAATGGCGCTATATCAAGATATGCCAAGAGCGCCGGCATAAAAACCCCGGTCAATGACACGATTGTTTGCATGGTAAAGGCCATAGAGGATAGTTATAAGGAGCAGGCGGATATATGATAATAATAGGCGAAAGGATCAATTCAACCCGCAGGCGGATAAAAGAGGCTATAGACGCAAAAAGGCTTGACGCATTGCTTGAAGAGGCAAATAGTCAGTTATTGTGCGGAGCGGAATATATAGATATAAATACGGCTGCCTCTATCGCGAGAGAAAGAGATGATCTTATTTGGCTGCTGGAGAATATACAGGAGAGGTTTGGATGCGGATTGAGTATCGACAGCCCTGACCCGCATATCGTAAAAGAAGCCATTGGCTTATGCAGGTATAAGCCGTTCGTGAATTCTATTACCGGCGAAAAGTCCAGGATTGATTCATTTAAGACTTTTTTGCTGCAGAGAGAATGTCTTGTAATAGCCCTGTCCATAAGCGATGACGGCATACCTAATGATGTTGACGGCAGGGTTTATGTGGCGGAAGATATAATTAAATACGCGGAATCGCAAGGTATAGACAGACAGAATGTTTTTATAGACCCTCTTGTTAAACCTGTCAGCACAGAACCCGGGCAGGCAGGATATTTTTTAGACACGGTAAAGATACTAAAAGACAAAGGCATAAGATGCGTAGGAGGCCTAAGTAATGTTTCGTTTGGCCTTCCGAGGCGTGATATCCTTAACGCGGTTTTTGTCAAGCTTGCCATGGACGCCGGTATAGACGCGGCTATAATGGATCCTGTCCAGGAGCAAACCAGGGCGCTATTATCCGGTAAGGATATACCCAGGCAGATTTTCTCCATTGCCCAGGAGGCCATACTCGGAAGAGACGAGTATTCAATAAATTATATCAAGGCTTTTAGGGCCGGGCATTTGGATTTTTAAACCTTTACGTATATAGGCCGGACCAGAGATAGGCGATTATCCCGGCATGTGGCAGACAAGGGTTTGCGGTATCGTAGCCGGATTATCTAAAAAGGGTTTTTTTCGGATTTGAGATCATGCCTAAGAGGATATTTATAGCGGCCACCCGGCAAAATGACGGCAAGACCACGCTTTCGCTGGGCTTGATAGCATTATTAAAAAAGAAATTTAATAATGTCAGTTTTATAAAACCCATCGGCCAGCGGTATCTTGTCGAGCAGGGTTATAATATCGACGAAGATTCTTATCTGATAGAGGAGATATTCGGTATTAAGTCGAATCTAAAGGATATGTCGCCTGTAGCGATAGAAAAAGGTTTCACCCAGAAATATATAGATAATCCTGACCATAAACCCTTGGAGTCTCAGGTAAAAAACGCCTTTAAAAAAATATCTGAAGGAAGTGACCTGGTTGTGATAGAAGGGACCGGGCATGCAGGGGTCGGCTCGGTTTTTGACATGTCTAACGCAGTTGTTGCCAAGATGCTTAACTCCAAGGTGGTAATAGTGTCCGGCGGCGGTATAGGCAGGCCGATAGACGAGGTCATGCTTTCAGCGCCTCTTTTTAAACAGGCAGGGGTTGAGATAGCGGGCGTTATAATCAATAAGGTTCAGGATACAAAATATAAAAAGATAGACAGCCTTGTACGCAAGGGTTTTCAGCATCATGGCATTAATGTCCTTGGCATGATCCCGTACCTCAAGGCGCTTGACACGCCTGCCATGGAACATATGGCGGATGAATTAAAGGGCAGGTTTATAAGCGGTTCGGCCGAGAACATGCTCAAGGCTATAAATAAAATTGTAGTTGCGACCAGTTTACCGAATAATGTATTAAGGCAGATGGGTGAGCGGAGCCTTGTGATCGCCTCCGGGGATAGGGATGACCTGATAAAATTACTGTTAAGGGAGAGCCGCAAGAGAAGACCTAAACAGGACATATTAGCGGGTTTTATTATTACATGCGGGCTGATGCCTAACAGGAAGGTAAGGAGTAAACTTGAGGAAAGCAAGATACCCGCGCTGCTTGTGCATGAAGATACATTTGAGATAATAACAAAAATTGATAATATGATAGTAAAGATACATCCCGGCGAAAGGGACAAGATATCGATGATAGAACGCCTGGTTGCCGAACATGTTGACTTAGAGCCCCTGCTGTCAAAAATCTGAATTCTGACCACGGCCAATAATACGAATGAGCGCTAAAAAAAATTTATATAAATCGGTTTTTATTATCATATGCCTGTTTATAACAGCATTGTTATGTCTTAAGACAGAGATCCGCACCCGATTTAAGATGGGGACATTTGTCGATATCACATTAGCCGGTTTTGTCTGGGATGATTTTGATTCTGTTTTTAACAATGCCTTTATTGCCATTGATGGTGTTGAACAGATCGCTGATATGTATGATACCGGAAGCGAATTGAGCAGGCTTAACAAGACTGCTCATGTGGGGCCTTTTCGCGTGAGCGAAGAGCTTTTTTTTATGATATATAATGCCGATCAGCTTAACCGCGAGAGTGAAGGAGTTTTTGATATCACCATAGCGCCTATTGCGGCCTTGTGGAAGCTGTGTATACAAAACAAGATGTTGCCCGATGACCGGGATATCAAGGATAATCTCGTTTTAACAGGTGGTGGCAACATTGCGTTGGATCCCAACAGCAGGGAGGTATTTTTCAAGAAGAATGGCATGCGCATAGATCTCGGTGCTGTCGCGAAGGGTTATGCGGTAGACAGGGCCGCGGGTGAAATAAGAAGATCCGGTATCAGGTCCGCGATGATAAATGCGGGCGGGGATATCTTTTGTATCGGTAAAAAGGGCCCTCTTTCACCCTGGCGTATCGGGATAAGAGACCCGTATGATAAAAAAAATGTGTGTGCGGCCATCTCCTTGTCTGATAAGGCGGCCGCGACATCAGGCGGATATGAGCAGTTTTTCGTGTGTGAAGGAAGGTATTACAGCCACCTGATAGACCCAAGGAACGGATACCCTGTTATAGGTGAATACAGCTCGGTAACGGTTATAGCCGGTTCTTGTTTTTTCGCAGACGCTTTTGCGACGGCCATTTTTGTTGGGGGAGAACAGGCCAAAAATAAACTGCTGTCTTTGTATCCCGATATTGAAGTGGTAACGATAAAGAATAATTTTTAGATGTATTTTTTTAAAATTTTCTTGTGTATTGAACACCTGTATTGTATAATTATGTGATTGATGCAACCCTGCGGTGTGCGTATGCCTGTGGGGAGTTTTTTTTAAACCGCAAAAAAAGGAGAGAAAAGAATGTCATCACTATTTGTGCTGGCGCCTTTGAGCTCATTGCTCGCGCTTATTTTTTCGTGTTTTTTAGGGTTCAAAATAATGAAAATGGATGAAGGCACCGATAGGATGAGGGAGATAGCCCATGCTGTCAGGGAAGGCGCCCAAACTTATATTAAAAGGCAGTATTCCGTAGTAGGGGTTATTTTTTTTCTTGTCTTTTTGTTGTTATTGTATTTTGTGCGTTGCGGTTATCTTGTGATGTTTGTTCCTTTTGCTTTTATAACGGGAGGGTTTTTTTCCGCTTTGTCCGGTTATATAGGTATGAAAATGGCGACTAATTCTTCCGCCAGAACTGCTTTTGCCGCGAAAACAAGCTTGAATGGGGGTCTGCGCGTTGCCTTTAATGCCGGGACCGTTTTGGGCCTTGTTGTGGTAGGTTTGGGCCTTCTGGATCTGGTTGCATGGTTTTGCATATTAGATTGGTATTATTCAAACAATCCGGTACCGGTAGGATACGATAAGGTCCTCATTATAACGAGCATACTTTTGACGCGTTCTTTAGGCGCAAGCCTGCAGGCGCTATTTGCCAGGGTAGGAGGAGGCATATATACTAAGGCGGCTGATGTCGGGGCGGATCTGGTTGGCAAGGTTGAAGCAGGTATACCTGAAGATGACCCGCGTAATCCCGCTGTTATTGCCGACAATGTTGGAGATAATGTCGGAGATGTCGCCGGCATGGGGGCCGACCTTTATGAATCATATGTCGGTGCTATTGTAGCTACAGCGGCATTAGGCGCTTCGGGAGGCCTTGGAATGAATGGTGTGATAGCGCCTATGGTGATCGCTGGTGTTGGCATATTGTGCTCTATTATAGGCTCATTTTTTGTAAAGAGCAAAGAAAACGCGTCGCAGGGCGCGTTGTTGATGGCGTTAAGAAAAGGGGTGATAATAGCTGCCGGCCTTGTTGTCGTATCATCATTTTTTGTAATTAAATATGTGCTTGGTATGCAATATATTGGGATGTATTATGCTATTCTCGCGGGTTTATTCTGCGGTATTATAATAGGTTTTTCAACGGAATACTACACGTCCGCGCGTTATAATCCGACCAGGCAGATCGCCCGGAGCGCTGAAACAGGTCCTGCCACGGCTATTATATCCGGCATGTCTGTCGGCATGCTTTCAACAGCAGTGCCTGTTATTATAGTCGGGGCAGCCGTATTGGCAGCATTTTATTTTGCCGGAGGCTCTTTAAGTATAACTGCCGGTCTCTATGGTGTGGGCATATCAGCAGTTGGCATGCTTTCAACGCTTGGTATTACGCTTGCTACGGACGCTTATGGACCTGTTGCCGATAATGCTGGCGGAAACGCGGAGATGTCGGGATTAGGTCCTGAAGTGAGGAAGCGGACGGATGCGCTTGATTCCCTGGGCAATACTACTGCCGCGACAGGTAAGGGTTTTGCCATAGGTTCTGCCGCGCTTACGGCATTGGCCCTTATCGTTGCATATAGGGATCGGATAGTATTTCTTGGAGGCAAGATAGACCTTTCTCTGCTTAACCCAAAACTTATAGTAGGTCTTTTTATAGGAGGCATGTTGCCTTTTGTGTTTTGCTCGATGCTTCTGAAATCTGTGGGCAGGGCGGCAAGCCAGATTGTTGTTGAAGTCAGGCGTCAATTCAAGGAGATAAAAGGTCTTATGGAGGGAAAAGCAAAAGCTGATTATGCGACGTGCGTAGGAATTGCTACTACAGCCGCTCAGAAGGAAATGATAATGCCGTCTTTGCTTGCCATAATCGCTCCTGTATTGGTAGGGATGGTCGTAGGCCTTGAGGCCGGAATAGGTCTTTTGGTGGGAGGCCTTGTTTCGGGATTTGTGCTGGCGGTGATGATGGCAAATGCCGGAGGGGCCTGGGACAACGCGAAGAAGTATATCGAAGAAGGTAATCATGGAGGCAAAGGCAGCTTTGCTCATAAGGCAGCTGTGGCAGGCGATACCTTAGGGGATCCTTTTAAAGATACAGCGGGTCCGGCCTTGAATATTCTTATAAAGCTTATGTCTATGGTTGCTATAGTATTTGCCGGTTTTATAATGGCGCATACTCTGGTAAAATAATATAATTAATGGCGGCGCCTTCTGCCAAGTAATAATTTGCCGGAAGGCGCTGTTATAATTGATACCAAGTTTTTTTATAGTCATATCGCGAATTTTTAAGAATCCAATCTTTGCCTAAAGGGCATCTTTCTGGTCCTAACCTGTTCTGATCATGAGAAATAAAACAGTTGTATTAGCAATGAGTGGCGGTGTTGATTCGTCTGTTGCGGCATATATTTTGCGTAAGCAGGGTTTATTTGTGATAGGCATAACAATGGGTTTGCTGGGCGCGCGGGAAGAAGGGCCCGATACTAACGGGTTTCCAAGCAGTCTTGAGGCCGCAAGAGAGTCGTGCAGCAGGGTTGGTATACCCCATTATTTTATAGATTGCTCAAAGAGATTTGAGACAGATGTAATAGGCCGTTTTATAGACAGCTACAGGCGGGGTGAAACCCCTAATCCTTGTATTGTATGTAATGAGGCGATGAAATTTCCGGTGTTAATTGAGCAGGCCCGGAGGTTCAATGCTGATTATATCGCGACGGGACATTACGCGAGATGCCGATATGGTTTAAGGCAAGGCAGGTTCTTTATTAAAGAGGCAAAGGACAAGGACAAGGACCAGTCGTATGTACTGTTCTGCCTGGGGCAGGATGTGCTTTCGCGCCTTAAGTTGCCTGTCGGGGATTATAAAAAGTCCGATATTTATTCTATTGCCAAAAGGCTTGGGTTGAGCGCTTTGTATAATGACGAGTCACAAGAGATATGCTTTGTGCAGGACAATGACCTCAAGCGTTTTCTCCGGGACAGACTTGGGGGTATGGTAGTAAAGGGTATTGTCAAGGATGCGATGGGCAAAAAACTTTCTTCTCATGAAGGTACTTGTTTCTTTACCATAGGCCAGAGACGGGGTATAGGTGTAGCCTATGGAAGCCCTATTTATGTGACCGATATAGATCATAAGACAGGTGATATAACTGTAGGTAATTACGATGATACCTTAAGGCAATCCCTGCGTGTTAAGAATGCTGTTTATACTATGCCGGTTGCTAAACTTCAAAAAAATACTCATGTATACGTTAAGATCAGGTATAAACATCCGAAAGCGCGCGCGGTCTTAAAGATTGAACAAGGCGGTAATGCCTTAGTGTATTTTAAAAAGCCGCAGAACGCGCCAACGCCAGGACAGGCAGCTGTTTTTTATAAGGGTGATTTGGTTATTGGCGGAGGCTGGATAATATAAAGGCACGGGATTTTCTTAGTTTATATGGATTGCGCTTATGAAAAGTTTAATAAAAAGGTTTGCTTTTATATTAGCAAGGTCTCTGGTGATAGTTTTTGTTCTCGTGTTGTGGCAACCCCTGCCTGCCTGTCCAATCTCGTATTTTACAAGCGGTTCAAAAGCGGCTGACAAGATAGCCGGTGAGGCTGGTTTTAAAAGACAGAGATTGCAGACATCTTTTTTTCAGCTTACGGCATACACCAGGTTTGACGGCATGTCTGGGCTGCTAAGAGTATATATAGAGGGTGACGGGTTCGCGTTTAGCTCCAGGAGGTCTGTTTCGAGTAACCCAACCCCCTCGCAGCCTCTTGTTTTGCGGTTAGCGGCGGTTGATGCACATAAAAACACCGCTTATCTCGCCAGGCCCTGTCAGTATATATCTGAAAAAGAAGAGAAGCGGTATGATTCTAAATATTGGTCGCATGCACGTTTTTCGCGGGAGGTCATAGACTCAATGAACGAAGCGGTCGATATTTTAAAAAGGCAATCAGGGTCAAGTCATATTTTGCTCATAGGGCATTCAGGCGGTGCAGCCGTGGCTGTATTGATTGCCGCCAGAAGAGATGACATATCAGGGTTGATAACGATTGCTGGCAATCTTGATCATAAGGCCGTTAATTATCATCATAAGGTGAGCCAGTTAGAGTCATCTCTTAACCCCATAGATTATGGGAGGAAGATAGCGGGTATACCTCAACGCCATTTTGCCGGCAGCGAAGATAAAATAGTGCCTGTAGGCATTATTGAGGGATTCGCCCGTGCGTCAGGAGATAATAATTGCGATACGGTTACCATTGTGGACGGCTGCGGGCACAATGATGGTTGGGTTGAAAAATGGCAGCAATTATTATCCGAGGCATTTTAAATAAGCATGAAAGCTGTTGTCACGATGAAACAGAAGGTTTTAGGCATTTTATCCAAGCTCAATTTTCAGCAGAAAAGAATGAAAAACTTTCTTTACAACGCTAAAGAAATCTGGTATATTAATTTTTCAATTTACAATCGGGCCGTAGAAACATGAGCCGGGTATTTCAGGTTAGCGCATAGTCGCAATTTAGTCACAATACTAATTTCTTGCAAGTTAATTAAAAGTCTGTTTTTCTTAAGTTATTGGCAGATAAGATGCTATACTTTTTGGGCCCGTAGCGCAGTTGGTTAGCGCAGTTGACTCATAATCAATTGGTCGTAGGTTCGAGTCCTACCGGGCCCACCATTTTTTAGGACTCGAAGAGAGCCCTTCAATAAAATGCGGCAAAGAGGGGTATTTTAAGGGCGAACGGCCGACCCGCAAAGAACGAAGTAAGGTGTAGGGCGCCGAATCCGGAGCAGGGATTAACATCTTTTGAGATTAAATCGCTGTTTTTAGGGCGATTAGTTCAGCTGGTTAGAACGCTACATTCACATTGTAGAGGCCAGTGGTTCGAATCCACTATCGCCCACCAGAATTTTCAGGATTTACTGTTTTCCGCTGAATATATGAAATTGGGACCTATGATGCGATTAATATATTAGGACAGCGCGGGATTAATTTTATAGGTTCCCGATTATCTTCTAAAAAACCCCTGTGTCCAACCGTTCAGAAAACCCATTTTTATCAAGTACGTTTGCGCTGTTTGGTATTCCACGACTGAAATACGTCTACCGAGGTCATGATCCGATCTCACGATAGAGGTGGGAGAATATTGGCTCATAAGGCTGATATGCACATTAGTGCCGAGATTTTCTGCGATAAGTTCAAGTGCGCGTTTTGTGTTTTCTATCTGACCAGGTAATATAAGATGGCGTATCAACAGGCCCTTTTGCGCAATCCCGTTTTTGTCTATGACCAGATCTCCAACCTGTCTATGCATTCTTTTAAGCGCCGCTATATTGTACTTGCTGTATTTGGTAAAGCCGCAGTGCTTTTTTGCTAAGATGTCATTAGAATATTTTAAATCAGGCATATATATATCTATATAACCTTCTAACAGATCGATTGTTTCAGGGGTTTCGTAACCACTTGAGTTGTATAGTATGGGTATGCTAAGAGGTCTTTTTCTGGCTATCTCAATGGCGGCTATTATGGATGGGGTATAATGGGTCGGCGATACAAGGTTAATATTGTGACACCGGATTTTCTGCAATTCCAACATTATACTGGCAAGTTTTTCTATCGAGACCCCTTGACCATGCAGTCCACGGCTGTAGTTAAAATTCTGGCAGTAACGGCATCGGCCCGTGCAATAGCTAAAAAAAATAGCTCCCGAACCTTTGGTGCCGCTTATGGCAGGTTCTTCGAACCGGTGTGACATGTATGAGGCGATTACCGTTTCTGCCCCCGCGCCGCAAAACCCGGTATCCCCGGATGCCCTGTTAACGGAGCATCGTCTCGGACACAGCCGGCATTTTTTGTAAAGGTCCAGTATCTTATTGTTCATGTGTAATATGTTATAATAATACGGCGATAATGGCAAGAGGATATACGTAGCTTCAGCGGAACGGGGTCACCTTGTGCTATATGTTACTTATTTTTGACGGGTATTTATAAATGCAGAAAAAGGTCTCCGTTTTCTTCTAAGTTTAAGAAATCGGATATCTGTGAAATTGTCCCTGTTTTACATAAAAATATGCTTGTAATTTTATCTCCATGTGATATAATTTTTATACTATGTCTAATGAGTTGAATGTCCCACAGCAGATCGAATTCCTTATAAAGCTTCAAGATATTGATATTCAAATTTATATGATGAGGTCAGAGCTTGATGACAGGCCCCGGCAGATTGGCCTGCTCAAGGCCTCGCTTGAATCCAAAAAATCAAGTGTCAAAGATGCTGAAGACAGCCTTAAGGCATTACAGCTTAGACATAAAGAAAAAGAGGTGTCTTTAGGCTCGAAGGAATCCGAGATAAAAAAACTGGAGGGCCAGCTATACCAGATCAAAACAAATAAGGAATACACGGCCATGATTAACGAGATAGGCAGCCGGAAGGCAGATGATTCCTTGCTTGAGGAAGAGATAATCAATCTTATGGATAGCGTTGATCAGGCTAAAAAGACGTTGGAGTCTGAAAAAGAAAAATTCAGCCAGGAGTCAAAAAGAATAGAAAATCAGATAGCCGAGGTTGAAAGAGATATGAATGATATTCGATCGGACATTGAAGGGTTAAATACCAGGAGGCAGCAGATACTCCCGCTTTTGGACAGCAAGCTCTTGGCGGAATACGAGCGTATATTATTCGGCAGGCAGGGTCAGGCGCTTGCTCGTATTGTTAATGGGGCCTGCGGAGGATGTTATATGAACATGCCGTCTCAAGTTATTAATGAGATCAAGATGAAACAGGCTATTGTAAGATGTGAAAATTGCCAGCGGATTCTCTATATAATTGATGAAGAAGAAAAGGTGTGATTTTTTATCGTTGTATGTTGACGGTGCTGCGCGCGGGAACCCGGGTCCGGCAGGGGTTGGCATAATCCTGGAGGATGAAAACAAGCGGATTGTGGCAAATATCGATAAATTTATCGGTAATGCCACTAATAATGTGGCTGAATACACGGCTCTTATTACCGGCATGGAAGAGGCCCGCAAACTGGGAGCCAAGGCTATCACTATTAACACAGACAGCCAGTTATTAGCGAAACAACTGTCGGGTGAATATAGGGTAAAAAACCCCGTGCTTAAGGAGTTGCATGAACAGGCTAGAAAGGCCCTTATCCATTTTGACAGGGTAATAGTTAATAATATACCGAGGGAGCAAAACAAGGGCGCTGATAAGCTGGCAAATAAGGCCATAGACGGTTCCGCATCGCAAAGAAACGACAAGTCTTTTGTTTTGAAATAAGGTATCCGGATAACTGTTCTTTGAAGAATATAACGCGCGCTCGATGGCCGCTGCCGTTTAAGCGGTTTGCCCGGTAACAGGTATTATGGGTAAAGCTTTATGGTAGAGGAAAGTCCGAGCTCCACAGGACAACGTAGCGGGTAATACCCGCCCCCCTGCGGTTTTTATAAATCCAGGGGCGGATCACCCTTTCAATGCCTTGGGGCCTTGAGAGGGTCACCTTTTTACCGTGTGTTTTAAAAAGGTGAGAGCCACAGAGACGAGTAGCGGTTTACTGCGTATGGCCATAAAGGTTTTTGGGCAAGACTGCCCACGGCCTTTTAATTACCCCATAACAGTGATCGTGAGATGAAACGCGGCAATCTCTACGTGGTGCAAGACCAAATAGGCCCTGCCATAGGAACTGTCCGTTCCTCAGCCTGCAGGGCGGGTTAGGTCGCTATTTTCCCTTCAGGGAATATGATCCTGTTAGCAATAACAGGACAAGATAGATGGCCATCCGATGAAAATCGCCTTAAGCGTTTACCGTATCGGCGTTAATGCCGCAGGGCTATCGCGTAATATATCGTGATGCCGCGCGTGCATAATCTCATCGACAGAACTCGGCTTATGAGCGCGCGTTATATTTTTAGCGCATATATTGAAAGGGTATTAGAATGGACCAATTACGACAATTGCTTGAGTTAATGAACAACCTGAAGGCGTCGGATCTTGTCTTTGCCGCCGGTGCGCCGCCGATGCTGCGTTTAAGGGGTGAGATGCAGTCTATCAAGTATCAAAACCCGTTAAGATCGGATGAGATTGAACAACTCCTTGCCTCTGTGCTGACGGAGGAGCAGATGATGCGTTTTAAAAAAGACAAGGAATTAGACGCGTCTTTCGGCATTGAGGGTATCAGCCGTTTTAGGTTGAACGCGTATTATCAAAGGAGTTCAATAGGCGTGGCTATTAGGCTTATACCTTTTGATATACCGAAAATCAAGGACTTAGACCTGCCTGATATGGTAGTCGATTTCGTTAATAAACCTAATGGGCTTATACTTGTGACAGGCCCGACAGGCAGCGGAAAGTCTACCACGCTTTCGAGTATGATTGAAAATATCAATGAAAAACGGCGATGCCACATTATTACAATAGAGGACCCTATTGAGTTTATCCATTCGCATAAGAAATCTATCGTTGATCAGCGTGAGATCGGTAGCGATACCTCGTCTTTCAGTGAGGCCTTGCGTCATGTGCTGCGTGAATCGCCGGATGTTATTATGATCGGCGAGATGAGGGATCTTGATACCATAAGCACAGCGCTTACCCTTGCCGAGACCGGACATTTGATACTCGCGACTCTGCACACACATAGCGCTACGCACGCCATTAGCCGTATAATGGATGTTTTCTTAGCCGAGCAACAACAGCAGGTACGCATACAGCTTGCCTCTGTGCTGGTCGGGGTTATCGTGCAGGAGCTATTGCCAAGGAAGGATAAGGATTCTCTGGTATTGGCTTGCGAGATCATGAATGTTAATCCCGCGATAAGGCATCTTATACGCGAGAATAGCCTGCATCAGCTGTATTCAGCTATACAGACAGGCGCTAAAGATGGGATGATAACCTTGAACGGATCTCTTGCAAGGCTGGTAATGGAAAATGTCATTGATGAAGACGTGGCTATGCAAAGATCAAATGACCCGAAGGAATTAGAGGGCCTTCTCCAGCGCATGAGAGGCTGACCTTTTATGATACCCAGGCGTAGGATTAGAGGCCTGTTACTGCTTTTTTTCTTGTTTTACGCTAATTCCGCTTATCCTTATTCTGAATACAATCTCGCTACAGGAAAAGAAGAGAGTCTATTTTTGCCTATTGAAAAAGAGATAGAGATGGGCCGGTCCATAGCTGAACAGGTGGAAAAAAAATATAAACTTGACGGAAATTATCTGAACCAGGAAAAGGCCGCTAAGATTGGCGAAGGGATAGCAGCCGTCTCCGATAGAAAAGAACTTGTATTCAGATTCAGGGTCCTTGATGTTGATGACACGGAAAACGCCTTTGCCCTGCCGGGCGGCTATATTTACATATTTAAGGCTCTTTTTGAGAAGCTTGATGACGATGAGATAGCCGCCATATTAGCCCATGAGGTTGGCCACGTTTGCGCGCGCCACAGCATAAAAAGGCTTCAAGACAGCATAGGGTATCAGATAATGCAGATACTTGTTGCAAGCGGGTCCAGAGATTCTTACACAAAATATAAAGCTGGAGAGGCGTTAGGCCAATTGATGCTTGCCAATAGCCGGGAGCATGAGTTTGAGGCCGACGCCCTGGCCGTAAAATACTTAAAAAAAACAAAAATAGACCCAAATGCCATGATTAGGGTGATTGATAAGCTTATCAAATGGCAGATGAGCGGAAAGACCAGCCCAAAGCGTTATTGGTATACTCACCCGTATCTCTCGGCAAGAAGGGCGAAGATTAATGAGGAGATATTAGGGCAGATGACATTCCGCGATTATATGAATGTGACAGATGAGGAAAACTATATTGTCCCTTATTGAGGCCCCGCACAAATGATCAAGAGGTTGTTTAAATTAAGAGAAGATAACGCAACCGTTCAGGCGGAGGCCATGGCTGGTATTATGACCTTTATGACAATTGCCAGCATAATCTGCGTTCAACCAGCCGTCCTCTCGACTTTTACCATCGCAGTAATGTCCTTTTGCAGGTTTAGTATAACCGAGGGTATGGTTTTTGGTTTCGTGTCTTATGCCCCGCTTAATATTATCGCGGGTAACACAAAAAAAATCCATTTCTTACTGTGTATCCTTTCAACGCTATTTATATTTAGATATGCATATCTTAATACGTAAGTCCATACCTCCCACGCTTAAGGCTCTGCTGTTTATGCTGGCGCTGTTTTTTGCCTGCGGGTGCAATAACCCTGACATAGGTCCTTATCGCGCAAAAGTTGTTTATGTTTATGATGGTGATACCGTAAAGCTTGATAATGGTGAAAGAGTCAGGTATCTTGGCATAGATACGCCTGAAATGAATTATAATAAGCCGCCAGCCGAGTATCTTGCTGTGCAGGCAAAGGAATTTAACTCCCGACTTGTAAACGGTAAGAATGTCCGGCTTGAGTTTGACACGGTCAAAAGGGATAAATATAACAGGCTCCTTGCCTATGTCTATGTTGATGGAATATTCGTTAACGCGAAATTGGTTGAGGCCGGTTATGCCAAGGTGTATATTATCCCGCCTAATATAAAACATGCCGATGACTTTTTAGACGTCCAGCGACTTTCAAAAAGAGAAAAGAGGGGAATCTGGGGCTATTAGACTGATATTGGCCCTGATACGAAAAAACTTCGTTTTGACCTTATTATGCCCCAACCGGCATCTACCCGTGATATCTTGCCCTGATAAATTATCCTAAAGAAGTATTGAAGTGCTACGATAGTCCGTTAGTTAAGCCGCTATTAGGTAAAGATAAAAATTTATTGTATTATGTGAAAATATCATCTTGACAAAAAGCCCTATAAGTAGTATATTTGTAGCAAAGTGGTTTAAAGTGGAGTAAAGTGGTTTTTACATGGCATCGGTCCTTCTCGGTGGGGAAGAGATCCGGCCTTTCTTGGTGGACGGCCCTTCTCGGTGGGCGATAAGGGCGCCGTCAAAGCGTTAATACGCGCAAGATTTAAGGGTTTTTTAGTTTTGTTTTTAGCTATACGAGAAGAGTTTATATGCCGCAAGAGGTCAAAATATGTTTTATGGTGAATTTGAACACACGCTGGACCGTAAGGGCCGTTTAATAATTCCTTCCAAATTCCGGGATGCCTTGAAAGAGGCGTATGCGGAAAGACTCTACATAACACGCGGGCTTGATAAGTGCCTTTTTGTATTCACGGAAGAAGAATGGAAGATGCAGGAATCAAAGTTCCGTTCCATGCCTTTCACGAAGTCTGAACACCGGAAATTTAACCGCATAATATTTTCAGGTGCCCAGGATATGATCCCAGATAAACAAGGCCGCATACTTTTGCCGGGATACCTAAAAGAGTATGCCTTAATAAAAAAAGAGGTTGTTTTTATAGGTGTATCTAATAGAATAGAGATATGGTCACGCGATTTATGGAAGAATTTTTACGCTGATTCGAAAGAATCTTTTGAGGATATAGCCGAGAATCTTATTAACGCATGAGGAGGCAGACAGTGCCATGTCAGTTAATAGCGGTATCGGCATCAAAAAAATGATTAATGAAAGTTATGCCGCTATAGAAAGGCTGAAAAAATTACGCGCTCTTAACCGCAGCCCTCAAGCGATCGGCATAAGCCTGAAGATTGAAAGGGCCTTTGACAGAATGAGGCAGGCGCTTTAAAAGGATACTGTGCATAAAAGTGTATTATTAAGCGAGGCCCTGGAACATTTGAATTGTGGAAACGGCAGCATAGTGCTTGACTGCACATTGGGTTGCGCGGGGCATGCCGTTGAGATATTGAGAAGGATTTCGCCTGATGGATTGCTTATTGGTTTGGATGCCGATAGTTCGGTTGTTAACAAATCGGTTGAGAAGCTGAAAGCGGTTGGAGGTGATTTCCGGATATTCCATGAAAATTTTGCCTATTTTGATAAGGTATTGGCCTCTTTGGGGGTCAAACAGGTCGATGCAATGTTCTTCGATCTCGGCATATCGTCGTTTCAATTAGATGACGGACAAAGGGGTTTTAGTTTCTCAAACAGCGGCCCGCTGGATATGCGCATGGATAAAACAAGAGGCCGGCCTCTATGGAAATTGCTTGAAACGATGACTGAGGATCAGATAGGAGCGGTAATTAGGAATTTTGGGGAAGAGAGGCATTGGCGGAAGATCTCAAGGGCTATAGTGGAGGCCAGGAGGATATCCCCGATACATGATTCGCGCAGATTGGCGGCGGTTGTAATGAACGTTCCCGGGCAAGGGGTTGGCACGAGGATAAATCCTGCTACAAGAACATTTCAGGCCTTTAGGATATTTATCAACGATGAGTTGGAATCTATAAAAAAAGCTTTATTAAAGGCCCCGCGGTTTTTAAGAGATAACGGAAGAATTGTGGTAATATCATTTCACTCTCTTGAAGATAGAATAGTCAAGCACGCCTTTAGGGCGTTTGCGAAAGACGGTTTGTTGAAGGTGGTTACAAAAAAACCCGTATGCCCGCGCGAGATAGAAATAAACGCAAATCCGAGATCCAGGAGTGCGAAGATGCGTTCAGCTGAAAGGATATGAAAGTGGCAAAAGCCGCCTCTATAATAACTATTGTGGCATTTTTATCGCTTATCTATGTCTATCAATATACCAGCCTTATCGAATGCGGTTATGCTATAAATAACTCAAAAAAGGCCCTCGAGCTATTGGTTGACAGAAATAATGACTTGCAATATAACGTATCCGTGCTTGAATCATCCGCGAGGCTTGACAATAAATTTAAAGAGCATATCAATGATCATGCCGCAATGCCTCTCGATTCGGTTACTGTAAAAGTAAGGGTGCCTGTTGAGGCAGAGGCCGTGGTTAGGCCTGTAAGGTTGCCGGTGCCTGTATCCAATTTGTTTTTAAGCATGTTTTCTCTTAGCAATGAGGCTATAGCAAAAGAAGTAAACGATTAAATCCCGCGTTTTACAGTATTGCATTAAATTTCATCTGATCATTCGGCGCGGGATATTGACCCTCCAGCGGAAAAAAAGAGTCTCTAACTTGCATAATACAAGACGATACAAATCACGAATAGGTATTGTACTACTAATTTTTACAATATCTATTATACTTATTTGCGCGAGATTAATATATATACATACGTGTTTTCATAAAAAGGCGCTCCATCTGGCCCGTATGCAACATATGGTTCGTGTTGAACTTGAACCAAAACGGGGAGACGTATTAGACAGAAAAATGCGTAAACTCGCCTTGAGCCTTAAGGTTGATTCGGTTTATGCCATAGCGCGGGACGTAAGAGATAAGCGTAACGCGGCCAGGCTTCTTTCCCGTGTCTTAAAGCAAAGCGAATCTTTTTTATATGAGAGGCTAAGCCGAGATAAGATGTTTGTCTGGCTCGCGCGCAAGATTCCGGAAGAACAGTCCGCCAAGGTAAGAAGCCTTAACATCAAGGGCATACAGATCATTGATGAAACGAAGCGTTTTTATCCGAATTCCGGGCTTGCATGCCAGACTATAGGCTTTTCCGGGGTTGATAATAACGGATTGGAGGGCATTGAGGCTTATTACGATAAATATTTGGCCGGTAAAAAAGGATATAGGATAAGTATCAGGGATGCTAAAGGCAGAGAGGTCCAGGCCTTTGGGAATACATATGTGCCCCCTGTCAATGGATTCAGTGTTATTTCAACAATAGACGAGGTTATTCAGCATATAGCTGAAAAATCATTGGCCAGGATAATGGCCAAACACCGGGCAGCCGCGGGAGTCGCCCTTGTTATGGACCCGCATAATGGTGATGTGCTTGCCCTGGCAATACAACCCTCATATGACCTTAACCTGTTCAATACAGCCTCAAGCACGCAAAAGAGAAACCGCGCGATCACGGATTATTATGAACCAGGTTCCGTGTTTAAGGTCGTGACCGCGGCCGCCTGTATTGATTCCGGAAAGGTTTCGTTAAATGATCGGTTTTTTTGCGAAAATGGTTCCTGGGCCATAGCAGGCAGGACATTGCACGATCACCATGGCCACGGGGATCTGAACTTCAAAGAGGTGATAGAGAGATCATCCAATATCGGAACAGTAAAGGCAGCTATTAAACTTGGCGATAAGGATCTATATAAATATATACGGGATTTTGGTTTTGGCTTACCCACGGGAGTGGGATTATATGGCGAGATCGGTGGTATGCTAAGGCCCGTAAATTCATGGACAAAGGGTTCCATAGCAGCTATTCCTATAGGTCATGAGATAGGCGTTACGATGATTCAACTTGCCGCGGCCGTATCTGTGATAGCCAATGGCGGCGTGCTATTTAAGCCCCGGATAACAAGTGGTATTATGGATGAATACGGTGAATTTATCAAACAGTATCATCCTGAACAGGTTAGGCGTGTTATCAGTGAAGACACAGCCTTGAGGTTAAGGACCGTTATGAAGTCTGTTATTGAGACAGGGACCGGGAAGAAGGCCGGGCTTACACGTTATGCCGCCGCAGGAAAAACCGGTACCGCCCAAAAGATAGAGCCTTCCGGGAAATACTCCCACAGTGATTATGTGGCCTCATTTGTCGGATTTGCCCCTGTTGATAACCCTGTTATAACAGTATGCGTTATGATAGATACCCCGCGTAACGGATATTATGGCGGCACGGTTGCGGCCCCCGTATTCAGGGATATATGCAATGCCGTATTGAGGTATCTTAGGGCCGATCAGGAGGCTGAAAATGAGGCTTAATCTGCTTCTTAGAGGTCTTAGCCCCTGCCTCATAAAAGGCACCAGAGATATTGACATAGGTTCTATATCGTATAATTCCAAACAGGTTAAAGGCAGAGGCATGTTCTTTGCCGTAGAAGGCGCGGATCTGAATGGTTATGATTATATTGATGAGGCGATACAACGCGGGGCGGTTTGTATAGTGGCGGAAGAGGATTTTATAACGTACAAAAGCATAACCAAGGTAATAGTCAGGGATATAAGGATCTCCTGCGCCAAGATAGCTGCCAACTTTTATAATCACCCCTCTGACAGGATGAATGTGACAGGTATTACCGGCACTAACGGAAAGACCACTACCCTGTATATGGTTTCAGCTTTATTGCGGCAGGCTGGAATGAGCTGTGGTATGATAGGCACCGTAAGTTACGAGATAGGGCCAAGATCGATACCTGCCGTGAATACGACGCCTTCTTCCGTAACACTACAGATGCTGTTAAGCGACATGGAGGCCTCGGGTATAAAAAATTGCGCGATGGAGGTTTCAAGCCATGCCTTAGACCAGGGTCGTGTTGAGGAGATTAAATTTAACAGGGTGATTTTTACTAATCTTACAGGCGAGCACCTTGATTATCACGGGAATATGGATGCGTACTTTCAGGCAAAACGTAAACTGTTTAGTATGCTTAAGGAAGGCGGTTGCAGTATTATAAATATAGATGACTCCTACGGTAGTTTATTAGCTGGTGAAACAAAGGGTAGAATGCTGACATACGGTATAAAGGGCCCTGCCGATATAAAGGCTTGCGAGATATCCAGGACGGCAGAAGGGACAAGTTTTAAGGTTTGTGCTAGGGGTGAGACGTTTTATATAGATGGCCCTATTATCGGAGAGCACAATATATATAATATGCTCTCTGCCATAGCCTTTGCCGTCTCTGTCGGCCTATCGTTAAGTTGCATCAAGGCCGCGATGAAGGATTTTAAGCCTGCCCCGGGCAGGATGGAGAGGATAAATTACCGTGAAGGCGGTATATCTGTATTCATTGATTATGCCCATACGGATAATGCGCTTTTTAATGTGCTGACAGCGCTTGCTGAAATTAAGCAAAAAAGGATTATAACCGTATTTGGGTGTGGAGGCGATAGAGACAAACAGAAGCGGCCAAGGATGGCCAGGGTGGCTGCGGGACTATCGGACTTTGTGGTGATAACAAGCGATAACCCGCGTGGTGAGGAACCCGGTGCCATAATAGATGATATAAAAAAAGGCCTGCCTGAAGGTTTTGAGGATTATAAGATAATAGTTGACCGCGAAAAGGCTATCCGGCATGCCTTAACCAGAGCGCGAAGAGGCGATATCGTTCTTATAGCAGGCAAGGGCCATGAGAGTTATCAGGTCATGAAGGATGTTACCATAGCCTTTGACGATAAGAAAGTAGCTTTTGAGGCCATGAAGAGCCTTGGATTGTCGGAGAATGCCGTATGAAGCTAAGCGGTATAATTAAAACAATAAATGCCAGGCTTTTGGGGTCTGGCAGGGATTACATTGTCAGCTCTTTTTCAACGGATTCCCGTACTATTAATCCCGGCGAGATTTTTGTAGCGCTTAACGGTAAGAATTTCCAGGGCAGAGATTTTATATCTGATGCCGTTAAAAAAGGCGCTGCAGCGGTAATAACAGATTCCTTTCCAGCGCGGTACATGCCGGAAGATATACCAGTGCTGCTTGTTGAAAAGGCTGAAGACGCGTTGGCCCTGATAGCAAAAAAACACAGGCAGGCCGTTGATATACCGCTTATATGTGTTGTCGGTTCTAACGGAAAAACAACCACAAAGGATCTGCTTAGCCATATTCTCGGGATGAGATATAAAGTGTTGAAAACCGAGGCAAATTACAATAACCTCATAGGCGTTTCAAAAACACTCTTGAATCTGAAGGACCATGATATTGCTGTTGTGGAAGCGGGGACTAATTCTCCGGGGGAGATATCGCTAAGTGGGGGTATTATAAAACCAGATATAGTAATTACTACTAATATTGGTATGTCGCATCTTAAGGGATTAAAGACGTTATCGGGTGTATTAGAGGAAAAGATAGCTATGGTTGAGGCCCTGCCCAAGTCCGGGGTATGGGTGAAAAATCTTGATGATAAAATGCTTAGGATGGTAAAATATAAGGGTATCAAGGAGATCGGTTTTGCCATCAAAAGCAAAGAGGCCGGATTCAGGGCGGAGAATATCAGGCTAAGGTCGAATGGCACAGGTTTTTGCTTGAGTGGTGAGGATTTTTTTTTGCCGCTCATCGGCGTTCACAATGTGTATAATGGTATGGCTGCTATCGCGGTATCATCGCTTTTTATGGGCCGTGACCTCATAAGAGAGGCAATGTTGTCTTTTAGGGCCTCTCCCGGAAGGATGCAGGTTATTGTCTGCCGCGGTTTCAGGCTGATAAACGACACATATAATGCTAATCCGACCTCTCTTATGTGCGCTGTATCGGCCTTAAATAGCCACGGCAGGCAGGGAAGGAATTATATCGTCTGTGCTGATATGCTGGAGCTTGGCAGCAAGGCAGATAAGCTTCATTATGCGTGCGGAAAATTTATCGCGAAATCCAAAACAGCCGATACGCTTATTTTATTTGGCCGCCATATTAGTAACATGGCTAAAGGGGCTTTTGACGGCGGGATGAAAAGGTCTGATATAAAGATTTTTAAAGACAAAGGTGAGATAACGGTTTTTTTGAAAGGCAGGATAGCCAAAGGGGATTCTGTCCTAATAAAGGGGTCAAGGTCAATGAGGATGGAGGAGATAGTCGATGGGCTTACCGGCTGAACCGGGCCGCGGCAGTTTTTCCCAGCGACAAAAAGCCTTGAGTTTTTCAAATAAGGAGGAATAGGTTGTTTTATCATTTGCTGTATCCGCTAAAAGGTGTTTTTTTTGGTTTTAACGTGTTTCGTTATATTACATTCAGGACTGTCGGGGCGATTGTAACGGCATTTTTAATAAGTATTGTAATAGGACCCCGCATAATAAGTATTTTAAAGAAATTTAATATTGGTGAACGGGTGCGGACGGAAGAAGAGGTCCCCGGTATTTATTCAGCCCATAAAGGCAAGCAGGGCACGCCTACGATGGGAGGTCTTATCATAATATCTTCTGTCATAATCTCGACATTGTTATGGGCGAGGCTGGATAACAGGTATATCCTGCTTACGATATTCTCTACTATCTGGCTGGGGGTGCTGGGTTTCTGCGATGATTATGTTAAATTGAAGTCAAAAAAAGGCCCAGGTCTTAATAAGAGGATGAAATTTTTAGGGCAGATAGCGCTTGGTTTTATAGTCGGCGCCTTTCTTTTTCTTGATACTAATATTGATTCAAGTATATATGTGCCTTTTTTAAAAAACCTTGTTTTTAATGCTGGAATTTTTTATATCCTGTTCGTGATGGTTGTGATAACAGGGGCCTCTAATGCCGTAAACCTGACCGACGGTTTGGATGGACTGGCTATAGGGTGTATGATCATGGTGGCCTTGGCATATTCCGTGATAGGGTATGCCGCCGGTCACGTGCAGATATCTAATTATCTTTTTATGCAATATATACCGGGGGCGGGAGAGCTTTGCGTTTACTGTGCCGCGTTAACGGGAGCGGGTTTAGGGTTTTTATGGTTTAATTCATATCCCGCGAGTGTTTTTATGGGTGATACAGGCTCCTTGGCCCTTGGAGGAGGCATCGGTGTTGTTTCGTGCTGTGTGAAAAAAGAGACGCTGCTTATTATTGCCGGAGGTATTTTTGTTTTTGAGGCGTTATCCGTAATGTTGCAGGTGGCCTCATTCAAGATCAGGCGCAGGAGGATTTTTTTGTGCGCGCCTTTTCATCATCATCTGCAGATGCGCGGATGGCATGAATCCAAGATAGTGGTCCGTTTTTGGATTATTGCCGCGATATTATCACTTTTTACAATGGTGTCATTAAAATTATACTGATATGGAAGTAAGGGAAAAGAATGTTTCGGTAATAGGCCTGGGCATAAGCGGCAGGGCGGTGTCTATGCTACTGAAGCATATGGGTGCCCGTGTCTTTGCCATGGATTCCAATAATTCCGGCGAGCTTCGTGAAACTGTTTCAGAGC
Organism: Candidatus Omnitrophota bacterium; assembly: GCA_041650035.1. Lineage (GTDB taxonomy): Bacteria > Omnitrophota > Gorgyraeia > JABMRG01 > JABMRG01 > JAQUQI01. The sequence goes on along the minus strand of JBAZLY010000001.1, from coordinate 55,103 downwards.
TTCTTGCCTCCGGGATCGAGGCATACATAGGCTTATGCAGGCAGGATCTGATAGAGAGATCGGATATTATTGTTACAAGTCCCGGGGTGTCTGACGTTGCCTGGCCGATAGTAATTGCCCAGCGCAGATCCATACCTGTAGTAAGCGAGATTGAGGCCGCATCATGGTTTTTGACGAATGACATAATAGCTGTTACAGGCAGTAACGGGAAAAGCACTATCGTTACTCTTATCGATATGATGTTGAAGGAGTCGGGCCGGAAATCCATCCTTTGCGGAAATATAGGCAGGGCCTTTTCGTCAATTGTACTGTCCGCGCGTCCAGATCATCATATTGTTCTTGAAGCAAGTTCTTTTCAGCTTAAGTATGTGGATGATTTCAAGCCAAGGGTCGCTTTAATATCTAATATCACCCAAAACCATCTTGATGTTCACCGTGATTTCAACGATTACTTTCGTTGCAAAAGAAATATCTATAAGCACCAGACGCAAAATGATTTCTTTGTGTTAAATAGTGATGATGATAAACTGGTTTCGCTTCAGCCGATGCCCAGGTCGAAAATATACTATTTCAGCATGAAGAAGACTGTCGCAGGTTTTTATTTAAAAGACGGTTTTTTTGTTGCCAACATGTTCGGAGAGAATCAGAGATTATGTTCGGTAGATGAGGTATTGTTGTCAGGTGCCCATAATTATTCCAATATCCTGGCTTCATGCTGTTGTGCCCGTCTCGCGGGCGCAACCTTGGACGGGATGCGTGCCGTATTAAAGAATTTTAAAGGCCTTGCCCATAGGTGCGAGCGTATTGCCGCATTCAATGGGGTAAGATATATAGATGATTCAAAGTCTACAAGTGTCGATGCCTGTGCTGCCGCCCTTAAAGCGTTTTCGGGTAAGGCGGTATTGATAGCCGGCGGCAGGGATAAGGGAAGCGATTTCACAGCTATAGGCGGCCTGGTCAGGCAGAAGGTCCGGATGATGGTAGTGATTGGGGAGGCCCGCGGAAAGATAAAACGTGATCTATCCGCTTTCACGCAGGTAAAAGAGGCATCGTGCATGGAAGAGGCTGTAGGAATAGCCCGCGATAAGGCTGTGCCCGGAGATTTTGTCTTGTTGTCACCCATGTGCGCGAGTTTCGATATGTATAAAAGTTATGCGGCCCGGGGCGAGGCCTTTAAGGAGTCTGTTTTAAGGTTTATTCCGGTTACGGGTAAAGGTCAGGTCTTGTAATGAGAAAAACGCGGGTAATACTTTCTCTGATCGTATTGATGTTGATAGCGGTAGGGGTTGTTATGATCTATTCATCCAGTTGTGTCTTTGCTTATGAAAAATATCATGACAGTGCTTATTTTCTAAAAAGGCATATTATATTTTTGTTTTTTGGGGTTATGGCAGCCGTATTCTTTATGAGTTTTGACTACGGCAGGCTCAAGAATATATCCAAGCCTTTTTTGTTGTTTTCCATCCTTCTTCTGCTTATGGTTTTTATCCCCGGGATAGGCAGGTCCGCGGGCGGGGCCAGGCGCTGGATAGGTATAGGACCGATAAGTTTTCAGCCGTCCGAGATAGCGAAATTATCACTTGTCCTTTACGCGGCCGACATACTTTCACGTAAACAATCGGAGATTAAGGATTTTTTCTACGGTTTTTTACCGCTTATGACAGCCTTGGGCGTATGTCTGGTGCTTATATTGGCCGGTTCTGATCTCGGAACAGCTGTAGCGCTCGCCCTGCTTATAATAATAATGGCGTTCATGGCGGGCGTTGATATAAAACAGTTGTTTATGGTCATGGTGCCCGGTATAATATTTGTAATCGGACTTATCATCACCAAGCCATACAGGATCAAGCGTATTATAGCTTTTATCGATCCATGGTCTGATCCGAGAGGCGCGGGTTTTCAGATAATACAATCCATGATCGCTATGGGTAGCGGCGGTATTTTTGGCGTGGGCCTGGCGCATTCAAAACAAAAATTCTTTTATTTGCCCGAGGCCCACACTGATTTCATTTTTTCTATTATAGGGGAAGAGCTTGGCATGTTTGGCAGTATCGGGGTGATAATATTGTTCGCGGTCCTTATATGGTTGGGGGTTAAGATAGCGTATTTCGCGAGGGACCTGTTCGGACAGTTTTTGGCTTTTGGCCTGGTAACGATGATAGCCCTGCAGGTGCTAATAAATATAGCCGCTGTTACGGCTATTATTCCGACAAAGGGCATGCCCCTGCCTTTTATAAGTTATGGTGGTACGTCTTTGGTGTATAGTTTAGCCAGCATCGGGCTATTGCTGAATATAGCTAAACACAGGCGTTAAGGATTTATCAAGCGATAGAATCAGTAGCATGATCTGGGTATATAATACGACGTGAGGGTTTATGAAGATATTGATTGTTTGCGGAGGAACGGGCGGCCACATATTTCCAGCTATAGCATTGGCCCAGAAACTTAAAGAAGAGGGTTATTCTGATTTATTTTTTATCGTTGATAAATCGTATAATGCCGAGACCATGATGAACATGTACGGGTTTGATTATTGCGTCTTTGCCGTGCCGAAAATGCCTTATGGGGTTTCAATGAAATGGTTTGGTTTTTTGGCCAGGTTGATTCGCTGCCGCATTAAGGCAGAGGCCTTGATAGTTAGGATCAACCCGGATATAGCGGTCGGTTTTGGTGCATATATCTCCGGCCCTATAATACAGACGGCGTCCGCTATGGGCATAAAGACTCTGATACATGAACAAAATGTCGTTTTAGGCCGCGCTAACGGTATATTGTGTAAAATCGCGGACAGGATATGTTTGAGTTTTGAAGGATCGCAGGCGCAAAAAGGGGGTAGATATGTTCTTACCGGAAACCCCATAAGGCAAGAGATGATAAACGGATTAAAGATGATAACAAGGCATGAGGCGCTCTCCGCTTTGCAATTTTCAGATAAGAGAAAGACGTTACTTGTTATAGGAGGCAGCTCCGGGGCCTCTGCCATCAATAAGGCTGTTTCAGACATGGTTGGGATGCTTGATATCTTGGAAAGAGACTCCGTGCAAATAGCCCATATAACAGGATATGCTGACAGGGAAGCTGTCGAAGAGGTCTATAGGGTGAATAAGATAGTCCACTGGGTCAGGGGGTTCTGTGATAAGATGGCCTTGTGCTACAAGGCGGCCGATCTTGTCATATGCAGGGCCGGCGCGACGACTATATCCGAGTTGGCTTTTTTCGGGGTTCCTGCTGTTTTTATCCCGTATCCCGGGGCAGGAGGGCACCAGGCCGCGAACGCTCAACACCTGGCAAAACAAGGCGCCGCGGTTGTGCTGCCGCAAAGGGAATTGCAGGCAGGCAAACTTAAAGACACGGTTTTTTCCATTCTATGTGATAATAATGAAATGGGACTAATGAGGCGTAATATGAGGATCTTTTCAAGACCCCAGGCAGGCAGGGAACTCGCCGGGCAAATAATAGGACTTACAAATGCTGAATAGCAAAAAAAAGATACATTTTATTGGGATAGGCGGTATCGGGATGAGCGGTATTGCCTGGCTTTGCCTTAAGAAAGGTCACAGGGTTTCAGGTTCGGACATAAAGCCGAGTTATCTAACCGACAGGCTTATATCCGAAGGCGCGGATATCGCTATAGGGCATTGCTGGGAAAATATCAAGGATAATGATATTGTAGTCTACTCTTCGGCTGTATTGGCGCACAATCCCGAGCTTGCCGAGGCAGGGAAGAAGGGGATACCGGTTTTTAAGAGAGGAGAGTTTTTGGCTTATCTCGGAGAGGGGAAAAAGTGCGTTGCTGTTACCGGCGCGCATGGAAAGACAACAACATCTTCGATGGTAGCCACAGTATTAAGAGAATCGGGGCTTGATCCCAGCGGTATGGTCGGGGCCCTGGTCCCGTATCTTAACGGCAATGCCTTTATAGGGGGCGGAGAGTATTTTGTGACCGAAGCCGATGAATCTGATGGCTCATTTCTTTATCTTAGGCCGGATTACGGGATTATCACTAATATAGACCTTGAGCATCTTGATTATTATGAAGGTATTGAGCAAATACAAAACGCGTATTTCAGATTCATGGAGAATGTCCGGCCGGCCGGGGCTGTTATATGCTGGGGCCAAGACCCGTATATGACAAATATGATCAAGGATTGCAAAAACCGCGTATTAAGATACGGCAAATCATCAAGCGATGACCTGCGTGTTAAAGATATCGTATTAGGGCCGATGGGGTCTGAATTCGGGCTTGTTTTTGCCAATCGCGATATCGGCAGATTCAGAATCAATGTGCCTGGCGAACATAATGTGTTAAACTCTATGGCCGCTATGCTTACCGCTTTTGATATAGGTATAGGCGCTGACATTGTTAGGCGGGCAATATGTCAATACAGGGGGGCCCAGCGCAGGTTTCAAGAGAAGGCGTGTATAGATGATGTCATGATAATAGATGATTATGCCCATCACCCTACCGAGATTGTTGCCACCTTAAAGGCGGCGGTGAATATGAAACGCAGGCGGATAGTATCCATATTTCAACCCCATCGCTATACCAGGACCAAATTTCTGAAGAAGGAATTCGCCCGGGCATTTTACGGCACCGACTGCCTGATCCTTACCGATATTTATGCTGCTGATGAAAAGCCTATATGCGGGGTCACGTCCATGTGTATATACGATGAGGTTATTAAAATAAAGAAGGTCAATTCTACCTATATGGCAAAAGAAAAATTGATTGAGTACCTGATGGGTTTCGTCAGGCCGGGAGACCTGCTCCTTTTTCTGGGGGCGGGAGATATAGGCAGGATATCCGGAGAATTTGTCATGAGGTTTAAAAAGGAGCGAATAAATTAGACCTGTCCGTGGACTGCTAAATGATATTGCCTCCATGAAACGTGAGGGGCGTCTTGCCGGAAGATTTATCCCCAACGCCCCCATGAGGTTTTATACTACCATGAAAACGGGCGGTAAGTCTATCGGCATGTATATACCCGAAAATATCAACGGCGTTAAGGACATGCTTTTTCTATGCAGGAGTAATAAAATTTCCCTGTTGCCTATAGGCAATGGTAGTAATATAATAATCAGCGATAATGGGTTGAACAATGTTTTTTTGAAGTTATCGTCCACTTACTTTAAAAGTGCCGCGCCCCGCGGCAATGATATCATATGTGGTGCGGGGGTCATGGTAAACAGGTTATGTGATCTTGCCCAGGGGCTTTCACTAAGCGGAGCGGAATTTCTTATTGGCATACCTGCGACAATAGGAGGGGTTGTTTTCCAGAATGCCGGCGCTTTTGGCGGTAGTGTCTCGCGCATATTGAGATACGCAGAGTGCATGGATAAGGCCGGCAATATCAGGATATTAAACCGTGATGATATATGTTTTAAATATAGGCATAGCGGTTTAAAAGGTCTAATTGTTCTATCCGCCTGTTTTAAATTAAAAAGGTCAAGGAAGACGCTTATTGAAGGCCTTATGAATAAATATTTGACCCGCAGATTATCCAGCCAGGATTATACGGCCCCCAGCGCAGGGTGCGTGTTTAAAAATCCAGCCGGTTCAGCTATTAGTGCTGCTGAAATGATAGACAGATGCGGGTTAAAAGGCCGCAGTATAGACGGGGCGCAGGTCTCGACAAGGCATGCCAATTTTATAATTAATAAGGGCCATGCCAGTTCGAAAGACATAATTAGGCTTATATCATTAGTAAAAAAACGCGTAAAATCCGTTTTTAATTTTACGCTTGAGACAGAGGTTGAGATAATCTAAAAAGGGGATAAATGCAAAATTTTGGCAAGGTGGCAGTTTTGTCAGGGGGGCCTTCAAGCGAAAGGGATGTATCGGTTAGATCTGCCGATGCCGTGTTCGGCGCGCTATGTTCGGCAGGTATCAATACCGTTCTGGTCGACGTTATGGACCCGGAATCGTTAAAAAGGGATTTGAGCGCGCTTGGCATAGACATTGTTTTTATCGCCTTGCACGGGAGGTTTGGTGAAGACGGCAGCGTGCAGGCATTGCTTGACGAATGGGGTATCCCCTATACCGGTTCAGGCCCGAGGGCAAGTAAGCTGTCGTTTGACAAGGCGCTGTCAAAAGAGATATTTCGCGCGCGCGGCATACCGACACCTAATTATATTATTATGGAAAGGGAGGGTTTTGACCCTTGCCAGGTAAGAGATATCAGTCTCCCGTGTGTTATCAAACCGAGCAATGAGGGTTCCAGTATCGGGATGAGCATGGTCAGGTCTAAGGTAGATATAATGCCTGCTATTGAAAAGGCCTTTGTCTATGACAGCAAGATTATTATTGAGGATTACGCCCGGGGCGCGGACATCACGGTAGGTATACTGGGCGATGAACCACTGCCTGTTATTTCTATACAGCCTAAGAGCGGCTTCTATGATTATTATTCAAAGTATACGCCAGGCGCAAGTGAATACGGTGTTCCCGCGGATATCCCTGGTGTACTTTCATGTCGTGCCCAGGATCTGGGGCTGGCTGCCCACAAGGCCTTGGGATGCAAATCCCTATCAAGGGTGGATATGATCCTGGATAAGCCGAATAATATTATAACAGTCCTTGAGGTAAACACGATACCGGGTTTTACCCAGACAAGCCTGCTTCCCAAGGCCGCCCGGGCTGCCGGAATTGATTTTACCCGGATGTGCCTTGATATCCTAAAATATGCGGCTGAAAAACATTTTTCGAAAAACGCAAAAGCGGATGTCATGGATAATAAATAAAAGACCGGCCGCGGTTAACGCATGTTTTGCCGCGGTTGTTTAAAGGAGAAAGAGACCTTATTATGGCGAAAAAAGAAAAAAAATCCCCGCGTAACACGAGAAAACCAAGGGTTAGGAGACGGGTATTTCCGCTGTTGGATATGGTTATAAGGTTTATGCCCTGCTTATTTTTTATTTTTATTGCAGTGTTTCTTATCAAGGGTGTCCAGCATCTTCTGTTGCATTCCGATTATTTTGATATAAAGCGTATTGAGGTTATGGACAGGTCCCAGCTCAAGATTGAGACCTCCGTAGCGCGGGATTTATATTCACACAAGGGTGTGAATATATTTATGCTGGACATCAAAAAATGTGAATATGACATTGAAAGGGATTACCTTGAAATAAGGGACGTGGTCATCCATAGGCGATTGCCGGATGCCTTGTTCATATCTTATAAACTAAGAAGGCCTGTCTGTCAGATTGAATCGGGGAGTTATTATCTTGTCTCCGATGACGCTGTTATAATATCCCAGCCTCTTTTATCGAAACAACCTGTTCTTATGGTTGTCTCCGGTATCGATGTAAGCTCAAAATCATTTTCAGGCATGAGGCATGAACATAAAAAGAGGCTGCAAAAGGCCATTAATATAATAAATGACATCAATGATACCGCTGAAGGGTCTTGCTTGACAGGCGATTCTATGGTAAAAGAGGTCAATGTTTATGACGGGGATAGCCCCGTCTTAATACTTGACGACGGGACCAGGGTTGAATTGGGCACGCACCAGCTTAAGGACAAGTTAGATACTATTAAAAAGGTTTTAAGCGATTTGTCCTTCAGGAACCGTAAGGCAAAGATCATAGATTTAAGGTTTGAGGATATTGTTGTCGTTCCGCGCTAATGACAGGTTATAGAGGTATCATGTGCTTGAGGTATTTACCGTTACTAAGAGGGATCGAAAGGGATGAAGAAAAGGGATGAAGAAAAAAGAGGCGTTTATAACCGCTCTTGATATAGGCTCGTCAAAGGTGAGCTGTCTTATAGCTGATCTGTCCGAACAAAAGGGCGCGTTGAATATCTTAGGCTACGGGGTTGGGTACCATGATTGTTTTAAGAAAGGTGTGGTCTCGGATATCAAAGGTCTTTCGGATGCCGTATTGACGGCTGTCTGTGAGGCTGAAGATATTAGCAGGAAAAAGGCGCAGTCTGTTTTTTTAAACATATCGGGCACACATTTAAAAGGTTTTTTATCCCATGGGCAGATAATTATATCCGATAAAGACAACGAGATAACCAGACATGATGTGGATAGGGTTATTGCCAACGCGAAGTCAGTGCATATGCCGTATGAAAGGGGTATTATTTATTGCTCCAGAGGCGGTTTTGTTGTTGATTCGGAGCCGGGGATAGCCAATCCCGTAGGCATGTTTGGCATGAAACTTGAGACGGACATGTTCCTTGTCACAGCAAAGATCTCTGTGATAGATAATCTTGAAAAAGCGGTGAAGTATTCAGGTTTAGGCATTGAGGATACCATTATCTCGCCATTGGCCGGATTAAGGGCTGTTGTCCTGGAGCACGAGAAGAGTCTCGGTGTGGTTTTTATCGATATTGGCGCGGATATGACTGATATATTGATCGTCTCGCAGTCGCGGCCGGTGTTTCTTAAGACGTTGCCTGTCGGGGGCTGCGATATTACTAAAAGGCTTGCCCGGGAATTATGTATACCTGAAGCGGAAGCTGAAAAACTCAAGATAGAGAGGCTTTTGCTTGATGGGCCAGTAACCGGGCCTGATATGCGCGCGGGTTTTCTTAAAAAGGTCTCTCAAAAGTTGGATTTGAGGGCTATCCTCGTTGAAGAATATACGCGCATATTCAATGAGATCAAAAGAGAGCTTAAGGCTTCAGGCTATTCAGGGAATATACCCAGTGGTGCCGTTATGTGCGGCCAGCCGGTAATTATGGATGGCTGTATTGAACTTGCCGAATCTGTTTTGGGTATACCCGTGCGTATTGGGCGTATAACGGGTTTAGGTGTTTCGCCTAAACCTTTACCATGCCATATATATTTTATCACCGCAGGATTGCTCCAGTTAGGGGCCGAAGCCAGGCAGTCGAAGGTATCATTATTAAAACTTGGTCCGAAAAACTGGTTATTGGCTTTATCTGAATATGCCAGAGGACTTTACAACGATTATTTCTAAAAACCTTTATATTTGGGTTTGCTAAGCCGCCGTGAAAAGCTATAAAATTATTGACTTGAATATTATATTATGTTAAAGTATGCCAAATGGTTATCAGAAACCTTGCCCTGGTTAAGGAAAGAATAGAGAATGCGGCCAAAAAGGCGGGCCGCGATCCGGCAGATATCCGGTTGATGCCTGTAACTAAGACAGCCACCATTAAGCAGCTTCACGATGTTTTGGTATCAGGGGTTTCGGATATTGGGGAAAACAGGGTCAAGGATGCTATTTTTAAATATAATCTTCTTGGCCAGGCGGCCAAGGCTGTTAAATGGCACATGATAGGCCATCTTCAGACAAATAAAACAGCCCTGTGCCTTAGTATGTTTGATGTCATACATTCCCTTGACAGTATTAATCTTGCCCGCGAGATAGATAAACAGGCATATCTGTCAGGTAAGCGCATTGATTGTTTAATCGAAGTTAATATATCAGGTGAAATTTCTAAATACGGTATTGCCCCCGGTGATGTTTGTGGATTCGTGAAACAAACGTCGTCTTTTCCTAATATTAATCTGATAGGTCTTATGACAATAGCTCCTATAGTCAAGAATAGAGAAGATGTTAGACCGTATTTCAACAACTTGCGCTTGTTGAGGGATAGTATCGTCTCTGCCGGTTACCGCAATATCAAAGAGCTTTCTATGGGGATGACGCAGGACTTTGAAATAGCCGTTGAAGAAGGCGCGACGATCGTCAGGATAGGTTCAGCCATATTCAATAGTCAAGTGAATTGAGGATAAGCGATTGAGGATATCGATCATAGGATGCGGCAAAATGGGCGAGGCCATATTAAGGGGGCTGACGCTCAAAAAGTACCCGGGTAAGACGCGTATTTTTATCGCTGATAAAGACGCGACCAGATTAAAATATCTGGGTTCTGAATATGGTGTTTGGGTTTCACGCTCTAATACAGACGCTTGTCAAAAAAGCGATATTGTTATAATATCGGTTAAACCCCAGGATATGGGTCCGGTTCTTGAGGATATGGCGGATGCCTTACAGGGCAGGCTCCTGATATCCATAGTAGCGGGCAAAAGGATAAATTTTATTAAAAAAAAGACCCGGGTCAGGAAGATTGTCAGGGCTATGCCGAATATGCCAGCACTTGCCCATTGCGCGATGACGGCTTTATCTTACAGCAATGCCGTCACCAGACAGGATAAGCGTAACACGGAATTAATATTTAACAGTATTGGCAAGACGGTTGTATTGGATGAGAGGCATATGGACGCCGTGACGGCTGTGTCAGGCAGCGGGCCTGCGTACCTTTTCTTGCTGATGGAGGCTATGGCCAAGTCAGCGGTTTCCTTAGGCATAAAAAAAGATTTGGCATTCAGGCTTGTGACGCAGACAATATTTGGTGCCAGTTTTTTGCAGTACAGCCTGAACAAATACCCGGTTTTTCTCAAGCAGGATGTAGCCTCAAAAGGCGGCACGACAGAGGCGGCATTGAAGGTCTTTAAAAAACGAGGTTTTGAGGCTATTGTCCGGGAGGCTGTGAAGGCTGCCTTCGACAGGTCAAGGCAATTGGCCTGAACCGGCGTTTATAAAAAAGTTGTATTGCCCGGCTGTAAAAATGGAGGTATGCTGCATGTTTGTTTTGAGCAATTTTATCATGAGTATAGCAAAGGTGCTTGATATCGTCATCACATTACTCTATTGGATGATAATAATCAAGGCGCTTATAAGCTGGGTTAACCCAGACCCTTTTAACCCTATAGTTCAATTCTTACAGCGTGCCACAGAACCCCTTTTAAGCCCCATCAGAAGAGGGTTGAAGATGCAGTTTTGGGCGATTGATGTTTCGCCTATTATCGCTATACTGTGTTTAATTTTTATTCAGAGTTTTTTAGTGCATACGCTGATGGACCTGGCCCAAAGGCTTAAATGAACGTCCGTGTAAAGGTCCAGCCAAGGTCCTCGAGGGATGAGGTCAAACAGGGTCCCGGAGATGAGTATAAGGTATATCTGAAGGCCGCGCCGGTGGACGGCAAAGCCAATGAATCATTGTTAAAGGTTATTGCCGGATATTTTAACGCGCGCAGGTCAGATATTCGCATAATATCGGGATTTAACAGCAGGAAAAAGATCTTGGAAATCAAGTTTTGATCTCTTGAGGTAATATTGAGTTTGTCCCCGGGCAGTATTAATTTATGCCGGGTAAAATAGTGTTTGATAAAATTGGAGGCTTAAAATGGGATTACCAAAAAGGAGACATTCAAAAGCAAGGGGAAGGAAAAGACGCACTCATTATAAACTGCTTGACCCATCTCTTGCCAAATGCCCTAATTGTGGTAGTATCGTTATGCCGCATAGGGTGTGCGCGAAATGCGGTTACTACAAGGGCAGGCAGGTAGTTGTAAGGAAAGAAAAAACCAAGAAACATAAGGCCTGAAGAGGAGACGGTATCCTATGCGTATTGCCGTAGATGCCATGGGTGGGGATAATGCGCCCAGCGTTGTGATAGAAGGCGCCCTGCTTGCCAGCAGGGAATTTGGATATGATATAGTCCTTGTCGGTGATAATGAAACGATACAGCAGGAGCTTTTTAAAAGAGGCGCCCGCACACCCCGCTCCATATCGGTTTGCCATGCCTCGGAGGCTATTGGCATGGATGAACCGGCGGCCTTGAGCGTTCGGAAAAAAAGAGATTCTTCTATAAATGTCAGCGCCAGGCTAATGCGCGATGGTAAGGTTGATGCCTTTGTATCAGCGGGCAATACAGGCGCGGTTGTATGTGCCGTGGCTTTAAAGATGGGCCTTTTAAGCGGGGTGCAAAGGCCGGGTATAGGCCTTATATACCCCACGCTGAAAGACCTCTGCGTGCTTATTGATGTCGGGGCCAATATTAATCCCAAGCCCGAACACCTGCTGCAATATGCTGTTATGGGGGATGTTTTACAAAAATACCTGTTCGGCAAAAAAACGGCAAAGATAGGTTTGCTTAATGTAGGGGAAGAGGAGGCAAAGGGGACGGATTTCATAAAAGAGACGCGCAGGCTGCTTAATGCCAGCGGCATAAAATTCACAGGAAACGTGGAGGGCGGCGATATATATACAGGCGATTATGACGTTATCGTTTGTGATGGGTTTGTTGGAAATGTGGTACTCAAGGTATCGGAGTCATTGGCCCACACACTGACGGTTTTTCTTAAAAGGAAACTGAAACAGGGTTTCTTAACCCAGATAGGGGCCCTTCTCAGCTTGCCCGCTTTCAGGGCATTAAAAAAAGAGATAGATTATTCCGAATATGGAGGAGCTCCGCTATTAGGTGTTAACGGGGTATGTATCATATGTCATGGAGGCTCATCCGCCAAGGCTATAAAGAACGCTATAAGAGAGGCCGCGGAATTTGTCAAACTTGAGGTTAATCAGCATATTGTTGATGCTATAGCTTAGCAGGAAGGGAATTGCCCTAAATGAGAACGAATAGACCGGTCGGAATTACAGGTATTGGCATGTGCGTGCCGAAAAAGGTTTTGACAAATCACGATCTTGAAAAGATGGTTGACACGTCGGATGAATGGATAACGACAAGGACCGGCATAAAAAAAAGACGGATAGCCCAGCCAGGAACGGCATCAAGCGATCTGGCGGTAAGCGCCGCACGCAAGGCCCTGGAAGGGGCAAAGATCAAACCGGAAGAATTAGAGCTTATTATTGTCGCCACCATTACCCCTGATATGCCTTTTCCGTCCACGTCTTGTTTTGTCCAGTCCAAACTGGGGGCAAAGAATGCCGTGTGTTTTGATATTGGGGCGGCATGTTCAGGATTTATCTACGGCTTGGTCACCGCGAAACAGTTTATATGTTCGGGTGTATACAAAAACGCTATGGTCATAGGAGTTGAGGTATTAAGCTCTGTTACTGATTATACGGATAGAAATACCTGTGTCTTGTTTGGAGACGGCTCCGGGGCCGCTGTCTTACAGCCGGTCTCGTCAGGCGGCATACTGTCGCACTATCTTGGATCAGACGGGAACCTGGCAAACCTTTTATATCTGCCTGGAGGGGGGTCGAAAAACCCCGCTTCGATTGATACCGTCAAGAACAGGCTTCATTATATCAAGATGAGCGGTAGCGAGGTATTTAAATCCGCTGTCAGGATTATGACTGATGCCGCTACAAGGGCAGTTTGCGAGGCTAAATTGGGCTGTAAGGATATATCTCTTCTTATCCCGCACCAGGCAAATATGAGAATAATAAATTCCGTGAGACAGAGGATAGGCCTTCCCGAAGAAAAGGTGTATCTTAATGTTGCTAAATACGGTAATGTCTCGGCCGCGTCAACGATAATTGCCCTTTGTGAGGCTGTTGACGAAAAAAGGATAAAGAAAGGGGATATTGTTGTACTGGTCGCCTTTGGCGCCGGTTTCACATGGGGGTCTATTGTAATAAAATGGTAGAATCTGCTTTTATGTTTCCCGGGCAAGGCGCGCAGTATGTAGGTATGGGGAAAACGCTTTATGATAATCATGAAATAGCCCGCATGACATTCGACCAGGCAAACGAGATACTGGGTTTCGACCTTAAGCGGCTTTGTTTTGACGGCCCCGCGGAAGAACTTACCCGGACCCGGAACTGCCAGGTTGCGATTTTAGTTTCATCTATCGCAGCATTGCGAGTTCATCTATTGTCTCGTTGCGATTATGTGCCTCAAGCGGTATTGGGTCTTAGCCTTGGAGAATACAGCGCCTTGGTATGCGCGGAAACAATGTGTTTTAGCGATGCCGTTAAGCTAGTAAGGTTAAGAGGGCAGTTTATGGAAGAGGCCTCCAATGATAACCCGGGCAAAATGGCCTGTATTATCGGCCTTGATACATATCAGGTTGAAGATATATGTCAGGAATCAAAGGCCCAGATAGCAAATCTTAATTGCCCCGGGCAGATTGTCGTATCAGGCTCCATGGAGTCTATTGATAGGGCATCTATCCTGGCAGGCGATAGAGGCGCGAAACGGGTCATTGTCCTTGATGTGAGCGGGCCTTTTCATTCGGCGTTAATGGCACAGGCCTGCCACAAGCTGGAAAAGGCGTTAAAGGATATACAGTTTATGCCGCCCAAGATACCTGTTATTAGTAATGTTACCGCTTTTGCGCAAGATGACCCTGATATGATAAAGGCCAACCTTGTTGACCAAATGAGCCTTACTACCAGATGGGAGGACTCGATAAGGAATATTGCCTCACGAGGTATTAAGCATTTTTTTGAGATAGGCCCGGGCACGGTGCTTAAGGGCTTATTAAGGCGTATTGACCCTGAACTTGTCTGCCATAATGTGCCGGCATAACAGCCGTGTATAATAACGTGTTTCAATAGCAGGGTTTATTTCCGCGGTACTGTTTAAATAACCGTCTTAAACACAGGAGGTAATGGATGGAGACAAGGCAGCTTGATATAAAGAGATGTTTTGTAGAGGCGTTTGATGTCTATAAGGTTAATATCCCTATGCTTTTGCTCGCAACGCTTGTCTTTCAGTTATTATCCTTGTTTACCTTATTAATACTATCTGGCCCTTTGTTTGGCGGTTATTGTTATATGACCCTTAAGGCCATGCGCAGCCAGGAAAAGAAGATAGAATTTAATGATATCTTTAAGATGCTTAACAGATTTTGGCCTTTGCTTGGGCTGTTCTTTTTGCAGGGCCTTGCCGTTTTCACCGGACTTTTGCTTTTTATTGTCCCGGGCGTCCTGCTTATGACTATGTGGCTTTATTCATATTTTATGGCAATTGATAAGGGCTATGGCCCGGTAGATTCTTTAAAGGCAAGTTGGGCAATGGTAAAGGGCAATGGTCTTTGGGTCAATTTGGCATTGGCTATTGTCTATATAGTTATAAACGGCTTAGCCGGACAGATACCATTTGCAGGTCTTATCATAAGCCTTTTTGTGGTACCTTTTGGCGCGTTGCTTATAACGTCGGCATATATTCAGCAATCCCAGCCGGAACCCGCTTTGTCCGGCGAGGACAGGCCTTTTGCTAATACCTCTGAATAAGGCGGCGGGTTTTTATGTAATCTTCTCTTTATAGCTGCCGGGATAAACTCTGCGATCAAATGCTACCGGGTGTTTTGTTAGGTATTTTTAAGTGCATATTGGCAGGGATATCGTAAATACTGTTCCGGACCCGGGAGCGCTTTTGGCATAAATTTCACCTTTGTGCTCAAGGATTATGCTTTTTGCCACGGACAGGCCAAGTCCCGTGCCATTATCCTTGCGTGAAAAAAACGGTTCGAATATCCTGCCGAGATCCTTTTCTGCTATACCGCAGCCGTTATCTTGTATGTCAATATTTAATTTGTCATGACCTGGTCTTGTCACAATCTTGACCGTCCCGCCTTTCTTCATCGATTCAAGGCTGTTCTTAATTATGTTAAAAAACACATGCTTTAATTTAACGGTATCAGCCTGTATAATGCGTCCGTCTTGGGCGTAATCCCTTGTTATCCTGATGTTTGATTTTAGTGTTTCTGCTGAAAGCAGGTTCAGGGTATAATCGAGTGCCTGTCTTACATCGCAGTCCGATATCCTCAACGATGACGGTTTCGCGAATTCAAGCAGCTGATCAATGAGTGAGCCGATCTTTTCAGCTTCATCGGTTACTATTTTTGAGAAATCCTCCCTGAACCGCTTATCATCAAATCTCTTAGGCAAAAATTCGCAAAATGTCTTAATAGCAGTCAGGGGATTGCGTATCTCGTGCGCAAGGCCGGCCGCCAGGTGCGCCAGCGCCCTGCTCTTGTCGGATTCTATAAGTTCTTTTTGCATCTTTTGATAGGTGTTTTGTATATAAAATCTTTCTATGATCTTTTCGACCCGGTTTTTCAACGGGCTGAATATGAGCGCTATGACTACAGCGGCGCCGACACTGATGCCTATGGAATGATATCCCATAGCATCTCGCAGAAATCGTTCCGATAATAAGACGATGATAAGGTATGCAAGGGTGATAAGCGCTATTGACACGGAGTAAACAATGGTTCTTTTTATGGCGATGTTTAGTTCCAGGGCGTCATGTTTAAGCACGGCCACGGAAAATATAACCGGATATAGGAATACGATATGCTCTCCAAAAGGCGGTATCGGTATGTTATAAAAAAGAAAATAGATAGTAGCCCCTCCGGTAAAACCTATAAGTGAGGCGCAGAGTATATAGCGTATTTGTATCTTTTTTATAATGGGAGAGTTTTTGTAGTGACTTATCATCAAGTAAACGCCGTATCCAGCCATCAGGCAATAGGTTATGACCCATAGTATATAAATATCTCCTGCATTAGCGTAGTATTTGAAAATATTTTTTTGTTGTACCCCGTTAATGAAATAAGGAGAATATACAAGAGGTATAAAAGCGCCGCAGATTATATATGGGATCCTTATGCGTGCAGGGCTGGAGATGCCAAGCAGGTCGCAGACAAGATGGATAAAACAGGCAGGTATTAATATAACGGCGCTATGCAGTATATACAATGTAATAATTGCCTGCTGATATGTCTTGCTGGCATAATGGAGAAAGAGAAAAAGACTCCAAGCGGCGACTACGATATTCATACGGAAAAGCGATATATGAAGTCTGTTGTCTGGATTTTTAAAGAAAACAAAAATCCCCAAGGCAAGGGATGTTATGACTGTAAGCAGGGATGTCGCGTAATAGAAGAACATATTGCAAGCCTGCAGGTTAGGTGACGGCTTTTTCCAGCGCGTTCAAAACAAGTTCTGAACGGAAGGGTTTGGTAATATAGCTGATCGCTCCGTTGTTTAAGGATTCAGCGGCAGTCTCGACGCTTTGGTAGCCTGTTACCACAATGACCGGGATCCGTATGCCGCATTTTTTGAAATATTTCAACAGTTCAATACCGTTTGGCGCGGGCATTTTGATGTCGAGGAGTATGCATTCGAGCTCCTTATTTCCATGGATCAGCTCTATAGCCTGCGATCCGTTTTCGGACAATATGACATCGTATTTTCCGCATAGTATCAATTTCAGAGATTCACGGACCCCTTTTTCATCGTCACATACTAAGATTTTTTTCTTCATGATACGTCTCCTATAACGCCGGTGGGGTGATAACGCATATGACCAGGGCTTCATCCCTGCAGGAATTTTTAAGATAGTGGCTTAAACCCGCGTTGAAATAGAGCGTCTCTGATTTTTTTAAGACGTGTCTCGTCTTTTCGATCATTACCTCTACCTTGCCTTTAAGCACGTATAAGAATTTTTCCGTCGCGAAAGAGGGTTGTTCGAGACTGGTCCTGCCTCCCGGAGATAGTTTTAGCATGACCGGCATCATTTTCTTTGAGAGTATATTGCTGGTGAGCATGTGATAAGACGCCTTATCGTTGTGCAGGAACAAGTCTGTCCGGTTCTCAAGGTTTTGATATTCAAAAGAGGACTCTTTATTTTCCAAATTACTATAGAGTTGAGAAAGGGTCTGGCCGAGGGCGGTTGCTATAGCCTTATGAGATTCGACAGTTCCCATCATTTTACCGGTTTCAATCCTGCTTAGTGTCGCCAAGGCGACACCGCTTGAAAGGGAGAGCGCTTTGAGAGTAAGGCCGCTTTCCTTGCGCAGGGTGCGTATTTTTTTTGCTATATCCATAACAATTTTAATGTAACAGAATAGGCCGGTCTTGTCAAGTGAATTTGCGTTATAATCAAATTTGTATCTTGAAATTTGAATAAAAATAAAATAAATTGACAAATAATCAAATTGCTGATATAAATATCCATTAAAGACATGTCCCGGTGGGATAAAGAAGGAGGTTGAGATGGGACGCGGCAAGGCAAGAAGGCCAGGCGCCAGGCCTAAAAAAACAGCGAATCACCCGGCGGTTTTAAGATTTAAGAAATGGGTGTTGTCTATATTTGGTCTTTGCCTTATGGCTTTATGCCCGGTCCATAATTGGGCCGCAGACTGCAATATTTGGCATAAATCGGATAACGGCATTGATGAAGTTGGGGTTAATTCGGTAAGGGTTATAGGCCAGTGTCCGGGCCTTGTTTTTGCCGGTTGTCGAAAGAGTGTGTATAAAAGTTGTGACTGGGGCGGCCACTGGGATAGGGTATTTATGCTGACAGGAGAAAGGGAGGGGATAAATTGTCTTTCTTATGATCCGAACGGCAAATCCATTATCTATGCCGCAACGTCAAACGGGTTGTATGTCAGTGTTGATTGCGGCAGTTCATGGACAAAACGGCATAGCGGCCCGGATGAGGCGCAGAGGGATATACAATGTATCGCCCATTCCATTCAAGGTGATATAGTTATAATCGGAGCTCGAAGGGGTTTATATAAAAGCTATGATTCGGGCCTGCATTGGTCTGCTGAAGGCTATTTCATTAATAAGGAGATCAGGTCTGTCCATGCGGGTAAGGGGTTCTTCTATGTGTGCGCTGATGACGGTGTATACTATCAGGAGACAGGCAGTGATGCGTGGGACAGGGTATATAATTTAATTGAATTTGGGGAGGAGTCCGACAATAATATAGACACAAACGATGAGACCGAACCGGAGTACGTCTTTAAGGCGCTTAATTCTATCGCGATGCATGAAGATAATGTTTATATATGTACCGGCAATGGCATTTTATTGTCAAAGGCCGGTGGTAATAGCTGGACGCGGCTGAATTCAGAGGGCCTGCTAAGCCAGAAGATGAATTATATAATAGCTACACCTGAATATTTGCTTGGGGCAAGCCGCAAGGGTATTTTTAAATACGAATATAAAGAGGGTAAGTGGAAGGATTATTCGGCGGGGCTTAGCAGCTTAGAGATAAATATGCTTGATGTGGGTTCTGAAAACGATTTTATCTTTGCCGCCACGCAGAATGGCCTATTCAGAATAGCGCCGCCGCCTGCCTTTGATCGTGAAGCGCGCATGGCCGGACCGCGGAGGCTCTTGCCGCGGGTGCCCGGCATATCCGAGATACAAAAGGCTGCCATTGAATACGCCGAGGTGTCACCGGAGAAAATCAAGTGGATGCGTCAGGCCGCGAAAACGCAAGCGCTTATTCCTGATTTAAGTTTAAGTCTAGATGGAAACGACACCCGGACTATAGAGCTTGATAGAGGAGGCACGAATGATTCCGATATCTTTATAGAAGGCCCTAAAGATAAGAATCTTGGGTGGGGAATAAGGTTGGATTGGGACCTTAGTGAATTGATATGGAGCTATCATCAGACAAACATCGATGTCCGTTCCAGGCTCATGGTGCAGTTAAGAAATGACATATTAAATGAGGTGACGAAGATATATTTTGAAAGATTGAGATTGATGGATGAGCTTGCTGATGACACAAATCATGATGATGCGAAGGTTAGGCTTAAGCAGATTAGATTGGCGGAGCTTACAGCCGACATTGATGCTTTAACGGGCGGGTATCTTTCAAAGTCAATTGATTCCGGAGGATGTGGCCGGTAAAAAATGATATTATGTGTATTCTGGAAGATTCTGTATATTTATATTGACTGTTGATATTGTGCGTGATATGATTATTGCATAATTTATAAAACATTTAATAATATTTGTTTTTTATATCCTTTTGCCTCAACCGTTTTTTTGCGTCTTAAATCATATTATTATAAGAGCATATATGATTAATTTCATCACTGTCTTAATATTATTCACCGGTACATTAAATATGCGATGAGTCCCTGCGCGCGGCATAATATTAAAAATTAAAAAAGTTTTTTTGTTTTTTGATTGACAAATTAACAGGTGAAAAATATAATCAAACTATAGCATTTAGATTATATTTCTCATCCACGTACGTAAATTTCAAATAGTCGGGTTTTAATGAAAAAATTTCTCACAATATTTATCTGTTTAATTTTATCCTGCCATAAGGGTTATTGTTTGAGGCCGGAATCCAGCAGGGTATCCGGCCGGGAAACGATAATGCACGGACTCTCCTCCCACACGTTGCCGGCACCCCATTTAAGGGTCGAGCTTGGCGGAGATGCCTGGAAAGATGTCCTTAAAGGTGTTGGAGGTGTTATTGTTGATATGTCTATGGAGGCCATATTGCCTGAGCTTGAACAAAATGCCCTGGAAGGCTCCAGGGGAGGACTGGGTATCTTGGAAGGTGATAGCGGTGAGGGTTATAAAAAAGCCGTATCTGATGAACGTGTCCACGGTATAAAGCCTTTTATCGTTATGCCTATGTATGAGAATAGGCTGGTGCCCAGGACTGACGGCGAGAACAAGAGACAGCGGCTCGAGAAGGTCAAGGTGGATTATGACGCTCTTGTTGATTGCGGCAATCCTATTAATTGCGGCTTATTTTCTGATCCCGATATTTTTGATTATCCGCAACTTGAAGTTAACCCGTCTAAGCCGATTAAGCCTGTTAGCGCCGGTGACGGCAGCCAGTTGAAATTTGATGTTATTATGTATGACCCCGCGTCAGGGACATATAAAAACTTCAGGGCCGCTATATTTGCTCTAAGCAGGGCGGGGACTCCGGTTTTTATGGTAGCATGCAAGGATGTCGACGATATACTTTATACGGACAGCGAGGAAGGCAGGTTCTCTCAACAGGTACTTATTGGAAAGGTGGTACCGCAATTGTTGAAATCGCTTGGAATAAAACCCGCTATATTGCGGGTCAACGAGGCCCATACCATTATAGCTATGGCGGAAACGGTTAATGACCCCTATTTTTCGGACACGGCATATGTGTTTACAAATCATACCCCTATTACCGCAGGGCTGCAGATATATTATGGAAAGGGGGATTGGTTTTTCAGGATGAACCTGCCCGGGGGGCTTAAGGATATATTTGTGGATGAAGACAATAACCTGAATTTTTCGCGCGCGGCAATGATATTAGCGCATATTGTAAACGGTGTAAGTTATAGGCATAAGAATACGCTGATGAATATGTTCCCCGGTTTTAAAGACAAAATAAAAGGCGTGTTAAACGGTACGGGCGAGTTTTGGAAAAGCGATATGTTGAAAGAAGCGGAACGGCCCGATGAAAGACTGGACTCCGAGCAGTTGATGAATATACATGAAAAGGACAAGGAAAGGTTTATAAGCCTTGTGGAGCAAAAGACCGGTATAAAGCTTGACCCATCAAAGCCCGTAGTTTGCGCGATAAGAAGGATAGATTACTACAAACAGCAGCTGCCCATGTTAAAACCTATAATCAATGCCCTCTGCCAGGACAAGGGCGTGGACACGATAGTGAATATCGGAGGAAGCGATATTCGCGTAGAGGGTTTGGGTATTCAGGTTGTTGTGGGCGGTATTATTGTCAATGAACACAATAATGATCTTCAGTCATGGATAGCTGAATTTATTGAATGGATGCATGACCCTGCGCTGAAAGGCCGGTTTGTTTTTGTATCAGGTAATGACGTTGACCTTATGAAGGCCGCTGCCTGCGGGACAGACGCCTGGATAGAGATGCCGAGAAGAAATTCCGATACAGGGCATCAGGAAGAGGCCTGCGGCACAAGCGGTATGCGCGCGGCAATAAACGGTAACATACCGATAATGTCATCAGGCATGTGGGGAGATGAATTTGTCAGGCCGTATGACGCCCTGACAGGAGAAGGTAACGGTTTTATACTTAAAGAGATAAAGCCCTTGGAGCTCTACTATGCCTTGTCGGCCATATCGAATCTATATTACGGCCATAAAGAAAACGGTGCAAAGGCGTGGGGGGATTTTCGCGTGAAGGTTTACGAGGATGCCAAGATCCTGTATATAAAAAATATGATCAAGAGATATGTCCTTGAGGTGTTTTTGCCGGCCAAGAGGGCGCAGAGAGCGGAAAAGGCCATAAGGAACACTGCGGGATTATCAAATGCCCTTACGGAGGCTGGGTTTATTGTTAAGGCTGAACTTACTCTGGAGGATTCAGTGCCGATAAAAAATATCAGGGCGCAGGTATGGACGGATATAAACGGTAAAGGGGTTTGGCACGCGCTTGACATGAATTGTAAGGCGGTAAAAAGCGAACAGGGCAAGACGGTTTATGGATTCAGCCTGATATTGCCGTTGATGCACGCAGGAGAGTTTTTTTATAAGGTAAGGTTTATTATAAATGATAACGGCAAGATTATCTATATCCCCGAAGGCTTTGGAAATGATGTTAAAATTACCGTTACAACCCCTGTTCCAGGTTTGCGAGTCCAGCCCGGTTTTCCGCGTTTCGTGCCGTCTTCCGCAAGAGCGGTTATTCAAGACGCCCTTACGCGCGCAGCTTAAAGAAAGAGTATTTTCTTATCCTAATTTTTATTGCAAATCCATTCCTTTAATGTTAATATGCGATTATAGGTTATAAATTATATGAATAAACATAATAATATAATATTACTAATAGTATGTTTGATGGTTTGTATTTTTCCTGCCAAGCAGTCATATCCCGCAGGGGAGCTTAGAAAGATTAAAGGCATTTCTGACAGTATGGATGCTATAGAGGTGCAGGATAAGGCCGACGGGTTAAATTATCAAAAGGCATTGTTATTTTTGAACGGTCGAGACATAAGCCGGGGCATCTCGGAGCAGGAATTGGTCAAGATATGCGGACAGCCTGTATCGGTCGCAGATGACGGCACAAGATGGGTTTATAAACCGCCCGCTTCGACATATTTTAAAGGTGATAAGATATATTTTCATTTTGATAGCCAGGGTAAGCTATCCAGTTGGGAAAGAATTTCTCAAAAATAATCTTTAAAGTTGATTAAGATTTTACTTGACTAATTACCTGTTGATATGTTAATCATAGAGTGCCATGAAATTAAAAAATAAGGTTGCTATAGTGACAGGCGGCGCAAGAGGCATAGGAAACGAGATTGCCCTTGCCTTGGCAAGGGAAGGCGCCGATATTGCTTTGTGTGATGTGAATCAGCAGGCGCTTACCGGGGCGATGTCTCAAATAGAGGCCTTTTCCGGGAAATGCGACATATCGGTAGTGGACGTGGGGGATTACGTTTCCTGTGAAAACATGGTCAATAAAACCCTTGACAAATTCGGCAGAGTTGATATACTCATCAACAATGCCGGCATCACAAGAGATTCGTTGCTGATGCGCATGAAGGAAGAAGATTGGGACGCTGTATTAAGGGTAAACCTTAAGGGGGCCTTCAATTTTACGAAAGCCGCATGCAGGCCCATGGTGAAACAGCGATACGGCAAGATAGTTAATATTGCCTCTATTATAGGTATTATGGGCAATGCCGGACAGGCTAATTATGCCGCGAGCAAGGCCGGATTGATAGGGCTTACAAAGAGCAGCGCTAAAGAGCTTGCCTCAAGGGGGATTAATGTTAATGCTATAGCCCCCGGATTTATCAGGACGCCGATGACGGATAAGCTGACCGATGAACAGAAAGGGGCGATGCTTAAACTCATACCTATGAATTCGCTTGGCAGTCCTTTAGATGTAGCAAATCTTGCTCTTTTCCTTGTTAGTGACAGCTCGTCTTATATCACAGGCGAGGTTATTAAGGTTGATGGCGGCATGGTTATGTAAATGAGCACATAACTTACGCGACCGTAGGAAAAGCGTAAGTTATAAGTGCGAATTTATCCTGATAATGCGACCAACGGGAGCATTAGAAGGATCTGCATGTTGACGCAGGTTTACGCGACCGTAGGAAAAGCGTAAGTTATAAGTGCGAATTTAGTTAAACAAATACAGGTTCGTGTTGAAATGAAAACATCCCTTCCCCAAATCCGCAAAGAGTTCAGGTCGATAAAATTATACTGCGGTCAGGACAAGGAAAAAGAGACGTTTTTGAAAGAGCTGGTCGGCTTAGGTTATATTACATCCGATTTTGTCTTTCAAGAAGGGGATTTCGCGCATAGAGGCGGTATAGTTGACGTCTTCCCGATGAATTATGACTCGCCTGTAAGGGTTGATTTCTGCGATAATAAAATAAGCGCCATATATTCCTTCAGCCTTGTTTCATCGGAGATGTTATCCCTGCACCAGATAGCCATAATACCCCCCCGCGCGGCAAGCCACGGACATGTCAAAAAGGACATCCCTTCAGGCCCGGGCGAGACCATCCCTATTGATAATTTTGTGGATATCATCTCAGGAGATATTGTTGTCCACATAGACCATGGTATAGGTATATACAAAGGGATTAGAAAGGTAAAAGAGCATACAGGGACTGTCAATGACTATATGCTAATAGAATATGCAAATAAGGATAAGTTATATGTCCCTGCCCGCGAGATAAATTTAATACAAAAATACATTAGTTTTTATAAGCATGCCCCAAGATTAAGCAGGCTTGGTTCAAAGGCATGGCAGAAGGCCAAAGACAAGACCAAGAGGATAGCCGCTTCGTATGCCCTTGAGCTTCTTCATATGCAGGCAAGCCGCATGAAGCTTAAGGGGTTCTCATTTTCAAAGGATTCGGATTGGCAGAAAATGATAGAGGAATCCTTTCCTTATAAGGATACCATAGATCAGGCGAAGGCCTCTTCCGAGGTCAAGGCTGATATGGAGGCCTCAAAGCCTATGGATAGATTATTATGCGGGGATGTCGGGTATGGCAAAACAGAAGTGGCCTTAAGGGGTTCATTCAAGGCCGTAATGGACAATAAACAAGTGGCTATCCTTGTCCCGACTACCATACTGGCTGAACAGCATTATAATACATTCTGTGTTAGAATGAAGCATTACCCTGTAAATATCCAGATGCTTTCAAGGTTTCGCACAAAGAGTGAGCAGGTCCAGGTGCTTACCGGGCTAAAAGATGGAAGTATAGACATTGTTATCGGGACACACAGGCTTCTTTCAGATGATATAATATTTAAAGATCTCGGCCTTGTTGTTATTGACGAGGAGCAGCGTTTTGGTGTAAAGGCAAAGGAAAGGTTCAAGGCCCTAAGGCTGCTTGTAGATGTGCTCACAATGACGGCTACGCCTATACCGCGCACACTTTATATGTCTCTTACGGGTGCCAGGGATATGTCTGCTATAAATACCCCGCCGCCTGACAGGCTGCCGATAAAGACAATTATCTCTGCCTACGATGATGGCCTGTTAAAAAAATTTATATTAAATGAGATATCCAGAAAAGGGCAGGTATATTTTATTAATAACAGGATAGAGGGTATTGATAAGATAGCTCAAAGGATACGGGGCCTTTGCGGTAGCGGTATCCGTGTCGCTTTAGCGCACGGCAGGATGTCAGCAAAAGAGCTTGAGGCCGTGATGCTGGATTTTATAAAAGGTAATATAGATGTTTTGGTATCAACGACAATAGTAGAGTCAGGCATTGATATAGCGAACGCAAATACCATTATTATCAATAACGCGGATAAATTCGGACTGGCGGACCTCTATCAGTTAAGAGGCAGGGTCGGCAGGTTTAATGTTAAGGCCTTCTGCCTTTGCCTGGTATCTAAATGTGATGTCCCTGCGGATTCGCGCCGCAGGCTTTTGGCAATAGAGCGTTTTACCCAGCTCGGATCGGGATTTAAAATAGCAATGGAGGATCTGCAGATAAGGGGCGCAGGTAATATATTAGGTACCCAGCAGCATGGCTATATCGCCGCTGTAGGATTCGACCTTTATTGCCGTCTGTTGAGGGATGCCGTTGACCGGCATAAGGTCATGTTTAGGCGATGAGCAGGTTTTTTGGGGCAGATTGGAGGTAACATTACCGCTTTTTAAAGATATTATTGACATATTTTTTAAAATAATATATCATATGCGGTAAATCAATCTATATAACACGCGGCCTTCTTCTGGTGTTAGGTTGACCAAGAGAAGGTTTTTTATTTAAAACAGGAGAGAAAATGGCACGTTTAATCGATTTAAGCAAGGTCAGAAATATTGGTATAATGGCGCATATAGATGCCGGAAAAACGACTTTAAGCGAACGTATACTCTTTTATACCGGCAAGTCTCACAAGATAGGGGAAGTTCATGACGGTAAGGCGTAGATGGATTGGATGGTGCAAGAGCAGGAAAGGGGTATCACGATTACATCCGCGGCAACTACCTGTTACTGGAAAGACTGCAAGATCAACCTTATTGATACTCCCGGACACGTTGATTTTACTGTTGAGGTGGAGAGAAGCCTAAGGGTATTAGACGGTGCTGTAGCGGTATTTTGCGCTGTTGGCGGTGTTGAGCCTCAATCTGAAACCGTATGGAGGCAATCAGACAAATATAATGTGCCTAAGATAGCCTTTGTCAATAAAATGGATCGTGTAGGCGCGGATTTTTTCGCGGTAAAAGAGGATATCGAGAAGGATTTAGGCGCTGTCGTTCTGCCATTGCAGATACCTATTGGCGCTGAAGATGAATTCAAGGGTATTATTGACCTTGTAACCATGAAGGCTTATATTTATGATGATGAATCCAAGGGCCAGGATTTCGATGTAGAGAATGTACCCGCTGAATACATGGAACAGGCTAAAAAATACAGGCATATTATGGTGGAGAGGGCCGCCGAGGTTTGTGATGACCTTATGGAGAAATATATAGAGAATGAGGACAGTATTACCAACGATGAATTGATGAAGGCCATCAGGAAAGGGACTATCGCAAACAAGATAGTCCCCATACTCTGCGGTTCGGCGTTTAAAAATAAAGGCATACAGAGGCTCTTATATGCGGTCAATGACTATTTGCCTTCCCCGATAGATGAGAAGCCTGTTGCAGGCACAGACCCTAATAATCCCGAAAAACTGCTTGAAAGAAAACCGAGTGACGATGAGCCGTTTTCTGCTTTGGCATTCAAGGTGCAGTCAGACCCTCATATGGGTAAATTGATATATTTCAGGGTATATTCCGGATGCATGAAGGCAGGTTCGTATGTCTTGAATGCCACTAAGGGGAAAAAAGAGAGGGTGGGCAGGATATTACAGATGCACGCCAACCACAGGGAGCCCCGCGAGGATATATATACAGGCGATATTGCCGCGGCCATAGGCCTGGATCGCACCGTTACCGGGGATACCCTTTGCGATGAGAATAACCCTATATTGTTGGAGGCTATTGAATTTCCGGCACCTGTAATGTCGTTGAGCGTCAAGCCTCAGAGTCAGTCCGATCAGGATAAGTTGGGCAAGGGGCTTATGCGGCTGGCAGAGGAAGACCCCACATTTACCGTTAAGACAGATCGGGAAACGGGAGAGGTCATATTGTCAGGAATGGGGGAGCTGCATCTCGATATAATAGTTGACCGGTTAAAGCGCGAGTTTAATGTCATAGCTGATGTTGGAGCGCCAAAGGTGGCGTATAGGGAGACTATCTTGCAGCCTTGCCAGGAGAGCTATAAGCATGTTAAGCAGACGGGCGGCAGGGGCCAATACGGCCATGTTGAGATTGTCTTAGAGCCTGTTGAATCCGGAAAGGGATTCGAGTTTGTCAATGCCATAAAAGGCGGAAGCATCCCGAAGGAATATATCCCGGCGGTGGAAAAAGGTATTATAGAGGCTATGCAGAAAGGTGTTTACGCGAAATACCCTGTTGTTGACGTAAAGGTTACCCTGATTGACGGCTCGTATCATGAAGTGGATTCCTCTGAACTCGCGTTTAAACTTGCTGCGGCAGAGTGCTTTAAAAACGCGTTCTTGAAAGCGAGCCCTGTTATATTGGAGCCTTATATGTCTGTTGAGATAACGACCCCCCAGGAATATATGGGCAATATTACGGGTGATATATGTTCCAGAAGAGGCAAGATCATGGGCATGGAGGCAAAGGCAAATCAGCAGATCTTAAATGCAGAGACCCCATTATCCGAGATGTTTGGTTACGCCTCGTCGTTAAGGACCATAAGCAGCGGGCGTGCCGTGTATTCCATGCATTTTGAAAAGTATATGAAGGCGCCGAATGACCTTACTGAAAAGATATTGGAAGAGGTAAGGCAGGCAAAAGAGGCCAGACACAAGTAACGGCTTTCTCTTTGTATGTTTTTTGCAGGTATTGCCATTAACGCGCGTGGAGGAAATTATGATACCGGTTTGCCGGGTGTCAGGTTTTCTTATAGGTAATGTAATGACACGGTGCATGCGCATCGCGAAACCGCATATGAGGTAATAGTCGTGAAGATAGGAATTATAGGACTACCCCAGGTTGGAAAGAAAACATTTTTTAAAGCGCTCACCAAGTACCCTCTTACTGAAAAAGACCTGATATCCGATAAGCCAATTAAAGGAGCCGCGGAGATAAAGGACGGCAGGTTTGATAAGCTTGTCTGCATGTATAATCCTAAAAAACAGGTAAGGGCCAAGGTCGAGATAGAGCTTTTGCCTAAGATAGAGAAGGATTCCTTTTCCCAGGACGGCATATTCAAGGATATAGCCGAGCTTAATGCCATATGTCATGTAGTCAGGTGTTTCCATGATGAATCAGTTTACCACGTCGCCGGTTCAGTTGATCCTCAAAGGGATATAGACAATATTAATTCAGAGATCATACTCCACGATATGCTTTTTATAGAAAAAAGGCTTGAGCGTATCGAAAAGAACCTGAAGAAGATTAAGGATGAAAAGGCGGTAAAAGAAAAAGAGTTGCTTGGGAAGTTGAAGCAGCATCTTGACAAAGGCCTGCCCGTGCGGATGCTGGGTCTTGAGAATGAGGAAAAGGCCGTTATATCAAGCTATCCTTTCCTGACCCTGAAAAAGATGTTGATAGTGTTGAACATATCGGAGAAAGACCTGTTGAATGATGCCCTGTGCCGTGATATACAAAAAAGGTATGAAAGCTGTGACCTGTATTTAATGACCGCCTGTGCTAAGGTTGAATCAGAGATAGTTTCTTTAGAGACAGAGCAGGAGAGGGCGCAATTCCTGTCAGCGCTTGGTATAGAGAGACCGGCTATCTATGTGCTTACCCAGCTTTGCATAAAGGCCCTAGACCTTTTATCTTTTTTTACCGTCGGTCACGATGAGGTGCGACAGTGGACTGTGCCTTGCGGTAGTTACGCGCCGCAAGCGGCAGGCGCTATACATACCGACCTGGAAAAAGGTTTTATTAGGGCTGAAGTGATAAAGTATAACGACCTAATCAGTCTGGGCAGCGAGATAAAGGTAAAAGAAGCCGGGAAGGCGTATCTTAAGGGCAAAGACTATATTGTCGAAGACGGAGATCTTTTAGAGATAAGATTTAATGTATAAACTGTGGTCAATGACGCCGTTTAAGTTTAGAATATTTTGATTGGGGAGGATACCATGGCAAAAGAGAGTTTTTCTTTTGATGTCGTGTCAGAGGTCAATATGCATGAGATGGATAATGCCGTCGAGCAGGCGAAGAAGGAATTGATCTCGAGGTATGATTTCAAGAATACCATCACCTCCATTGAATACAAAAGAGACGAAAAAGAGATCATATTGATATCTTCAAATGAATTTAAACTCCGCGCCTTGCGCGATATCCTGCTTACCAGAACGATCAAGAGAGGTATCTCCGCGAAAGCGATAGTGTTCAACGGACCGGAATCTGTGTTTGGTAATAACGTCAAGCAGGTGGCGAGGATATCTACCGGCATATCAAAAGAGAATGCCAAAGAGATAGTTAAACGCATAAAGGATCTCGGACTCAAGGTCCAAAGCCAGATAGAGGGTGAAAAGGTAAGGGTATCTTCGGCCAAAAAAGATGACCTCCAGTCCGTGATCAGCCATGTTAAGGCCATGGACTTTCCTATACCCTTATCTTTTAATAATTACAGGTGATTGTGTTGATCCCCAGCCGGGGGTTTTGGCTTGAAGGTATCTTTTAAGACGGCCCAAAAGAGCGCTCTATTTGCGGCCGTCTCGGATATATAATTAGTCCTTGTTATGAGATAAAATTTTTGATATAATCCTCCCGTTACGCATATACCGATTGCGGCGGCGTAGCTCAGATGGTCAGAGCACACGGCTCATACCCGTGTTGTCAGTGGTTCGATCCCACTCGCCGCTACCAATCTTAAATATCTTTTTAGTAATTTTCCTTGTTCACGAACCTATTTGATATTTACCCCGCATATATTTTGCTTACAATGATTAATAAGATACGCGAGACAATTTCAAACCATGCCCTTATCGAGAAGGGCAGCAAGCTAATTCTATGTGTTTCAGGAGGCCCGGATTCAATAGCTATGTTATACGCTTTTGATGCCATTGCAAGGGAAATGGATTTAAGCCTTCTAATAGCGCATGTGAACCATTGCTTGAGGGGCGGGGAATCCGACAGGGACCAAACATATGTTGAAAAGGCGGGCAGGGCCCTGAACATACCCGTAATAGTCTGCAGGCAGGATGCGGAAAGATTTTCCCGGTCACGCAAGCTCAATCTTGAGGCCGCCGCCAGACAGCTTAGATATGATTTTTTTTCACGTCTTGGCAAAGAACGCGGCATGAGGGTTATCGCTACAGCCCACACGAAAGATGATCAGGCGGAGACCGTGCTTATGAGGATAATAAGAGGCGCGGGGTTGAAGGGTTTAGGCGGTATACCGGTTAAAAATACCGTTAATGATATAACTGTTATTAGGCCGTTGATAGACATCTCGCACGAAGAGATCAGGTCGTACCTTTCCTCCAAGAAGATTAGGCCCCGGATAGACAGCTCTAACCTGCAGACAAAATTTTTCCGTAACAGGATAAGGTTAAGCCTTTTGCCTTTATTACGGAAGGAGTATAATCCTGACATCAAGGATTCTCTTTTAAATATCGCAGAACTCGCGCGCAAAGACCATGAATATTTGGAGTCGGTCTATAAAAAGATGTTTAGAAAGCTGGCGCGCGTTAAGGCCGGCAAAGAGGTTATTTTTGTCCTTGCCGAAATAGAGAAACAGCACATCTCTGTCAAAAGAGGCGCGATAAGACAGGCGATCAGCTATCTGTGCGATAACCTTGATAATATAGAATACAGGCATTGGAAAGAGATAGAGTCCCTTATCCGGGTCCGGCCCGCCCCAGCTAAGATTGACCTGCCCAATAGTATTGTAGTTGAGAAAACCGGCAGGTATTTAAAGATAATGATTCGCAGACAGCCAAAAGACGAAGCGCGGCAGAGGGGCGTGATGATCGGCAAGATACCTTTCACGGCATATCTTGGAAGGTACCGCTTAAATATCAGGCGGGTCAACCGCGTGCCTGATCTCGCGAAGAAACCAAGGTTTGTGGAGTATATCTCTATTAAGGATTCTGACATGCCTATTGTGCTGCGTTACCGCAGGCATGGAGACAGGATAAGGCCCCTTGGCATGAGTGGCTGCAAAAAGATCTCGGATCTGTTTATCGACGAGAAGATCCCCCGCGCCAAGCGTGGCCATATCCCGGTTCTCGCGTCTTCGGCGGGGGATATCATGTGCGTTTTTGGCGTAAGGATATCGAATCGATGCCGCATAAAAAATATGGCGGCAGGCGCCGTCAGACTGGAGCTGTTGACAAGATAAGTATTATCTGTTATCATGACAGTCTGATTAAGCTATATAACAAGAGGATTATAATGGCAAACAGCATTGGAAGCAAGAATGCGCGCAGGGTGTTGAAACAAGGTAAATTACCGAAGATAAAGCCCCCCACAAACAGGCCGTCAGGATTTGTGTTTTGGATAATTACCATATTGCTTTTTGTTATGTTTTACAGGTTCAGTTCACAATCGATGGACGGCATCTCGAATCTTCCCAAGCCTATTGCTTACAGCCAGTTATACAGGTTATTGGAAGATAATCCCTCAACTCAGCGCATAACCAGGGTAGTAATCATTGAAGATAAAATAGAAGGCGTGTTTTCAGACGGGGGAAAATTTATAGTAAATATACCCGCCAATGACTCCGATATAATCAAGACAATAAGAAACAATGTCTCTGATGTTACGGTAAGGCCTTCGAAGACATTTCTTTCCAATTTGTTTTATGCCTTGGGGCCGACACTGTTATTCTTCGGACTGCTGTGGTTTTTTTTCTATCGCGGGGCCGCGGCAGGAGGGGGCGCTAACAGGATATGGTCTTTTGGCAAAAGCCGCGCGCGATTAATATCCGGCGACAAAGGCAGGGTAACATTTAAGGATGTCGCGGGCGTGGATGAGGCGAAAGAGGAGCTGCAGGAGGTCATCGAGTTTTTAAAGGACCCCAAAAAATTTCAAAGATTGGGCGGTAAGATGCCTAAAGGTGTCCTGTTAATGGGGCCTCCCGGATGCGGTAAGACACTTCTTGCCAAGGCTGTTTCAGGCGAGGCTGGTGTGCCTTTTTTTAGTATAAGCGGCTCTGATTTTGTAGAGATGTTTGTCGGGGTAGGCGCCGCGAGAGTGCGTGATCTGTTTGAGCAGGCTAAAAAATCCGCGAAAACAGAAGGCAAAGGCGCCATTATATTCATGGACGAAATTGACGCGGTCGGCAGACAAAGATTTGCCGGTATAGGCGGCGGCCATGATGAACGGGAGCAGACCCTAAACGCCCTGCTGGTCGAGATGGATGGTTTTTCAACAAAGATTGGCGTGATATTGATCGCCGCGACAAACAGGCCCGATGTCCTTGATCCGGCGCTTTTACGTCCGGGTAGGTTTGACCGTCAGATCGTTATCGACAGGCCTGATATAAACGGCAGGAAGAATATACTTGCCGTCCATTCAAAAGACGTAAAGATGGATAAGAACGCGGACCTGTTGTCTCTGGCGAAACAAACGCCCGGATTTTCCGGGGCCGACCTGGCCAACCTGATTAATGAGGCGGCATTACTTGCGGCAAGGCGCAACAAGGAATTTGTGACATCGAATGAATTGCAGGAGTCTATCGAAAGGGTCATGGCTGGGCCGCAGAGAAAAAGCCGCGTTATAAGCAAAAAAGAAAAACGCATAGTTGCCTATCATGAATCAGGCCACGCGCTTTTAAGACTTCTTATGCCGGGGGCTGAAGAATTGCACAAGGTTTCTATCATACCGCGCGGCACCTCCGCTTTGGGTTACACAATGGAGCTGCCTATAGAAGACCGTTACATTATATCAAAGACAGAGATAGTTAACAGGCTTGTTGTTTTGCTCGCTGGCAGAGCCAGCGAACAGATTGTCTTTAATGAGATTACGACCGGTGCTCATAATGACCTGCAGGTCGCTACCGAGACCGCCCGACGTATGGTGTGCGAGTTTGGCATGAGTGACAATATGGGTCATATTACCTTTGGCAGAAAGCACCATGAGATATTTTTAGGCAGGGACATAACCGAGGAGCGCAATTATAGCGACGAAACCGCTCAATTCATAGATAAAGAAATAACTAATATTATTAATAGCGCTTACAGCTATGCCAAAGAGCTGCTTGAAAAGAATAAGGACAAGCTTATAAAGCTGGCTGATCTGTTGTTGGAAAAAGAGGTTTTAACGGTGCAGGAGGCCAGGCAGGCAACAGGGCTTTTGCAGGTGCCTGATAAAAATGCCGATGCCTGAGGCGTACTGGCTGGTTTTTTATAGGGCAGATGGCGGCGAGAGTGACCAGATCCGACATATTGAGTATAAAAGGGTTTAAATGGGATCTTTCTAAAAGACCTTTGCTTATGGGGGTGCTTAATATTACCCCTGATTCGTTTTCAGACGGCGGCAGGTTTTTTGATGCAAAATCCGCCTGCCGCAGGGCTTGGCAGATTGCCAGGCAAGGTGCTGATATCCTGGATATCGGCGGAGAATCCAGCCGCCCGGGCTCGCTGCCTGTTGGTGTTGATGAAGAATTGTCTAGGGTTTTACCTGTTATTAGGCGTGTCAAAGACAGGATCAGGATACCCATATCGGTTGATACCAGCAAGCCTGAAGTGGCTGAAAGTTGTCTTAGAGAAGGCGCTTTGATCATTAATAACATAACAGGACTGCGCGGAGACAGCAGTATGGCACGGATATGTGCCAGGTACGAGGCGGGGGTTATAATAATGCATATGAAGGGTTGTCCCAGAACTATGCAAGAAAGGCCCCTTTACGCCGATCTCCTTGGCAGCATATCCGCATATCTTAAAAGGTCTGCCGTTTACGCTTGTTCAGCAGGGGTCAGGAAGGATAGTATAATATTGGATCCAGGTATTGGTTTTGGGAAAACGCTTGCGCATAACTTGTCGATTATTGATAATCTATGCTATTTTAAAAAGATCGGTTATCCGCTCGCGGTAGGTGTGTCAAGGAAGTCTTTTCTGGGAGATATTACCGGGTTCAGCGTTGACCGAAGGTCTATCCCAACGGCTGCCGCAAACGCTATAGCTGTCTATCGGGGCGCAGATATCATAAGGTCGCATGATATAAAAGAGTCTATGGCGGCATTAAAAATCGGCTATGCCATAAGAGGGGCATGAGGTTATTATGTTAGATTATATCGCCAGCGTATGGAAACCGTTTTTGGAGATAGGTATACTTTGGTTATCGTTTTACGCAATATTGGTTTTTATTAAAGAGACCAGGGCCTTCCAGGTATTAAAAGGACTGATCGTGCTTTTATTGGTAATAGTGGTAACCATGACGTTCCTTTCGCAGCGCATGGGCCTCTATACGCTTAATTGGATAATTGAAAAGTTCTTCGCGGTTTTGATATTCGCTTTTTTGGTCATATTTCATCCTGAGCTAAGGCAGGGTTTGGCCCGTATAGGCGAGAAGGGTTTATTCAAGGGCTTTGCCATAGAGGTCCATGTTATAAGTGAGATAGTGCACGCGGCTTTTTCCCTGTCGAAAAAAAAGGTAGGTGCCATAATCTCGATTGAAAGAACCACCTCGCTTAAACCGTATACGGAGACAGGGACTATGATAGACGGCTGTGTCAGCCAGGAGCTTTTATCCACCATATTTGCCCCGAATACTCCGCTTCATGACGGTAGTGTTATTATACGCCTTGACAGGATCGTTGCCGCGGGATGCCTATTGCCCTTATCGGATAATCCCAAGATAAGCAAAGGCCTTGGGACCCGGCACAGGGCCGCTATCGGGCTTACCGAGGAGACGGACGCCATAGCTATAGTAGTTTCTGAAGAGACAGGTTCAGTATCGCTTGCCATAAGCGGAAGGCTTACGAGGGATTTGGATGAAGAAGGGCTTGAACGGGTACTTATCAATCTATGCCATCCGGCTAAGCGCAAGAGAAGAGAACCTGTCAGGTTCTTTAAAAAGAAAAAAGAGCTTAAGGTATAAGTTTGCCAATGTTTATTAAGGTATCTGATGCCGGGTCCTGTCCTGTTTTCGGTACATAACCGTTTAGGAGGCAGCAAGGTGAAGTCCGTAAAAAATATAATACTGCATAATTTTTTTATTAAACTCATATCCCTTATCCTCGCGTTGTTTGCATGGAGCTATATAGGGGGCCAACTGTACAAGGAAAGCCTGGGGAGGGAGACTGAAACGGCTTCCC
Source organism: Candidatus Omnitrophota bacterium (assembly GCA_041650035.1). Taxonomy (GTDB): domain Bacteria; phylum Omnitrophota; class Gorgyraeia; order JABMRG01; family JABMRG01; genus JAQUQI01. Next base: position 19,854 of record JBAZLY010000001.1, on the reverse strand, counting down.
TGTCTTTGATCGATGTCTCCGGAGAGAATATAGTAGTAAAGAAACTGCCTATTTACCCTAAAATTATGGGTGAGCCCGCGCAGAATTATAAGCTTGTATTAAACAGGATATCGGTCAGGCCTTCGTATTCCGTTATCACGGGGCCGCCTGATATGATCAATAGCCTTACATATATATCCACAGAGCCTATAAATGTGCAGGGCAAGAACAGTTCTATTAAATGCCAGGCGAAGATCGCCAATGTGTCTGGTTGCAAGGTTAATTACGAAGGCTCTGTTAATGTCACTATACCTATAACCAGGGTTAGAAAGAGGCAGTAGGGGGTATTGTCTGTTATGGCTACAATCTTTGGGACGGATGGTATCAGAGGTAAGGTAGGGATTTATCCTTTGACAGAGGATATGATTTGCCGTATCGGTCAGGCCGCGGCAATATTTGCGGCAGAGAAGAATGCACATAAGCGAAAACAGCAGCGTATATCCATAGCGAAGGATACGCGTGTTTCGGCGGATATGTTTGAAACCCAATTGATAAAAGGGGTATTGTCCCGCGGCGTTGATGTGGTAAAATTCGGGGTCATGACAACCCCCTGCGCTGCCTCTATCGCCAAAAGTCTTAATCATGACATGGCAATAGTCATATCAGCTTCTCATAATGGTATAGAGGACAACGGTATAAAGTTTTTTTCGGCCAGGGGTTATAAGCTTACCATTGAGGAAGAAGCGCGGATGGATGATATTATAAGCTCATTGTCTTTGTCCGAACCCGGGCAGGTCAGGGATAGCACGGGGGCAGATGCCGCGGTTAAGGTCTTTGGCCGTAAACAGGCCGGGATAAAGGAAGGGCACGGGCTGATTTCCCTGTATGCTGACCTGCTTAATGATATTATTGCTGACAGCGATGTAAGGGGTTATAAGATCGCAATCGATTGCGCTTTTGGGGCTGTCTCGAATATCATACCGGAGATCTCCCAAAAGCTCGGATTGGATATGCGTTGTATCAATAATACGCCTGATGGCACGAATATAAACGAACAAAGCGGTTCATTACATCCCGAGGCTGTATCCAGATATGTGGTCGCGAACGGCCTGGACTGTGGTTTTGCCCTTGACGGTGACGGTGACAGAATAATACTATGCGACGAAAAAGGCCAGATCCTTGACGGGGATTTTATTTTAGCGATCATATCAAAGTATCTTTTCCAAAAAGGCCTGTTGAACAGGAGCTCTATCGTAACTACCCATATGAGTAACCTAGGGCTTGAGATTGCCGTAAGCCAATGGGGCGGCAGGGTGGTCAAAACCGAGGTTGGCGACAAATATGTTCTGGATAAGATGTCTAAGGCAAAGCTCAACCTTGGTGGTGAACAATCAGGACACATAGTTCTTTTAGACCATTCTACGACAGGCGACGGCCTGTTGGTAGGGCTTTTTGTGCTTAAGATAATGGCGTCGGAAAAGAAGCCGCTTAGCGCCCTTGCCGGGTATATGTATAAGTTCCCTCAAACCTTGCTTAATATAGATGTGGCCAGGAAGATACCTATAAATGAGTTGCCTGAGACGAAAAAGATCATACAAAGGGCGGAGAGAAAGCTTGGGTCAAAGGGGAGGCTTTATATCCGTTATTCGGGTACTGAAAATAAACTTAGGATAATGGTGGAAGGCCAGGACAGCATGGAGATAAAAGAGGTCGCTAATGATATTGCCGCTGCCGCGAAGGAAGAATTAGATGCCAAAGTTGGGTGTTAATATCGATCATATTGCGACACTAAGACAAGCGCGTAAGGAGGGTTTTCCTGATCCCGTCAAGGCGGCACGCGTATGTGAATTGTCAGGAGCTGACAGTATCGTCTGTCATCTGCGTTCGGATAGAAGGCATATAAATGACGATGACCTGCGCAGGCTAAGAAAAACCGTCAAGGTTAAACTCAATCTTGAGATGTCGACTTTGCCTGACATATCACGTATAGCCGTTTCGGTAAAACCTGACCAGGCTACAATAGTGCCTGAAAGACGTAGTGAACTTACGACTGAAGGGGGCCTGGATGTCGCCGGGTTCAGGTTTAAGATAGCCAGGGTCGTAAAGATGCTAAAGCGGGAAGATATTATTGTGAATTTATTCATTGATCCCGAAAAGAGGCAAATAGAGGCCTCGCGCGAAATAGGAGCTGACTTCGTGGAATTGCATACTGGAAGGTATGCCAATGCCGCAAATGCGGCGCTTAGGGCAGAGGAATTGCGCAAGATTAATACCGCGGTGCTTTTTGCTAAAGGGCTGGGGCTTGGGATCAACGCGGGTCATGGACTTGATTATAAGAACGTGGCGCAGATAGCAAGGATACCCTGTGTTGAGGAATTGAATATTGGTTTTTCAATCATTGCCGCTTCGTTGTTCATAGGCTTAAGCGAGGCTGTCAAAGAGATGAAGAGGATCATCAGTTAGGTTGTTCACATGATTATAGGCGCCGGTGTGGATATAATTGAGATCTCAAGGATAAAGAACGCGGCAAAAAAATGGAAAAAAGGTTTTTTGAGAAAGATCTTTACCGACAGGGAATTGGAGTATTCAAGTGAGAAGGTATCTTCTTATCAGCACCTGGCTGCCCGTTTTGCGGCAAAGGAGGCGGTGTTGAAGGCCTTAGGTAGCGGGCTTACAAGCAGGATGGAGTGGAGGGATATAGAGGTTTGGAATGAGCCTTCAGGTAAACCGAATATCCGGCTTGCCGGCGAGGTAAAACGGCTTAGTGATAATATGGAGGTTAAGGATATTGTAATAAGTATGTCTCATACCCGTACTTATGCCATTGCTAATGTCATATTGGTAAAATAATATAGTTTTTAAGGATTGAAAACATCTTCTGGTCTTAACGCATGGATAAAACCAAATTTAACATTTTAAAAAGAAGGTCTGATACCCACAAGGGTGATTATGGGCATATACTGATTGTGGCAGGCGCTGCGGGTATGACAGGCGCCGCATATCTGGCCTGTGAAGCGGCCATGGTCTCCGGGGCCGGGCTTGTGACGCTTGCTATACCGAAAAGCCTGAATTCTATTATGGCTGTTAAGCTGGTAGAGGTAATGACTTTAACCTTGCCTGAAACAAGACATCAATCGTTGTCACGTGGCGCATACAATCGCATAATGCGTTTCTGTCTTAAGGCGTCATGTGTTTTGATCGGCCCAGGCGTTTCACGGGATGAGGATACTCAGTATTTGATGAGGCGTCTGATCAAAGATATTAAGGCTGCCATGGTTATAGATGCCGATGCTATTAATGCCCTTGCGGGGCACTTGAGCTGTCTTGCCAAGGCTGGCGGCGAGGTGATAATAACGCCCCATCCCGGTGAGATGGCAGGACTGCTCAATTCCAACAATCTATGTGTAAACAGGAACAAAAAAAATCTTGCAAAAAAATTTGCTACCGAATATAATGTAACAACTGTTTTGAAAGGCTATGGGACAATAGTCGCCTCTCCGAAAGGGGAGGTGTTCAGGAATAACACAGGCAATCCTGGTATGGCGTCTGCCGGTTGCGGGGATGTCCTTTCGGGGATAATATCGGCATTATTGGCGTCAGGTATGCCGGCTTTTAAGGCGGCCAGGCTCGGGGTTTATGTGCACGGATTGGCCGGCGATCTCGCGGCCAAAGAAATAGGCGAGATATCTTTAAGGGCAAGGGATATTATTAGATATTTACCGCAAGCGTTTAAAAAGATATACGGATAGTTATAAGATTGTGGGCCGGCGTAGCTCAGCTGGTAGAGCAGCTGATTTGTAATCAGCTTGTCGGGGGTTCGATTCCTCTCGCCGGCTCCATTCCTTTTCTTGTTTTTGAAAGAGGAATCGAAGAGAGCCCTGCAATAAAATGCGACAAAGAGGAGCATTTTAAGGGCGAATGGCCGACCCGGAACGAACGAAGAGAGTGTAGGGCGCCGATTCCTCTCGCCGGCTCCATTCCTTTTCTTGTTTTTGAAAGAGGAATCGAAGAGAGCCCTGCAATAAAATGCGACAAAGAGGAGCATTTTAAGGGCGGTAACATAAAATATTTGGGCAGGTGGCCGAGCGGTCAATGGCAGCAGACTGTAAATCTGCCGGCTTTCGCCTACGAAGGTTCAAATCCTTCCCTGCCCACCATATATCATGAAAATGGCGTCTGTTCAGTCTTGGATTTATATTATGCGCTTATGCTGTGTTCATAACAGGTAAACCGGAATATTTTCTGAAAAGGCGCCGTTATTGTTATCAGGAGCTGCCATGGCCAAGGTTTTGATCGTATACTATTCAAAAACAAACAATACGCAAAAGATGGCACGATTGATAGGCAAGGGCCTAATGCTTCAAGGGCATGATATTGTTGTCAAGAAGGTGGAAGATACCGGTCCGGATGAGTTAGAATCCGCGGACGGTATTATAATAGGTTCACCTACCTATTATGGGGGTATGGCCGGACATATTAAAATATTGCTTGATGAATGTGTAAAGTACCATGGAAAACTTGATGGTAAACCCGGCGGCGCTTTTTCAACCGCAGCAAATATCGCCGGCGGCAATGAAACTACGATTCTTAATATCCTGAACGCTATGCTTGTTCATGGGATGATCATACAGGGCGACCCGGCAGGCAGTCATTACGGCCCGGTCTCTATCGGTGCTCCTGATGCGAGGGCAGAGGCTGAATGCGGAAGGTTCGCTGGCAGATTCGCGCGATTATTAAATATGGCCTGCAAATGAAATCCCATACCAATATCTGTGGTTTAATGCCGAAAGGCGCCGGCAGATAATCAATATAACCGACCCTGTTCAGCAGACTGTTAAGGAAAGCGCCGTCAAAGAGGGGCTTTGCCTTATAAATGCCATGCATATAACCGCTTCAGTTTTTATTAATGATGATGAGCCGTGCTCGTATAAGGATATCAGGAAATGGGTCTAAGGTCTGGCCTCCGGAGGTATTGACACGTACAATCGCAATCTTACCGGTGAAGATAATGCCGACGTGCACCTGAAAAGAATCATTATGGGTAGGAAGGCTCTCGCCGCGATAACAAAATCAGTCCTGGATTTAGCCCTGCGGGAACAGATCTTTTACTATGAGTTTGACGGGATAAAAAAGGGTATTGACAAAAATAATAGGTGAGCGATACAGCTGTTTTCTACTGCTCACGTATCCTTCTTCTGTTTTGATGTCAGTGTTTTTTAAAAATCATATCGTTTCGCGGGAGTAGCTCAGTTGGTAGAGCGTCTGCCTTCCAAGCAGACTGTCGCGGGTTCGAGCCCCGTCTCCCGCTCCATTTTATTTTAGCAAGTTTATCAGGGGCTTGAAGAGAGCCCTGCAATAAAATGCGACAAAGAGGAGCATTTTAAGGGCGAATGGCCGACCCGGAACGAACGAAGTTGAGTGTAGGGCGCCGAGCCCCGTCTCCCGCTCCATTTTATTTTAGCAAATTTATCGCGAACAATATACTACTGATGCCTAGCATTACTTGATTATATGATATAAATAGTGTATATTTAATATATGACTGCATATCCTGAAAAAGATGACAAAGAAATAAGGCTTTTTGGCGATAAGAGTATACGCGAAGAGGCGTATCGCAAGAAGATACTTCAGCTTGAGAAAGAGGTGTCAAAGCTTGAATCTTTTGCCAAGGGGCAGAATAGTATCGCAAACTCAGGCCGTGACCATGAACCTAAAAATCTGAACAATCTTTACCATGACAGCCTTTTATCGTTTGATGTCAGGATCAAGCGCGAGCAGGAGCTTCTGCAGAAAAGGGTGACAGAGATCACCCAGAGCCTTGATGCCCAGTCGCACAAGGCCTTGGTGGATATAGAACGTTTATATAAAAAACAGATACTTTTTTTATCTGTCTTAGCTGGGACTATGGCGTTACTGCTTGCCTTGTGTTTGTTTGGCATAAGGCAATACGCATTGTTTATGCCATACGGGGCAGAAAACACCAAAGGTTTTTACAGCAGGGCTGACCGCATCCGCAAGGCCCTTTCTACTGATTCAAGGTATCATAATCATTACAGCGTAGATAATATTGTATTTGTCGATAATATATTCGTTATTGATATCAGTTTTTATGGTGTATTGAATGACGATTGGTTTTTAAGCGCAGTCGCCCGGGATATTGCGCGTGTGTTTAGCAGGGTATCCGGCAAATCGGCGGGCGAGATCAATTTTCGTCATAACGATAAGATTGTCGCCAAGGCCAATATCCCCGGCGGGAATTCTAAGGTTTTTATAGGTTATTATCGTTAGGCGGTTTTTTAGATATTTCCCCGGCTTTCCGCGCGATAAAACACGACAGGGGTGGTGTTCTTGCCTGTCATCAAAAAAATCCTTTCAACAAATAACAGTGACTCTGGACTTGACTTTGTTGCAGTATGAGTTACAATTCACCTCTTCAAAAATAATTAAAAAAAATTCTTGACAAAAAAGATTTTTTTGTTAAACTATATACTCTATTTCTGTTAAACAGTAGTGGCGCGTGAAGCTGCGGGGGCTGTTTGCGCTGCTGTAGCTCAGCAGGTAGAGCGCGTCCTTGGTAAGGACGAGGTCATGGGTTCAATTCCCGTCAGCAGCTCCAGGTTTTTTTTGTTTATTTATCCATTTATATAAGTTTGAATAAATTTAAGGCAAGGAGGGTCAAATGGCAAAAGAAAAATTTTTAAGAACGAAACCCCATCTCAATATTGGTACCATAGGGCATGTAGACCATGGCAAGACGACTCTTACATCGGCCATTACGATATGCCTTAGCAAGAAGGGTATGGCTGAAGTTCGTTCATTTGATTCTATCGACAAGGCCCCCGAAGAGAAGGAGCGCGGCATAACCATTGCTATTGCCCATGTTGAGTATGAGACCGCCAACCGCCATTATGCCCACGTTGACTGCCCCGGCCACGCTGATTATATAAAGAACATGATCACAGGCGCTGCTCAGATGGATGGTGCCATACTTGTTGTCTCGGCGGCCGACGGCCCGATGCCGCAGACAAGAGAGCATATACTGCTTGCCCGCCAGGTCAATGTCCCTTCCGTAGTTGTTTTTCTTAACAAGGTAGATATGGTTGATGACAAGGAGCTCCTTGACCTTGTCGAGCTTGAGATAAGAGAGCTGCTTTCAAAATATGAATTCCCCGGAGATAAGATACCGATAATAAAAGGCTCCGCTCTCAAGGCCATAGAGTGCGCCTGCGGCAAAGATGACTGCCCTAAGTGCAAACCCATATTTGACCTCATGAAGGCTGTGGATGATTTTATACCCATGCCAAAAAGGGATATTGACAAGCCTTACCTTATGGCCGTTGAAGACGTGTTCTCTATAACAGGAAGAGGCACTGTTGCCACAGGCAGGATAGAAAGAGGTGTTGTCAAGATTAATGATAATATAGAGATAATAGGCATGCGCCCCGAGGTCCAGAAGTCTGTTGTCACCGGAGTCGAGATGTTCAGAAAACTCCTTGACGAAGGCCAGGCCGGCGATAATGTAGGTATATTGCTAAGAGGCGTTGACAAAAAGGACATCGAGCGCGGTATGGTACTTGCCAAGCCGGGTTCTATCACGCCTCATACCCAGTTCAAGGCCGAGGTCTATATACTTACAAAGGAAGAAGGCGGACGCCATACCCCGTTCTTTAACGGGTATCGTCCGCAGTTTTATTTCAGGACAACCGATGTTACCGGTATCGCAAAGCTGCCTGAAGGCGTTGAGATGGTAATGCCGGGTGATAATGTTACTATGGAGGTATCACTTATAACCCCGATCGCCATGGAAAAGGAGCTGCGTTTCGCCATAAGGGAAGGCGGCAGGACAGTCGGTGCGGGTGTTATAAGCGAGATAATAAAATAATGCGGGAACATATATTATTAGCATGCAGTGAATGCAAAAGCAGGTGGTATTCTACGTCAAAGAATAAGAAGAATACGACAGCTAGGCTTGAGTTGGTGAAGTTTTGCCGCAATTGCCATCGAAGAACCCCGCACAAAGAGATTAAATAAGATACGATCAATAAACACAGTTAAACCTGCCGTTTATGCGGCAGGTTTATCATAACGAATAAAGGCCTGTAGCTCTAATTGGCTAGAGCAGCGGCCTCCAAAGCCGCGTGTTGGGGGTTCGAATCCCTCCAGGCCTGCCAGGACTTAAAGGCCGGTACTTAAAGCGGCACTGAAGATTGATGGGTGGTAATATGTTTGGAAGGGTTAATGGTTTTATAAGTGAGGTCATGGTGGAGTTGAAAAAGGTATCATGGCCTACAAGGAATGAACTTATGGGGTCTACGATAGTCGTGATAATCAGCGTTATGGTCATGTCGGCGTTTATAGGTATATGTGATTTTGTGTTTTCAAAGGCCGTGCACGTTATTATAAGGCAATAGAATAGTTTATGGAAAAACACTGGTATGTTATACACGCCCTTACAGGCCAGGAAGAAAAGGTTAAGGCGAATATTTTAAGCCGTATAGAGCTTAGCAATTTAAAGGATAAAATATTTCAAGTCTTGATACCAACCGAGGTAGTCTCTGAAGTCAAGAGCGGTAAGAAGAGGATTTCCGAGAGGAAGTTTTTTCCCGGTTACGTTCTTGTGGAGATGGAGCTTTCGGATGATAGCTGGTACCTAATAAAAAATACGCCCGGTGTCACGGGTTTTATCAGTTCAGGGGATAAGCCGACACCCTTGCAAAACGAGGAAGTGGAGAACATACTTAAGCAGAGCGAAGAGAAAAAAGAAAAACCAATGCCCAAGGTAACATTTAACCAGGGTGAAAGTGTCAGGATAAAGGAAGGGCCTTTTACTAACTTTAACGGAACCATAGAGGAGTTGAATCCTGCCAGAGGAAAACTTAAGGTTTTAGTGATGATATTCGGCAGGTCGACGCCTGTTGAGCTTGAATATTGGCAGGTAGAAAGATTGTAACAGAAAGAGTGGGATAAGCATGGCAAAAAAAGTCAAGGTGCAGATCAAACTGTATTGCCCCGGCGGACAGGCCAACCCCGCGCCTCCTGTAGGGCCCGCGTTGGGACAACATGGACTGAATATCATGGAGTTTTGCAAGTCCTTTAATGAAAAGACAAAAGACAGGCAGGGGCTTACGCTGCCGGTTGTTATCAGCGTGTATGAAGACAGGACATTTAGTTTTATTGTCAAAAGCCCGCCTTGTTCGGTTTTACTTAAAAAGGCAGCCAACATAGCCAAGGCATCCGGCACACCGAATAAAGAAAAGGTCGCAAAGATTACGCGTGAACAGGCTATAGAGATAGCCAAGGCAAAGATGCAGGATTTAAATACAAAGGATATAGAGTGCGCTTTAAAGGTTGTGATGGGGACCGCGCGCAGTATGGGTATTGACATAAATTGACTACATACCCCGGGGCAATGACGAAAGATAAGATCGCGGCCGGGTTTATCAAAAATGCCGGGCACAGGGAGTGGCGATGAATAAGCGTTTAAAACAAGCGAACACCTTATACGATAAAAAACGGGTATATAATCTTGGCGAAGCGGTCGCTATAATAAAAAAATGCCCGGTAGTAAAATTTGACGAGAGCGTTGATCTTTCCATCAGGTTGAATATCGACGCGAAGGAACTTAGCCAGTCGGTGAGGGGGTCTGTGGTATTGCCTCACGGAACGGGCAAGAAAATCAGGGTAGCTGTTTTTTGCAAGTCAGATTTAGCAGGCAAGGCCAAGTCCGCCGGGGCAGATATCGCGGGCGGGGACGATCTTGTGCAAAAAGTCTTGGGCGGTTTTCTTGATTTTGATATTGCTATCGCCACGCCCGATATGATGAGGGATATGAGCAGGCTCGGAAAGGTATTGGGGCCGAGAGGGTTGATGCCAAGTCCAAAGGCAGGCACGGTGACGAATGATATCGAAAAGGCTATAGCCGAGATCAAGGCCGGCAAGGTCGAGTTTAAGATGGATAAGTTAGGATGCGTGAATATGACCATCGCAAAAAGGTCGTTTAATGATAATGCTATTGTCGAAAATGCCGAAAGCGTTTTAAAGGCTGTATCTCATGCCAGGCCCGCTCACGCCAAAGGTAAATTCTTGAAGAGTGTGTCCATGTCCACCACTATGGGCTGCGGGGTAAAGCTGGATCTGGCGGCATATGCCGTTTAATGGATAATTATAGAGGATATTATGGCTAAAGAACTGAAACCGGGTAAATTTTTAAAAACGCGAATAATTAATGAATATGAGCAGGCGTTCAAACAGGCGTCTTCTTATTTCGTGACAAATTATGGCGGCGTCACTAATAGGGAGATAGAACAGCTTAAGGGCAGATTAAAGTCTGTTTCGGCCGGATATCTTGTCGTAAAGAACTCTTTGTGCAGGACAGCCTTCAGGTCGCTGAATATTGAAGGTCTGCCGGCAACCATTGAAGGCGCCTGCGCTGTAAGTTATACGGATAAAGACCCTGTTAGCGTGACCAAGATATTAGTGGATTTTTCCAATTCCAATGATAAATTCAAATTGATAGCCGGGTATATCAGCGGTGATATCCTCGTCCTTGATACGCTTAAACAGCTCGCCGCGATGCCTTCCAGGGAGATATTGCTTGCGAGGCTTGTGTCGGTGATGAATTCACCCGTTTCCGGCCTTGTGACAACCTGTTCGGCGATATTAAAACAATTTTTATACGCGCTTAACGCGGTAATTAAAAAGAGAGAAGAAAATAAGGAGGAATAAAATGTCTGAAGATTTAAAACAACGCGAAACAGGTTCAGCCGAGCAGGCTGTAAAAACCGAAAAGGTTGAAAAGAAGGCACCCGCTTCAAAAGAGCAGGACGATTTTATAGCCAAGATCGAGAAGATGTCCGTAATGGAACTATCGTCGCTTGTAAAGGCGTTGGAGGAAAAGTTTGGTGTTTCCGCTCAGGCCCCAGTTATGATGGCCCAGGCTGGAGTCCCGCAGGGGGCGTCAGGCGCGGCACCGGCACAGGAAGAGAAGACCATGTTTACTGTGGTCTTAAAGGATGTCGGCGCCAATAAGATACAGGTTATAAAGGAGATAAGAACAGTTACAAGCCTTGGGTTGAAAGAGGCAAAGGATCTTGTTGAGGCCGCTCCGAAGGCCATTAAAGAGGGTGTGACAAAGGCCGAGGCTGAAGACATAAAGAAGAAGATTGAGGCCGCGGGTGCCAAGGTGGAATTAAATTAATTTTTGCCTCTCCGGTGCAAAGATACGGTTGATTATATGATGTTTCACCGGGTTTGGGAGATAAACTTCTTTGTGGGGCGGATTTGACTTATGGGTGCTTACCTTAACGCAAACGGGAAAAGGTTATCATAAATTCTATAGGGTAAAAATCAGAAAGAAAAAAATATGTCAAGCAAGAGGAAAAGTTTTTCGCAGTTAAAGCGTTTGTATCCTATACCTAATCTGTTAGAGATACAGCTGAACTCGTTTAACGACTTTATACAAGCCGGTATTTCACGGCAAAAGCGAAAAAATATCGGCCTACAGGAGGTTTTTACCAGTATTTTTCCCATCGAGAGTTATGATAAGAAATACCGTTTGGAGTTTATCGGTTATTCTTTAGGCAAACCTAAATATGAGATCGAGGATTGTAAGATCAGGAGCATGACGTATGCGGCCAGCCTTAAGGTCAAATTAAGGCTGCGGTCTGATAAGGATATAAAAGAGCAGGAGGTATACATAGGCGATTTGCCGTTGATGACCCCTGTTGGGACATTTATTATAAACGGTGACGAGAGGGTTGTGGTCAGTCAGTTGCATCGTTCGCCGGGCATTTCATTTGAGTCATCCATGCATCCGAACGGCAAAAAGATCTATACGGCCCGTTTTATCCCGTATAGGGGGGCATGGCTTGAGTTTGAGTTTGACGCCTACGACAATCTTTACGCTTATATCGACCGCAAGAAAAAGGTATTATCGACGGTTTTTTTGAAGGCCCTTGGTATTTCCACGGAGGAGGATATATTAAGGCTGTTCAGTGAGATAGTGGAATTAAAATCACCCACCGTGCAGACACTGGAACAATATACCGGGGCAGTCACTATAGCCGATATTATGAACGAGGAGACCGGAGTAACTATACTACAAAAGAAGGAAAAGCTTACGCGTGAAATCATTAAACAGATAGCCTCTGCGAAGGTTAATAAAATACGGCTGATCAAAGACCCTGTTGAGGAGGTCTTAAATACCTTGTCAAAAGACCATAGCGGGTCTACCGACGACGCCTTAACGGATATATACAGAAAACTTCGCCCCGGAGACCCGCCGACTATCGAGAATGCAAAGGCGGCGCTTGACATGCTATTTTTTGATAATAAGCGCTACGACCTCGCGCCGGTCGGTCGGTTTATGCTTAATAAAAAACTTCATATGAATGTCCCGCTTGAGAACAGGGTTTTAGACAGGGACACGGTAGTGGAAGGCATAAAACAACTTTTGTATTTAAAACATACTGAGGGCATGACCGATGATATAGACCATCTTGGCAACAGAAGGGTCCGAACCATTGGAGAACTTTTGGTCAACCAGTTCAGAATTGGTTTTACCAGGCTTGAAAGGGCTATCAGGGAAAGGATGTCTATTTACGACCTGGAAAATATCATGCCCCATAACCTTATAAATTCAAAACTGGTATCTGGTGTCATCAAGGATTTCTTCGGTAGGAGCCAGTTATCACAGTTTATGGACCAGACAAACCCATTGGCGGAAATGACCCACAAAAGGCGTGTATCCGCTCTGGGCCCCGGCGGCCTATCCCGCGAGAGGGCGGGATTTGAGGTCAGGGATGTTCACTACTCTCATTACGGGCGTGTATGTCCCATAGAAACCCCTGAAGGCCCGAATATAGGTCTTATCGCCTCATTATCTACGTATGCCAGGGTGAATGAATTTGGGTTTATCGAAACGCCTTATGTTAAAGTCGAGAATGGCAGGGTAACGAAGAAGGTTGAGTACCTCTCTGCTGATGTGGAAGATACTTATTATATAGCGCAGGCCAATTCCAAGGTTGATGATGACGGCCGTTTCATTGAGGACACTGTGTTTTGCAGGTATAAGTCCGATTTTTTGAAGATTGTGGCAAAACAGGTTCAATATATGGATGTATCTCCGACCCAGCTTGTCAGTGTCGCGGCCTGTCTAATACCTTTTCTTGAACATGATGACGCCAACAGGGCGTTGATGGGTTCAAATATGCAGAGGCAGGCCGTGCCTTTGCTTGAGCCTGAAGAACCTTTGGTAGGTACCGGCATGGAATCAAAGGTCGCGAGGGATTCAGGGGCGATGGTGATCGCCGAGGCGCCGGGTATAGTTAAGAATGTTCAATCGGATCAGATACAAATCGGCGAGCGTGTTTATAAACTCAAGAAATATCAGAGGTCCAATGCATCCACATGCCTTAACCAAAGGCCTTTGGTGGTCCTTGGCCAAAGGGTGGAGGCCGGTGAGATTATTGCCGACGGGGCTGCTACAAGAAACGGGGAGCTTGCTTTGGGCAGGAATCTGCTGGTGGCCTTTATGCCTTGGAGGGGTTATAATTTTGAAGACGCTATTCTTATAAGTGAAAAGCTTGTAAAAGATGACATGTTTACATCGATACACGTTGAGGAGTTCGAGATAGAGGCTCGCGACACGAGGCTTGGGCCCGAAGAGATTACCCGTGATATACCCAATATCGGAGAAGAGGCCCTGCGGGATCTGGATGAGGAGGGTATTATAAGAGTGGGCGCGGAGGTCGGGCCGGGGGATGTTCTTGTCGGAAAGGTTATGCCCAAGAGCGAGACCGAACTTTCCCCTGAAGAGAAGCTTTTGAGGGCTATATTTGGTGAGAAGGCAGGCGATGTTAGGGACGCCTCTCTCATGGTGCCTCCGGGTATTGAAGGCGTGGTTGTGGATGTTAAGGTATTCTCCAGAAAACAGCACAGGCCGAAAAAGAAGGAAGAGCTTACGAAAGAGTTGGCGCAGATTGATGAGGTCAAGGAGTATTACGGTTCCCAGATAAACACCCTGGAACAGGAGAGGCTGCATAAATTGACCAAATTTTTGGTCGGTAAAAAAATATCGAGCGCCCTTTTAGACGATCACACAGGTTCGATCATTATTGCTTCGGGCAAGGTGATTAAGAAGTCCGATATCAAAAAAATGCAGAAGTGCGATATAGCCAGTCTTAAACTCCATGAGGAGGATATTGAGGCCGAGGAGGATATCAAGAGGGTCATTAAGATATTGGATGAGCAGATCGAAGAGCTTATCTATGAAGAGGAAAGAGAGATAGATAAGATAAAACGCGGCGACGAACTACCTGCGGGCGTTTTAAAGAAGGTGACGGTTAATATCGCCAGCAAACGCAAGGCCTCTGTCGGTGATAAAGTTGCCGGACGTCACGGCAACAAAGGTGTTATAGCCAAGATACTCCCTGAGGCCGATATGCCGTATCTTGATGATGGCACGCCCGTTGAGATAGTCCTTAATCCTCTTGGTGTGCCTTCAAGGATGAATGTGGGCCAGATAATGGAAACCCACTTAGGCTGGGCCGCCAAGCTTTTAGACATGAAGATAGCAACCCCTGTCTTTGACGGGGCCACGGAAGATGAGATCAGGGCGAAGATGGTCAAGGCAGGCATACCCGAATCCGGCAAGGTGGTTGTTTATGACGGGTTTACCGGAGAACCGTTCGCGCAGAAGGTAACAGTCGGTTATATTTATATGATGAAACTAGCCCACCTCGTAGATGATAAGATACATGCCCGCTCAATAGGCCCGTATTCACTTGTCACACAGCAGCCGTTAGGCGGAAAGGCGCAATTCGGAGGGCAAAGATTTGGCGAGATGGAGGTATGGGCTTTAGAGGCTTACGGCGCCGCTTATACACTGCAGGAATTACTTACCGTTAAGAGTGATGATGTAATGGGCAGGACACGTATCTACGAGTCGATCGTTAAGGGAGAGAATGCCCTGCAGCCGGGCACGCCCGAATCGTTTAATGTGCTTGTAAAAGAGCTACAGAGTTTGTGTTTAGATATAAGAACTGAATCTGTCAGGCATAAAACTGCCGTTGAAAACAAATAAAGGTATCATAAATTTACCCCTTGGAGTAACCAATGGATTTAAATTTTGATTCAGTCAGCATAAAGATAGCCTCGCCAGAGATCATTAAGTCATGGTCCAGGGGTGAGGTAAAGAAGCCCGAGACTATCAACTACCGAACCCTGCGCCCGGAAAAAGACGGGTTGTTTTGCGAGAGGATATTCGGCCCGACAAGGGATTGGGAATGCAGTTGCGGCAAATATAAGAGGATCAAGCATAAGGGTATCGTATGCGACAGGTGCGGCGTTGAGGTTACCCTCTCAAAGGTCAGGCGCGAAAAGATGGGCCACATAGAGTTGGCGACACCTGTTTCTCATATATGGTTTTTCAAAGTTGTTCCGTCAAGGATTGGGACATTGCTCGGTATCACCTTAAGGGAACTTGAAAAGGTATTATATTATGAGGAGTACATTGTCTTGGATCCGGGCGAGACGGGGCTTAAAGAAAAAGAACTTTTGAATGACGAAAAATACCGTCAGTACCGCCAGCAATATAAAGACGGCTTTCAGGCCATGATGGGTGCCGAGGCGATAAAGAAACTGCTTGAAAAGGTCGATCTGTCTAAATTGTCGGCGAAGATTACCAAAGATATCAAGAACTCTAAAGGCGATCAGTCTCAGAAGAGGTTGGCCAAGATTTTAAAGATAGTCGAATTATTCAAACAGAGCGACAATAAGCCCGAGTGGATGATACTTAATATTATCCCCGTTATCCCGCCCGATCTCAGACCCTTAGTGCCTTTGGACGGCGGGCGTTTTGCGACCAGCGATTTGAACGATCTGTATAGGAGGGTTATTAACAGGAACAACAGGCTTAAAAAATTGATGGAGCTTAAAGCGCCGGAGGTCATTATAAGAAACGAAAAACGCATGCTTCAGGAATCCGTTGACGCGCTTTTCGATAATGGACGTCATGGCAGGCCGGTCCTCGGCACAGGCAATCGGCCCTTGAAATCCTTAAGCGATATGCTTAAGGGTAAACAAGGCAGGTTCAGGCAGAATCTTCTGGGTAAGAGAGTGGATTATTCAGGCCGCTCCGTTGTCGTTATAGGTCCTGAACTTAAGCTGCATCAATGCGGATTACCCAAAACGATGGCCCTTGAGCTCTTTGAGCCGTTTATCATAAAGAAACTTAAAGAGCGCGGGTTTGTGCACACGATAAAGAGTGCTAAGAGGATGGTAGAGAAGGCAAAGTTGGAGGTCTGGGATATACTTGATTCTGTTATAACCGATCACCCGATACTATTGAACAGGGCCCCAACCCTGCACAGGCTTGGCATACAGGCATTCCAGCCTGTCTTGATAGAGGGCAAATCTATAAGGGTGCATCCATTGGTGTGTTCAGCCTTCAACGCGGATTTTGACGGTGACCAAATGGCCGTTCATGTCCCGTTGTCCATTGAGGCCCAGATGGAGTCCAAGCTTCTGATCATGGCGTCAAACAATATCTTTTCGCCGGCAAGCGGTTCCCCTGTATTATCGCCTACGCAGGATATTGTGTTGGGTCTTTATTACATAACAAAAGAGGACAAGAACAAAAAAGGCCGTGGTATGGTATTTGCCTCTGTAGACGAAGTGATAACGGCTTATGATGACGGGCAGGTTGATATACATGCCATGATTAAGGTAAGGATGGCAGACAAGATCATTGAGACGACGCCCGGCAGGATAATATTTAATAAGGCATTGCCTCAAGGCCTGCCCTTTATCAATGATACCATCAATAAAAGCAAGATATCGAAGATCATAGTGTCGTGTTATAAGGAATTCGGCCATAGCAGCACTGTTATGCTGTTGGATGAATTAAAAACGCTTGGTTTCGAATGGGCTACTAAGGCGGGCCTATCTATATCATTGGACGACCTGAAGCTGCTGCCTGAAAAGAAACAGATAATTGCCGAAGCGCAAAAACAGGTTAATGACGTGCAGGCTCAATACCGTAAGGGTATTATAACCGATAGAGAGAGATACAATAAGATAGTTGATATATGGACTCATGTAACGGATACGGTCTCGGAAAAGGTCATTGATAATTTAGGCGATTTTAATCCTATCTTCATGATGGCGGATTCCGGCGCGCGCGGTTCCAAACAGCAGATCAGACAGCTTGCCGGCATGAGAGGGCTTATGGCCAAACCATCGGGTGATATCATAGAATATCCTATTACCGCCAATTTCAGAGAAGGGCTGACCGTGTTAGAGTATTTTATCTCCACGCACGGCGCCAGGAAGGGACTCGCTGATACAGCGCTTAAAACTGCTGATTCGGGGTATCTGACAAGAAGGCTTGTCGATGTCGCCCAGGACGTTATTATTAATGAGGATGACTGCAAGACATTGAACGGTATCTTGATAGGCGCTATTATTGAAGGTGATGAGGTGGTCGTCAGTCTTAAGGAGAGGGTGATCGGCAGGGTCGCTTGCGATAATATAGTAGATATTATAACGGATGAGTTGATTGTTGAGGCGGGCCAGGAGATAGATGAGAAAAAGGCTGACCTTATTGAGACGGCTGGTATAGAACGAATCAGGATCAGGAGTGTTTTGACATGTGAGGCGAAAAAAGGCGTCTGCGTTAAATGCTATGGCAGGAATCTCGCGACAGGCAGGCTTGTTGAGAAAGGAGAGGCCATAGGCATTATCGCCGCGCAGTCTATCGGTGAGCCCGGAACCCAGCTTACGATGAGGACGTTCCATATAGGAGGTACAGCGAGCAGGGTAGTCGAGCAGGCCTTTGTTAAGAGTAAAAATGACGGTATTATCAAGTATCATAATCTTAGGATAGTTGAAAAGGCTGATACGGGCGAGATAGTGGTTTTAAACCGTAATGGCCAGATATCTGTTAATGACGAAAGCGGCAGGGAATTCGAGCGCTATCCTGTCCCTCATGGTGCTGTTATAACCGCCAAGGAAGACAAACAGGTAAAGAAGGATGCAATCTTAGTTAAATGGGACCCTTACATGTCCCCCATACTTACTGAAATGGCGGGTCTGGTTAGATTTGAGGATATCAAGGAAGGCTTAACCATGCGCCAGGAGACAGACCCTAATACGAGATTAATAGACACGATAATTATTGAACACAAGGGAGAATATCATCCGCAGATTGTTATTCAAAATGAGAAAAAGGAGGTTGTGGCCCTGTACCCTATACCGGCAGGCGCGCACATACTGGTAAAGGATGGCCAACAGATAAAGGCGGGCGATCTGCTTGCAAAAACGCCGCGTTTAGTTACGAAGACCAGGGATATCACCGGAGGGCTTCCCAGGGTAGCGGAGCTTTTTGAGGCGAGAAGGCCCAAGGATCCGGCTATTATAAGTGAGATTGACGGTATAGTAGAGTTCGGCGGTTCCAAAAAAGGACAGAGACGGATAATCGTCAAGAGCGAGACAGGGATGAAAAAGGAATACCTAATTCCTCACGGTAAGCATCTCAACGCATATAAGGGCGACCGGGTCTATGCCGGACAACAACTCGTAGATGGGCCTGTTGTGCCTCAGGACATACTCAGGGTATCAGGGGATAAGGCATTGCAGGAGTATCTTGTAAATGAGGTGCAGGAGGTTTATAGACTGCAGGGTGTTAAGATAAATGATAAGCATATAGAGGTTATTGTCAGGCAGATGCTTAAAAAGGTAAAGATAGATGATGCCGGTGATACTGACCTTTTGGTCGGATCTCATGTTGATAAGATGGAATTCTATGAGGCGAATCGGCGAGCAAACAAGAAGAAACTTAATCCCGCCAAAGCGACGCCGATATTACTGGGCATAACCAAGGCGTCCTTGAGTACGGAGAGTTTCATATCGGCTGCAAGCTTTCAGGAGACTACGCGTATATTAACGGAGGCAGCTACCGGCGGCAAGGTTGACTATCTCACTGGGCTTAAAGAGAATGTTATTATGGGCCATTTGATACCGGCTGGAACGGGTTTCCCCGATAATAATGGAATAGAGATTGTTAAAAATATCGATATCATGGAGAGTGCCAGAAAAGAGCTTGAGAGTCAGAACAGGGAGACGGTTTAATACGCGCGCGGGCCGGAATAATATTATAGCGGTCCCTGAGGCAGGGTTTTTGCGAAACCAAGACTATAAACATATGAGGGGTATATGCCGACAATCAATCAGCTTATAAGAAAAGGAAGAAGGCACATGCTTTCTAAGACGAAATCTCCGGCGCTTAAGTCATCGCCGCAGAAAAGGGGTGTCTGTCTTCAGGTAAAGACCCAGACCCCGAAAAAGCCTAATTCGGCTCTTAGAAAGATTGCCAGAGTCAGGCTTACTAACAATATAGAGGTTACCGCATATATACCCGGAGAAGGCCATAACCTGCAGGAGCACTCAATAGTCTTGGTTAGAGGCGGCAGAGTAAAGGATCTCCCCGGCGTACGTTATCATATCGTAAGAGGCATACTTGATACACAGGGGGTCTCAAACAGGAAGAAGAGCCGTTCCAAATACGGTGCCAAGAGGCCTAAGGCGACTACGGCGGCTTGACGCGGCGGTATTTTATGCTGGGAAGGCAAAAACCGAATTGACAAGGATAAAAGATGAGAAGAAGAAGGGCTGAGAAGAGAAAGGTATTACCTGATCCTAAATACAAATCGGAGATGGTTTCCAAGTTTATCAATATCGTTATGGAGAGGGGCAAGAAAGCGACTGCCGAAACGATCGTCTATGACGCCTTTGAGATATTAAAAGAAAAGGCCGCTAAGCCCAATGTCCTTGAGCTGTTCCAGCAAGTCCTTGATAATGTGAGGCCTATGCTTGAGT